>CAZOJL010000056.1:0-19361 GCA_964580075.1 uncultured Akkermansia sp. | reverse complement strand
AAGGAATTCGACCCCGATAGCGATAGCGATTTCGATTTCGACTGTACGGATGTGCTCAAAATTAGAATTGCTGACTCCTGCGCGCCATCAGCTCTCGAAATAGGTATACCCGCGGAGCGAGTTCTCGTAGGCGGTGAGGATGGTGCGGCGGTCGGCGGGGGTGATCTTCTTTTGCTTCACCGCGTCCTCGGCGAGCGCGCGGAATTGCTCCATGAGCGTACCGGGGTTGTACTCGACGTAGGAGAGGACGTCGCCCACGGAGTCGCCGCGCAGTTCCTGGGTGTATTCGATCTCGCCGTCCTCGTCGACGCGGATGGAAACGACGTTGGTGTCGCCGAAAAGATTGTGCAGATCGCCCAGGGTTTCCTGATACGCCCCGACGAGGAAGATGCCGAGGATGTACTCGTCGCCGCGGGTCACGGCGTGAAGGGGAAGGGCGGTCTTGACGTCGTGCGGGTCGATGAAGGCGTCGATCTTGCCGTCACAGTCGCAGGTGATATCGGAGATGAATCCGAGGCGGGTCGGCTTTTCGCGCAGGCGATGGATCGGCATGATGGGAAAGAGCTGATCCACGGCCCAGGCGTCGGGAACCGACTGGAACACGGAGAAGTTGCAGTAATAGATGTCGGCCAGGGCCGATTCGAGGCCACGCAATTCCTGGGGGACAACCTTCATTTTCCGGGCTTCTGCCGCAATACGGGTGAGGATGTACCAGAAGATCTGGTCGGCGAGGGCGCGGGTGCGCAGGGAGATGTCGCCGTGCTGGAAAGCGGAGTGGACCTCGTCCCGGTAGAAGACCGCGTCATGAAAGTATTCCTGAAGGTTCTTGGCGCGTAGGGAACGGGCGACTTCGAGCAGATTGGCCAGCGGTTCGGGGATCACCTCGGGGAGGGTCTGCGGCAGGTCTGTATTTTCGAAGCGGGCGGTGTCGATCACATTGATCAGCAGGACGGAATAGTAGCCGACCAGCGCACGCCCCGACTCGGAAATCAGGATGGGGTGGGGGATGTTGGCTTCGTTGCAGGCGTGCATCGCCCCTTCGACCACATCGGCGCAATACTCCTGGATGTCGTAATTGGCTGACGAGGGGAAGTTGGTGTGTGAACCGTCGTAATCGATGGCCAGGCCGCCGCCGATGTCGAGGATCCCCATGCGGGCGCCTTCGGCAACGAGACCGACGTAGAACCGGGCGGCCTCGCAGATCGAGGCGCGGACATCGCGGATATTGGGCACCTGTGAACCGAGATGGTAATGGAGCATTTCGAGACAGTCGAGCATGTCGTGGCTGCGGAGGGCATCGACGACCTCGATGACCTGGGACGGGCTCAGACCGAAGACCGAGCGGTCGCCTCCCGATTCGGCCCATTTGCCGCCCACCCGGGCCGAGAGCTTGACGCGCACGCCGATGCGGGGGCGGACGCCGAGTTCGGTGGCGCGTTCGCGGATCAGATCCATTTCGCCCGGGGTTTCGAGCACGAGAATGGTCTGCAGTCCCATCTTGAGAGAGGAGAGGGCGAGGTCAATGAATTCGGTGTCTTTGTAGCCGTTGCAAATGATGTAGGCTTCGGGATCCCGCATGAACGCAAGCGCGGCGCACAACTCGGCTTTGGATCCCGCTTCGAGGCCGTGGTGCCACGGGCGGCCGAAGGTGATCACATCTGAAACGGCCTGTTGCTGCTGGTTGACCTTGATCGGGTAGACGCCGCGATAACACCCCTTGTACCCATAGTCGGCGATGGCTTTGCCGAACGACTCATTCAGGACGCGGATGCGATCACCCAGCAGGTCCGAGAAACGCAGCAGCAGGGGGCAGGTGAGGCCGCGTTCGGTCAGTCCCTGCACCACGTCGTAGAGTTTGACCGACACTTCGCCCGACGAATTCCGCAGGCGGACGGCGGCAAAACCGTCAGGTGTGACACTGAAATAACCGTTACCCCAGGCCGCCACCGAATAGAGTTCGGCACTGCGGATACTGTTCCATCCCTCAAGCGGGTCAGCCACGTTCGTTGTCATCGGTTGATCGGTTCTCCTCCCCTGATGCACGGGGGAGAAACATGCCATCATGCGCGCAAAAAAACAATCACAAAAAATGACCTGTCAAAAACACCCCCCTTTGTGCTACTCTGTTGAACACGTTGAACCCGCTATCAGAAAGGACGTTGCGATGAATAAATTAGGCGAAATGGTCAAGACGGCCGATTGGAAGAGTGAGAAGCATGTGCCGGTGATTGAGGCCCCCGATGCGGTGAAGGCCGGCGAGCTTTTTAATGTGTCTGTCGTGGTGGGCAAGGAGATCGCGCATCCCAACACGACGGAGCATCACATCGCGTGGGTCGCGGTCCATTTCATACCCGAAGGCTCCAAAGTCTCGTACGAGATCGGCCGGTTTGAATTCAGCGCCCATGGGCAGGCCGCAGCCGGTCCGAATCTGGGGCCGATCCATACGGATGGCTGCGTCGTCACACGTGTCAAAATCAGCGTGTCCGGCATCCTCTGCGCCACCGCGTACTGCAACATCCACGGGTTGTGGGAATCGGACAAAGCCGTTTGCGTCCAATGATCTGCCGAATGAGGCCCGCCACAATCGGGTTCGACCGCCGTTGTGCCGTCCTTTTGGCGGTACTGGGGGGTGTGTCGTGGTTGGGTGCAGCGCCGCTCCGGGCCGCTTCCGACGACTGGCGCGCGTGGGAGGCGGCTCGTGTCCGGCTCCATGTTGCCCGGATCAAACTGGTCGATCGCGTCTACCGGAATGGATTCAGCGATTTGTCGGGCGCGCGCGCCCAGGAGCACGCCGCCCTCAACGACGCGTTGCGCAACCTGTCCGAGGACCGCGCGCCCGCGCCGCGACCGGGAGTCGGGATCGACGCCTATATCAGTTCGATTGATGATTCGGCTCAACCGTTCATCCGCTACCTACCACCCGGTTGGACACCGGGGCAGACCGCGCCGCTGATTATCTACCTGCATGGCTATTCGCCTCAATATGACCGGTTCAACTGTCCCTCTTTTCCGTCACACCTGACCAACGTGGCGGCCCGATCCGGCGCGTGCATTGCGGTTCCCTTTGGGCGGGGCAACACCGATTTTCAAGGCATTGGCGAGGAGGACGTCTTCCGCGTGATGGACGAGATGCGGGTGCGTTATGGCACCGATCCCCGCCGTGTCGTGTTGGTGGGTTATTCGATGGGTGGCCTGGGGGCGTGGTGTATCGCCGCGCGGCATCCGCAGTATTTCAATGCGGTCATGGTGCTTGCCGGCCGGGGTGATTTCTACGTCTGGCATCGGCTCAAGCCCGAGGACCTGCCGTCGTGGCAGCGGCGACTGGTTGACACCCAGTTCGCCGCTGCCTGGGTGCAGCAGTTGAAATCCCTGCCCGTGCTGGCGGTTCATGCCCGGTATGACACGCTCGTCAGCTTTGTCCAGGGCAAGGCGATTTTCGACCAGGCCGCGCAGCACAACTCCCGCGCCCGTTTGATTGTCGAGCCCGCGGGAGACCACTGGACGACGCTGGATGTGCTGACAAACGCGGTGGGGACCGCGTGGCTCGCAGCCACCCTCTCCGTCACCAACGTCTCCGCGTGTGTCTCGCGCATCGGCATCGGCGAGACGGGCAGCCGCCTGCAGAATGCATGGCAGCAGCCTTTTGTCCTGGTCGGCGGCACCGACCGCGCGACGGATACCGGGGCACAGCGCCGTCTGGAGGCGCGTGCGGACGAGTGGTTGCGGTTTGCGCACGGCGCGCCCCGCACGGTCCTTGAACCGTATCTGGGCGCCTCGTCCGAGACGAATCTGAACCTGTTTATTTTCGGCGAGCCGGAGTCGAGTCCACTGATCCGCCGCATCTTTGCCGAAAACGGCGTTTCCTGCACACCCGCGGCTTTTCGCATCGGCTCGCGCCGCTTTTCCCGGCCCGGCAATGGGCTCTGGTTCACCGCCGCGAGTCCCTTTAACACCAACCGTACGGCCGTGGTGCAGTGCGGCATTCCGTGGGGCCGGGAGATCCCTGACAACCACCGCTACGACCGGATCCCCGATGTGATGATCTACACCGCCAAAGCGGATTTTTACGGGGCCAACCTGGCGCTTGCCGCAGGCTTTGTCGAGGCGGATGGCGCCATCGCGTGGTCCGATCCCGCCTCCACCCCGGCGATCTTGCCGCAGCCTCCGACATACGATTTCGGCGCGGAAGAGTGATCGTGTTAACCACCCGTTTGTGTGTATTTCGTTGTTTCTCCCGTCCGAAATGTGATACGCTCCATGCCGAATTGAACCGAAGGAGAATGGATGATGGAAAAGAAGACTGGAACCTGGACCGAGAAAAAAGGGTTGGCGCAAATGCTCAAGGGCGGCGTCATTATGGACGTTGTGACACCCGAGCATGCAACCATCGCCGAGGAAGCGGGCGCCTGCGCGGTCATGGCGCTCGAACGCGTCCCCGCCGACATTCGCGCGCAGGGCGGCGTGGCCCGGATGTCTGACCCTGACCTGATCCAGAAGATCATGAGCGCCGTGACGATCCCCGTGATGGCCAAGTGTCGTATCGGTCATTTTGTCGAGGCGCAGATCCTTCAGTCGATCGGCGTGGACTATATCGATGAGTCCGAGGTCTTGACCCCGGCGGACGAAGCCCACCACATTGACAAGAACCGCTTCAGTGTTCCCTTTGTCTGCGGGTGCCGCAACCTCGGCGAGGCGTTGCGCCGCATCGGCGAGGGCGCCGCGATGATCCGCACCAAGGGTGAAGCCGGCACGGGGGACGTCGTGGAGGCGGTCCGTCACGCGCGGACGGTGCTCGGGGAGATCCGCCGGCTGACGGCGATGGCCGACGAGGAGCTGATGGCGTATGCCAAGGAGATCGGTGCGCCGTACGAATGGCTCAAGGAGACCAAGCGACTCGGTCGCATGCCGGTGGTCAATTTTGCGGCGGGCGGTGTGGCCACACCTGCCGACGCGGCGCTGATGATGCAGCTCGGAGTGGATGGCGTATTCGTTGGCTCCGGTATTTTCAAGAGCGGAAATCCATCCAAACGGGCCGCGGCGATCGTCAAATCGGTGACGCACTTCCAGGATGCCTCCATTCTGGCCGAAGTGAGCCGTAATCTGGGAGAGCCGATGGTTGGCATCACCGTCGCGCAGATGCCGGATGCCGAGCGGCTCGCGGGACGCGGTTGGTAATATGAAGATCGGCGTGCTGGCTTTGCAGGGAGCCTTTGCGGAGCACCGCGTCATGCTGCGGCGTCTCGGTGTGGCCGCCGCCGAGGTGCGTCTTGCGGCGCAGCTCGATGACCTGGACGGTCTCATCATCCCGGGGGGCGAGTCCACGACCATCGGCAAACTGGCCACCGATTTCGGATTGGTCGAACCCCTGCGGCGATTCGGCCGGGATCGTGCCATCTGGGGGACCTGCGCCGGAGCGATTTTTCTCGCCAGTAGGGTCGTCGGTCGCGACCAGCCGATTCTCGGCCTGATGGACATCACCGTGACGCGCAACGCCTTCGGCCGTCAGATCGACTCCTTCGAGACCGATCTCGATCTTGCGGACCTTGGCGACGGGATGGCCGGACAGCCCCCTTTTCATGCCGTGTTCATTCGCGCCCCGCTGATCAACGCCGTCGGTCCTGCGGCACGGGCGGTTGTCACCCTGTCCGATGGCCGGATCGTGGCGGCCCGTCAGGGACGCCTCTTTGCGACCTCGTTTCATCCGGAACTGACCGATGATCCCCGCTTGCACGCCTATTTCATCTCGCTGGCGCAAAGATCTGGAACCGTGAACTAACCTGCTGCTTCAGGAGTAACCGGCCATGTTGACATTCCCGCTCGCCGCTCGTTACGCCACCTACCTGCTGCAAAGCGACCTGCCCCTTGCCGTCGGCGAGGCGGAAAATCCCGCCGACGGGCCGCGTTGGTCCGAACGCCACCTGCAGTGTGTCTGGTTTGATGACCGCCTCCGCCCCGCGCCGCTTGCCACCACCGACGGCACACCGGTTACCGTGCTCGAGCCCGGCCGATGGAATCTCGAGGCGGGGCCGGACTTTCGCGACGCAACGCTTGAAACCGCCTCAGGTGCGCGCGTGACCGGCGATGTCGAAGTACACGTCACTCCCCGTGACTGGGATGCACACCGCCACGCGTCGAATCCCCACTACCGCAACCTGGTCGCCCATGTCACGTATGCCGCTGGCCCATGTCCGGTGACGCTGCCGGCCCACATCCTCCGCATCCCGCTGGCCCCGGCCCTCTGCGGCAACCCCGCGTTCAGCTTTGACGACATAGATCTCGCGGCCTATCCCCACGCCGTCCTGCCCGCCACGCCACGCCCCTGTTCCGTTGCTCTGGCGTCCCAGCCTGATCTGGCGATCGCGCTGCTCGACGCCGCCGGCGAGTTCCGCCTCCAGTCCAAGGCCGGTCGCCTCAGCGCCCGCTTTCGTCAGAGCGCCGATTCACGTCAAACGCTCTACGAAGATCTGTTCGCCGCGCTCGGTTACAAGCAGAATTCGGCCCCTTTTCGTCGGTTGGCTCAGCGGCTGCCGCTTCGCGAGTGGGATCCGGACGCGGGTGCCGCAAACGTCTACGGTCGGCTGCTCGGCGCGTCGGGGCTCCTGCCGCCACCTGACGACAGCGCCGATCCTGCCCTGCGACCGTTCGTCCGTAGCCTCTGGGATTACTGGTGGCGCCATCCGATCGCCGACCCATTGACCGCCGACGCCTGGATCCGCCACGGGCTTCGTCCGCACAACAGCCCCACGCGGCGACTGGCCGCGGCGGCTGCGCTCTTCAGCGGGCGCCACACCATCATTGACCGCCTCGCCGTGCTACCCGCCATGCCGCCGCACGCCTGGTTCCGTTCGGCCGTTTTGCTCTTTGAAAGCGGCGCACGCTGGCCGTTCTGGGATGATCGCCTCACGCTCTCCGGCGCGCCGACACCTGCCGCGGGTGCGCTTCTCGGCCCCAACCGCATCGCCGCCATGCTCCTCAACGTGGTCATTCCCTGGTTTGCGGCTGAAGATCGCCTCGACCCCGAGGTTCTCGCCCACCTGCCCCCCGAAGACATCTCCGCCCCGGTTCGCGCGACGGCCTTCCGTCTTTTCGGTCGCGACCACAACCCGTCCCTGCTCTACGCCAACAATGGACTGCGCATTCAGGGGCTGCTGCAGATCCATGCCGATTTCTGCCTGAGCGCCCGCGCCGGATGCGTCGGTTGCCCGCTCGCGGAACGGCTGGCGTGAGCCACCGGGCGATGGGGTGCGACGGCATAAGGTGTGTGGGCACTAGGGGTGCGGTGGCGCCCACGCCGCGAGGCGATTCTGGGCGTGACGTGAGCGGGCGTCGGCGCCGCCGGTGCCGACCGCCTGCAGGTAAGAGCGATAGGCGGTTGCGGCTGCTGCGGTGTGGCCGAGGCGCTCATGACAGAAGCCGCGGATGAACCGCGCCTGCGGTTCTGACGGCAGAACCTGTTCGAACGCCGTCGTGGCCGCCAGCGCCTCGTCGTAGCGTCCGAGCGCCAGGGCCGTGACGGCGATCATCCCCTGGGCATTGGGCTCGCGCGGATTGGCCATGGTGGCCAGTTGGGCCGTGGCCAGCGCGGCACCAGGCTGGTTCAGGCTGTTCTGGCATGCCGCGAGGATGAGGAGGCCGGCATAATCGTGGGAGGCGAGGGTCAGGCCCTCGCGCGCAAATCGGACACCTGCGGCGAAATCGCCGTGCGCCCGCGCCTGTTCCGCCTTGTTGAACAGGCGGATCGCGGGCGTGAGCGCGCGCAGGGATCCTGTGCGTTCCAGAAATCGGGCCTCTTGCAGAGCCCCCTCGCGGGGTGGATAGGTTTGCGCCCGTTGCCTGACCGTTGCCAGCCGTTCGGCGCTCATCGGGTGTGAAGAGAATAGCCGTTCCAGAAACAGCGGGTCGCGTTCGCCGAGCTGGGTCAGCAGGGACATGAGGCCCACCATGCCCTGCGGGTCGTACCCGGCGGCTACGAGATAGTCCATACCGACCGCGTCGGCCTCCCGTTCCTGGTCACGGCTGTACTTGGCAAGGCCTGCGCCGCCGAGGATCTGTCCGCCCGTCATCACCAGATCGGTGTAGGCAGACTCCTGAGCCTGCAGCGCAGCCCCGCCCACGCCGAGCGCCACCGAGAACAACGTGCTGCGAGTGATTGCCCGGGCTGTGTGGCGGGCGTTGACGTGTGCCAGCTCGTGTCCGAGCAGCGCCGCCAGCTCGGATTCGTTGCGCAGTTCGATCAGCAGGCCGCGCGTAATGGCGATCGTCCCGCCGGGGAACGCATAGGCGTTGGCATATACGGCGTTGACGACGCGGAACGAATAGGGCATCTGCGGCCGGTGGCATTGCTGCACCAGCTTGCGGCCCACCTCCGTCACATAGGCATTCAGTGCGGTGTCTTGGACTTCGCCATAGTCGGCTGCGATCTGTGCGGGTGAGGCCTGCCGGTCAATCGCAATCTCGTCGCCCGGCGAGACCAGCATAAGTTCCGAGCGTCCCGTGACCGGATTGGTCGCGCAGCCCGTTCCGAGCGTCATCAGGGCGGCGACACACATGATCTGCAAGACACTACGTGCGTGTGACATGGGGTTTCTCCCGCGTTGTGTTTCTGCGTCGAATGCGATTGGAAAATCGGTTGTGACAGCGCGTGCTCCTTCGGTGATCTTCAAAAGCGGCTGGGTGGTGAATGGGCCGGGCGATCTCGTGCGGAAACAAGGGGGTGGGGAGGTTCAGGCACCGCTCACCCCCAGTCGGTCGCCGACACGCAGGGGGTGGCCGCACAGCAACGCCTTGCCGCTCATGTGACGGGAGCCTTCGGGCTGGACCTCCAGCAACCGCAGACCGCCGCAGCCGGTCAGCACCACGGGCCCCTCGCCCGACACGTCGCACACCGTGCCGGGTACAACCCCGTCGGGTGCGCTCCAGACGGGTAGCGACTCGGCCCTGAGCACTTTCAATCGCACGCGTGTGCCGCCTTTCAACACGAGTGGCATCGAGGTGAAACACGCCGGCCACGGATTGAACGCGCGGACCTGCAGGGCCAGATCCGTCGCGGTGAGCGCCCAGTTCATCAGCCCCTCGTCCTTGCTCAGCTTGGGGGCAAAGGTCACGAGGGCGGTGTTTTGCGCGGTAGGGTGCATCTGTCCGTTCTCAACCTGCTGCACCACACGCAGCAGCACCACGGCACCCAGAAGCGTCAAGCGGTCATGAAGCGACTTGGCTGTGTCGTCGTGCAGGATCGGCTCGGTCGCCTGCATCAACATGTCGCCGCTGTCCATGCCCTCGTCCATCAACATGGCCGTCACACCGGTGACCGTTTCGCCAGCCTCGATGGCACGGTGAATCGGCGCGGCACCGCGATAGCGCGGCAAGAGCGACAAGTGGATGTTGATGCACCCCCGCAGCGGAATGGCGAGAAGCGCTTTTCCCAGAAACTGCCCATAGGCCACCACGATGATCAGGTCGGGCATCCATGCGCGAATCTGCTCCAGCACCTCCGAACGGTTTACCTTTTCGGGCGAGATGACCGTGAGGTCATTGACATACGCCTTGGCTTTGCACGGACACGGCATGAAATGCTGATGACGACCGAACGGCCGGTCGGGCTGTGTCACCACGCCGACCACCTCGGCCACCCGCATGTAAACGAGGGCGTCGAGCATCACCGCCGATACGTCGGCGGAACCCATGAACACAACGCGCATGCTGAAAAATCCTTATGATGGGAGGCGCTTGCAAAACCTTCGGTTTGTGCAAGCGGAGGGTTCAGGGTTCGGGGTTCAGGAGGCGTTTCCGGCCTGAATCCTGGCATCCTGAAACCTGATTCCCTGCGCTTCCAAGGATTTTGCAAGAGCCTCATGGGAGAGCCACGTTAACTATAACGTGTCGTACGGGGTATCGGCAATAGGCAAAAATGGCGCTTGTAGACAACGCACCCCTTTTGCTAGCATGCAAGGCTTACTGGATTAATTCGAATAGAGAGCACATTATGCATCGGTGTCCCGTGATCTTCCTCCTGTGTGCGATTCTGGCCGGATGCGGTAAATCCGACCGTTCGCCGAAACCCGTCGCGCCGGCACGCACACCGTCGCCACCCGCTGCCGCGTCCGTCGCCACGTCCGTCGCCACGTCCGTTCGTCCAGGCAGCGTCGGCGCCGCAGCGGAAACAAACGCGCCGGTACCCGCCACCGGTTCGCCCCGGCCGGTCGTCACGCAAGCGACGGACGTGGCCGTCGGTGCGGCCTCCGGCCAGACCCCCGAAACGGCCGCACAGGTGGCACCCGACCCGGAGATCGACAGCCTCATTGAGCAGATCCTCGCGTTGGAGCGGGACACGGACTTTGGAGAAGCCATCAAGCTGGGGCGGGACGCTCAAAAAAACGTCAGGAATCCGAAGCAGTCGCACCGGGTGAGCGAGATCATGCGCCGTCTGTTGGACTCGAAGAAGAACGCCGCGAAAATAAACGTGGCCATCAACAATCTGGCCTCGGGTGATAGGCAACGGATCCAGGCGTCCAAGGACGTGATCGAGGAGGAGGACGAGCTGGGACGCCTGTTTCTGAGACACGCCTTGCGGATCCGGGATGAGGCGATCGCCTTGGAGGCCGGACGCTTCCTCGTGACCCTGCACGACACGGCGGCGATCCCCCTGTTTGTGGAACAGCTTCAGGCGGATCCGCTTTCCCCGCTGGGCAGCAATGCGGTTCAGGCGCTTGCGGTCATGGCAAAGGATCTGAAACCGGAAGCGGCATTGCGGTGCTTCGGGTTGGTCCGGGCCGACACGGACTTCGCGGTGCCCCATGTGATGGATGTGCTGGAAGCCTTTTTTGCCCGTGCCTGCGGGAGGGACGAGCACCTGTTTAACGCGGCCGTGGGCGATGTCCACGGCATGGACGTGTTGCGCAACCATGTCGGGGCGGCGCTGATGTCCTCCAATGAGGCGACCGTTGCATGGGCGTGCGGACGGATGGTTGAGGCCCTTCCCCTGTTGAACGGCGTTCGGGCGAGCTACTACACGAACAGCGCTTTTGAAGGTTGCTTTCTTGAACGAAACGAATCCGCTCTGCGGATGGAAAACCGGGATTTTCCCGTGCCCCCAGGGGGGCAGCAATCGATCTTCGCACGGTGGAGGGGCAATCTTCAGGTTGAGCATGCGGGCGAATACAGTTTTAATTTGAAAGCCGCTCCGTCGGGGGGGGCGCTGTGGGTGGACGACACACGCGTGCTGCAGAGCCGGGACGGCCGGGTTCAAACGGTCAAGCTCGATCTTCGGCCGGGGTGGCATGCCATTCGGATAGACTACGCGAAGGGGGCGGGCAACGGATCGATGGCGTGCGATTGGACCGGTCCGGAGGAGCCCGGGGGAAAACCCGGCCCGGCGCCCGCAGTACGCACGCCGCCGTGGCCGGGGTTTGTCGCCACGCTCAGCCACGCGGCGGCCGAGTTGAACGCAACCAACGTGGTATCCGTGCTGGCGGCGCGGAAGCTGCTGGCGCAGTCTGGAGCGGTGGGGGTCCTTTATTTGCAGACGATGGTTCGGCTTGCCGATGCGCCGCAGGCGGCAGAGGCCGTTTCCCTGCTGGCCGAGCGGCAAGCCCCGGATGTGCTGCCGGTGCTGCTGGCGCGACTGAAGGCGGAAACATCTCCCACTCTGATTGCCGCGCTCACGGACGCGCTCCGCGAACTGGCGCCGCTGATCGAGACGGCTGTGTATCCGGAACTGTATCAAACGGCGTTGGCGGAAGGCGCTGAAGCCGTCAATCCCTACGTTGCGATCCTGTGCGCGGCATTGGTGGCGGATCACGGAGACCCGGAGGCGTTCAACAGACGCGTGGGTGATGCCCATGGCTATACGGCGCTTGCCAAACACGTGCGGGATGCGCTGGCGGCGGAGAGTGAGAACGCGATCCGCCGCGCGTGCCAGTATGGCACGCCCTTCGCGCCAAGACTTCCCAGTCTCGTGGGACGCTACCACGCCGGTCTTGATTTTTCGGATCTCGTGTTCGAAGCGGCAGATTCGCCGAACAATGCCACGGGGCGGCGGTTCCGGTATCCAGACGGGCGGCAGGACGACATCTCCGTGCGCTGGAAAGGGTTCATCGACATCGTCACCCCGGGAAAATACACCTTCTTCGTCAACGCGGCGGGGACGGCGGTCGTGTGGGTGGACGGACGGCAGGTGGCGCGCGGCTCAGAGGGAAAGGAAAAAATACGGGAATCCCTTTCACTCGTCAAGGGATTGCACCGGTTACGGGTTGATTTTCAACAGGGCCGGGGCGCGAAAAGTGTGAACCTGTCATGGGTTCCGCCGGGCGGCGAACGGGCGGAGATCCCGTCAACCGTGCTGTCCGCTTCGCCTTCCGCCGAGATTCTCACGCAGATCACGCGGGCGTTGGCCGCATTCTCCGCTTCCGATCCCGCCGCGTTTGCGGCGGCGAGCAAGCAGTTGAAAGGCTACGGTGATGTCGCCGCCTTTTTCCTGAACCGCTCGTTGCGGCAGGTCTCGGAGCAGGGGGTCGCCGCTATCCTGGTCGTCCTGATTGAGTTGCGAGATCCCGCCGTGATGGGCTTTGTTCTGGAGCAGAAGCGATCGCGTATCCCGGTTGTGAAGGATATCGACGGTCTGCTGAATGGCCTGGCAAAGAAAGGCGATCCGAAGCAAGCGCCGTGGTTCTACGAACTCATGAAAGTGGACAAGGACAAGGAGTTCCCCGCGTGCGAACCATTCCTGTCCCGCGTCATGCGGGATGCCTGCGCGAACAACGAGGCTCGGTTCAATGCGCTGGTGGAAGATCCGCAGGGATACGCGACGTATCAGGCGTATCGCGAAAAGCTTGCCAAGACCCCTGCCCGCTGAGTGACGCGCCTGTGGGTTTCAAGGGATTCCAACGTACCTGCATACTGGGGTAGGCGGGTGCTGCTGCGTGTTTGACACCTGGCCCGGGGTCGGACCCCGTCGCGGGTCAGGCTTGCGCTCGTGCGAGTCCTCTGAAACACCCCTCAACCCCTCAGCGTCTCCGACGTCGGTCACGGCTGGCATGTTTTCTGCTAAATACAAGTTAAGATTGCGTGGAGCAAAGGACGAAAGCGAGAGGTTTATGCGTAGATATTACCCCGTGGCCATCTTGATTTGCACGATACTGGCTGGTTGTGGCAAGCCAGAACGTCCGTCGGCGCCTGTGCCCCCCAAACCGGACTCGACCGCTAAGGCCGGTCCCGTCGAGGTCGCTCAGAAGGCGACAAACGGGCTTCCCGTGGGGGCAATTCAGCCTCAGCCAGCCGCCACCCAGGAGACGGCCGTCGCCGTGAATGCGGATACGCGGCGGATGGTCAGATCGAGTGCCGACGCGTCGGACTTCGATGTGCGCATGGCGGAATTGATCGCCTCGGAAAATGATACGGATTTCACGGAAGCGACCCGAGTGTGCCGCGAAATGCAGGAGGCATTCCGGGATCCGCCGCAGGCTAACGAGCTGTCCGAAGTCATGCGCCGTTTAATTGCCTATAAAAGGGCTGCGCCAAAATTGGTCGTCGCCGTCAAGAACCTGGCAGCGGGCGATTCCCGGACGGTACGGGCGGCTGAGGACGTGCTCGAGGAGGCGGAAGAGCTCGGCCTCATTTTTCTGCGGCACGCCTTGCGGACGAAGGAAGAGGCGATCGCGCTGCAGGCCGGCGAACTGCTCATCGCCTTGTCCGACACGCGAGCCCTCCCCATCTTCATGAACCATATCAAGGCCGATCCGGGTTCACCGCTGGGTCGCATCGGGACCCGGGCGCTGACGATCATGGCGGAAAGTTTGCTGCCCGACATGGCCCCGAGCTGTTTCGATATCGTCCGTGCCGACACCGGCTTCCAGGTGCCGCATGTGTTCGAAGCGCTGAACGCGGTGTTTCAACGCGTGTGCGGCAATGACGAGGCCCGTTTCAACGAAATCGTCTGCCATCCGGAAGGGATGGACGCCCTGCGCACGTATTTCGGGACAGCCTTGCTGTCAACCAATGCGTCCGCCCTGGCGTGGGCGTGCGAACGCATCCCCGAGGTGCTTCCCCAGATGAATGGCTTGCGGGCCAGCTACCACACCAACGCCACCTTCAGCGGGTTGGCACTGGAACGCGACGAGCCGCCGATGGTTCAGATTGCCTCCAAGGCCTTTCCGCTGCCCGGTGGCGGAACGAACGCCCTGTCTGCCCGCTGGTCCGGCGATCTCTACGTGCAACGTGCCGGTGAGTACAGTTTCGTGCTGCAGTGTGGGCCTTCTGCCGTTCAGAGCGTCAGCTTCTCGGTGGATGGAGACTCTTTGGCGCGTGTTGACAACTGGGCCGCGTTCGGCTGGCAGCCGAAGACGTACCCGAAGGTCCTGACAGAGGGATGGCATACCGTCCAGATCGACTACACGAAAGCCGATAACAGCCCGGATGCATCGTTCCTGTTCGAATGGAAAGGCCCCGGCGCGGTCATGCGCACGCGGCCGTGGCCGGCGATGGTCGCGACACTCGTTCGTGCGGCGTCCGACTTGGGCTCGACAAACTATGCCACCGTTTACGCGGCCCGGGAGCGTTTGGCGACAGCGTCTGATCTGGGCCGGCTGTTTTTGTTCAACGTGTTGAATACGGAAACGGGTGTCGTCAACCAGCAGGCGATGGATGTCCTGTGCGGTCGCGTGTTGGAGATCGAGCCACGGGTTTTCAAAAACCTGTACCGGACGGCTCTGGCCGCAGATGCCGAGGCGATCAACCCCGCTATCTCGATCTTGTGCGAAGCCTTGTGGAAACGGTGCGGGGACGATCCCGTGGCGTTCGGGAATCTGGTTGGCGATCCCGACGGACGCGCCAAGATGGAGGCGCATGTCCGGGCTGCACTGACGGGAACCGATCCGAAGGCTGTGGCGCGCGCGTGCCGCAACGGGTATCCGTTCGCCCCGCTGATGCCGGGCCTGCACGGGCAGTACCACCATTCGCCGAGTTACAACGATCTCGCCCTGGAGCGTCTGGACGAAGCCGTCAATGTGGGGAACCGGAGTTTTCCGCTGGCGACCAATCATCAGGACAATATCTCCGTTGAATGGAATGGCTGGATCGTCATACCCAAGGCCGGCGATTACACCTTCTTCTGCGATGCCGCGGGAAACTACGCCTACCTTTACGTGGATGGCAAGCATGTGAATTCCGGACAGTGGTGGCAGGGCGCGAGGGTCACGCTGGAATCCGGGCTACGGGCGTTCCGGGTCATCTATTCGCAAAGCCAGCCTGGCGGCCAGTCCCGGGTGTCGATCAATTGGGAGGGGCCGGGCTTCGGGCGGCAGATCCTGTCGGCGCAGTACCTGCGGTGTCGGCCATGGGCCGACAGGCTTGTGGACGTGTCCAAGGCCATCGCAGACATGGCCTCCACCAACCGTGTGCAGGCGCGCGAGGCCCGCGCGTTGCTTGCCGCCTCCGGCGACGTGGGGAATCTCCACCTGCGTAACGTGATCCAGCATGTAAAAACATCCGCCGCGACCCGTGAAGCCGCACGCCTCCTGGTGTTCGGACGCGACGATCAGGCACCTCCCGTGCTCCTGGCGCGGCTGAAGACGGAAAAGGACGCGGAGATGATCGTCGCGCTCACCGACGCGCTGTGCGGGCTGGTGGGCGAGATCGAGCCGAAGGCCTACCCGGAGCTCTTCACGTCGGCGCTGGCCAAGGACGCCGCAGCCATGAACCCGTATGCATCGATCCTCTGCGTGGCGCTGGATCAGGTGTGCAGCAACTCCCCGGCCGCGTTCGGGGAGCTTGTCGGCGACGCCCAGGGGCATGCGAAACTCGATGCGCACGTGCAAGCGGCGCTGATTTCCAAGGACGGCGAGGCGGTGGCGCGCGCCAGTCGCAACGGGTATCCGCTCGCGCCGTCGCTGCCGGGCCTGCACGGCCGGTATCACCTCGAAACCTACTTCGACCGGCCGGTGCTGGAGAGGCTTGACGGCGTCATCGCCATCGAGAACCGCCAGTTCCCGCTGGCCACCAACCAGCAGGATAACATTTCCGCGGAGTGGACCGGATGGATCTCCATTACGCAGGCTGGCGACTACACCTTTCCCGCTCGGGCCGAGAACGGGGTGCGGGTCTTTGTGGACGGCCGACACGTGACGGATGTTATCAACCAGCACGGGCACGGGCGTACCGACAAGGTGACGTTGGCGCCGGGGGTGTTTCCGTTCCGCGTTCAGTTCACGCAGAATCGGCCGGACGCCCCATCGCTCGTCTGGGTAGGCTGGACGACACCTGCGAACGGCAATGCTTCGGTGATCCCGGTCGATGTGTTACGGTGCGCGCCGTGGGACGGCAAGCTGAGTGAACTGGCCGACGCCGTGACTGCGCTGAATTCGACGAACCTGCCGCTGGCCCGCGCGTCACGGAATGCCCTGTCTGCCGCAGGGGAGGTGGGGTTTGTGTATTTGCGCAATGCGATCCGCCATGCGCCGGCCCAGACGGCCCGGGCCGCCGCGCCGCTGCTGTCCGCATGGCGTGACCGGAATGCGCCTCCCGTGCTTCTGGAACGGCTGAAGGCGGAAAAGGACGCGGAGTTGATTGTGGCGCTCACCGACGCGCTGTGCGGGCTGGCGGGCGAGATCGAGCCGAAGGCCTACCCGGAGCTCTTCAAGGCGGCTCTCACGAAGGATGCGGGGGAAATGAATCCCTACACCTCCATTCTGTGTGCGGCCTTGCTTTCAATCCATGGCGATGTGGAGGCGTTTAACAACCGCGTCAAGGATGGGAATGGCCAACAGTCTCTGGCCAAACACGTGCAGGATGCGCTTGCGTCGAAGTCTGCGGAAGCGGTTCGCCGGGCGTGTGAGCGCGGTGCGCCTTTCGCGCCCCATGTCCAAGGGCTGTTTGGCCGGTACTACGTTGGGCAGGATTTCCGAGACCTTGTGCTCGAGACCCGTGACGCGCGCATCGACGTGCCGAACAGGCAGTTCCGCTTCCCCGAGGGACGGCAAGATGACATCTCTATTCGGTGGACCGGATTCCTGAACGTTGACAACCCGGGTGAATATACCTTCTTCGTCAACGCGCACGGGGCGGCAAATGTGTGGGTGAATGATGAGCATGTGGCGGCCAGCTCGAACTGGCAGGAGCATAAGAAGACGGCTGTTACGCTTGCCAAGGGATGGCACAAACTGCGGGTGGAGTTCTATCAGGGTAGCGGAAACAGCCAAATTCAACTCTCTTGGACTCCGCCGGGGCAGCCGCGTGGGGTGATTCCGGAGGCGGTGTTGAGGTCCCCGTTGCCAGAGACCGTGTTGACACGGATTGAACAATCTGTAACGGGTCTCGCCGCTGCCAAGCCGGAGGATCTGGCCGCATCCACCGCCCTGTTGAATGAATATGGCGCGGTTTCGGTCTTCTATCTGCACCGCTCGTTGCGTCTGGCGAAGCCGGATGCCATCGCGCCCTTCGTCACGATGTTGGTGGAAATTCGGGATGCGTCACTGGCCGACACGCTTCGCGAGATGCGAAAGGCCTCGGCCCCCCTGGCGACTCAGATCGATGCCTGTCTGGATGCGTTGGCCGTCCAGGGCGCACCGAGCCAGGCCCCCTGGTTCTACAGCGTCATGAAGTCCGACACCGACATGGCCTTTCCGGTTTGCGGAGCTTTTCTTTCCAAAGTGTTGCAGGAGACCTGCGGGAATGACGGCAACAGGTTCAATTCGCTCGTCGGCGACCCGCAGGGGCAAGCCACGCTTAAAACCTACGTCGACAAACTGCCGAAGCCCGTCGAAACGCCCGCCCCGTGACAGATCGCGCGGATGACGCGCGGCAACGCCATGACGTGAAAAGCGCGTGACAGAAGGTAGCAGGTGAGGCCTGATGTTTGTGTGTCTGGGTTTAGGGATGCGGTCACGGCCGTGTCCGGCTTGAAAGAGATGATTCATGATCGCATTCGTACGTGGCACCTTGTTTGAAAAAAAACCGACGATCGCCTGGATCGACGCCCAGGGCGTTGGTTACGAGGTGATGATCACGCTGGGCACCTACGACCGCCTCCCCGCGAAAGGGGAGCCCTGTCTGCTTCATACCTGCCACATCATCCGGGAAGACGAACATCTGCTGTTCGGTTTTCATGACCGCGACGAAAAGGCAACGTTCGAGCTGCTGATTACCGTCAACGGTGTCGGTCCCAAAGTGGCCTTGGCGATTCTCAACGGCCTGCCCGTCACCGACCTTCGGGCGGCGATCGCCGAAGGCAATGTCAAGCGGTTGAGCTCCGTTCATGGCGTCGGCAAAAAGACAGCCGAACGGCTGGTGGTCGAGCTGCGTGACAAGATCGACCCCGCCGAGGCGTTTGCCGCGCAGATCAAGGCGCTTCCCGGCAGCGATTCCGCCGCCCTGCGCGATACGGTGCTCGCCCTCACCCAGCTCGGTTTTGCGTACGAACAGGCGCGCAAGAAAGTGCAAGCCGCGCTTGATGCCGGGACGGACCCCTCCAATACGGAAGCGCTCCTCAAAAGAGCGCTCGCCGCGCGATGAGCCCGTCGCCCGGGGCGATTCCCGGGGCGTATTGATCGGTGCCCCGTCCGCCGGTTCCCGGCGTCCTCCTGCCGACGTCGTTCACGCGATCACAGCTTCAGCCATCCGATCGTGTTGAGGAAGGCGATCATGACGGCGATCGGAGTGATGAAGCGGATGAAGACGCCCCACAGCGAGGCCAGCGTCACCACATGGACGGGCGAACTGTGGGCCGGGTCGTCTTTGAGACCTGCCAGAAGGCTCCAGAGATGGACGTCGGCGAAGTTGAGTGACCCTTTTGGCATCCGCCCTTATCTTTCGGCGTGGCGGGGACACCGCTGCCCTACCCGCTTCGACGTTGCCAACGTCTTCTCTTTTCCGCGTGCTCCGCGTCTTCGCGAGCCATCATCATCCACGTGCGTAAACTCGATGGAGGTCCGACGTCGTTGTAATGGCTCGCGGAGACGCGGAGCACGCGGAGGATTCAGATAAGGCGCGAAGCAACAGGGCGGCGGCGTCTCCGCCGCGCCGCTGTTGATGGAGAGGAACCTGAAGGTGCTTGCAAATCGGCCGGATTGCACGAGCCTAGCCGTTACAAAAGAGCCGTCCCTTGGCGACAGTAGCGACATGTACCTGGGCAGGCGCGTTGCTGACTTCGCCCAGTCGGATTTCCGTACCGTCGGCCGCAAGCATCACGGCTTTGAGATTTTTGTCTCCCAAATCCATGCCGATTACCGTAATCTTATCCATCGCTATTCTCCTTGTTGGAGGATTCAGTATTGGACGAGGGAACCTATGCGTAACGGCACAATCATGCCGGTGGAACGGATCGAGCGGGCCATTTATCTCATTCGCGGACTGAAGGTCATGCTGGACCGTGA
>CAZOJL010000055.1:0-19626 GCA_964580075.1 uncultured Akkermansia sp. | reverse complement strand
TGCTGCTGGACGGGGATCGCGTGGTCAAAACGCTCGGAAATAACACGGTCGCCCCGTTGCAGAATGTCGGCGGCAAGATCTGGGCAATCGTCAAGAACGGCACCTCCACTCGCAACAGCCTGATGCAGGCGGATGGCGATGCGTGGAGCCCCGTTGCCCTGTTTGAAAATCGCAAGGTGGACGATCTGTTGAGTGGCGCGAAGGGGACCTTTTGGCTGATTATCGAAGGGGACGGTGTGATCGAATTCGACCCCAAAACGGGGATGGACACGTTCCGCCATCACCTGCCCCGGCTGACCGTGACGGGCATCCTGAACGACTCGAAGGGCCAA
Organism: uncultured Akkermansia sp.; assembly: GCA_964580075.1. Lineage (GTDB taxonomy): Bacteria > Verrucomicrobiota > Kiritimatiellia > RFP12 > JAAYNR01 > VGWG01. The sequence continues at coordinate 19,294 of CAZOJL010000055.1, read as the reverse complement.
ACTTGGTGTGGGCTGTGGGGAGGGGGTGTGATGGTGCTCAAGGACGACGGTATGACGCGGCATCTCGGCGATGAGCGTTCAGCCGTGCTTGCGCTCGTCGAGGACAAGACAGGCACGATCTGGGCCGCCACCAGCGGCAACGGTGTGTGGGTGTTTGACGGAAACACCTGGGAAGGCAAGTTGCAGGAGGAAGGCGCGATCAACCTGCTCAAGGCGACGTCCGACGGACGCGTCTGGGTGAGTACGCAGCAAGGCGGCGGGCTGCGTTACTGGGATGGGAAGGCTTGGGTCTGGTCGCTCGAGAGTGGCATGCCGGTGCGGTGTCTCACGGAACTGCCGAATGGCGTGCTGATGGCGGGCGGCGTGCTTGACGGTATCTATATTCTTGGTGATTACAGCATTAAGGGAGAGTGAACAGAGATGGAAAACACAAAGATCGAACCCCAGGTAGCCGAGGCATTCGGTGTGTTAATCGCAAATGTGAAACGCGAGATCCACAAGGTCATTGTGGGCCAGGATGGCCTCGTGGATCTCACCTTGCAATGCATATTCTGCCATAACCACGCGCTCCTGATGGGGGTTCCCGGTTTGGCTAAGACGCTCCTGGTGACCACGATCTCAAAAGTGATCGGCGTCAGTTCGCAGCGTATTCAGTTCACACCGGACCTGATGCCGTCGGACATCACCGGAACCGAGATTATCCAGGAAGACCCCGAGACCGGACGCAAGCAATTTGTATTTGTTCCCGGCCCGATCTTTGCCAGCATGGTGCTGGCCGACGAAATCAACCGGACTCCGCCGAAGACGCAGGCCGCGCTGCTGGAGGCGATGCAGGAGAAGCAGGTCTCGGTCGGCAACAAGCGCTACCCGCTAACGCTTCCGTTCTTTGTGCTGGCCACGCAGAACCCGATCGAACAGGAAGGCACCTACAACCTGCCCGAGGCCCAGCTCGACCGGTTCATGTACATGATCGTGGTGGATTATCCCGAGACCCTTGATGAAGTCGAGGTGTTGCGGCGCACGACCACTAACTACCGCGACGAGCCCTCCCAGGTGCTCGATGGCGAAACGATATTGAAGTATCAGAAGGTGGTGCGTGATGTGATCGTACGCGATGATCTGTACAACTATGTCGTGAGCTTGGTCCAGGCCACGCGGGTCTCAACCCCGCATGCCCTGCCCTACGCGAAGGAGTGGGTGGCCTGGGGTGCGGGGCCGCGCGCCTGCCAGAATCTGATTCTGGGTGCCAAGGCACAGGCGTTCTTCAAGGGGCGGGCGCATATCACGGTGGACGACATCCGCGCGGTTGCCGTGCCGGTCTTGCGGCATCGGGTGATCGTGAACTACGCGGCCGTCTCGGAAGGCATCACATCCGAAAGCGTGGTCGCCCATCTGCTGAAGGAGATACCGGCGCCGGGATCCCGGTAACGGTGGCGGCCACAGCCGCGCGAAGCAGGAGACAGCGCGTCATCGCGTGAAACGCAGGATGACGTCAAGTGGGTGTCAAGTGTGAGTGTCACGCATACGAGTTGAAAGATGGCTAAACCGGAAGAGTGCAAACTGACCCTTGAAAGCGTCCTGCCTGCGGATACGCGGGATGCGCTCCGGCATTTGGACCTTTACGCGCGGAAGAAGGCGGAGGGGCTGCTGCACGGGGCGCACAAAAGCCGCCGCAAAGGGGTCAGCACCGAATTTGATCACCATAAGCAATACATGCCGGGCGATCCCATCAAGCACATGGACTGGAAAGTCTCGGCCCGGCACGAACATTATTTCATCAAGCGCTACATCGAAGACACCTCGTTGAGCGTACGCCTGGTGGTGGACAGCAGCGCCAGCCAGAAACAGACCACGGGCGGGGTCAGCACCTGGCTGCAAACCGCTCGGCTCGCGGCCAGTCTCGCGTATCTGGTGCTGCGGCAGCGGGATGCCGTGGGCATGATCATGGCCAGCACGGGACAAACCGTCTGGTTGCCGACGTCCTCGACGCAGACCCAGTTGGTTCGTATTCTGCAGGCTCTGGTGAACGCGACGCCGCGTGACGCCGACGCGCTGCAGGTGTCGCTGCGCGCCCTTTTGGAGCGCGAGTCGCGGCGCGGCTTGGTCGTAATCATCTCCGACCTGATGTTCGATCCCGATACCGTGCGGCTTGACATGCGCAAACTGCAAGCGCGCGGCCATGAAGTGATCCTCATTCAGGTGCGCGATCCGGTTGTGGAGACGTTCCCCTTCAATCGCTGGATGCGGTTCGAATCGCTTGAGCGGGCGGGTGTGCGCTACCGCGTGGACACGGTTCCGCTGAAACGCTTCTATCTCGAAGAATACCGGGAATTTATGGACGGATGGAAGACCTGGGCCCGGAAGCACGATGTGCATTTCATAACCCTGCGCAGCGATGAATCGGTTGAAACCGCTCTTTCGGAATACCTGATGCTGCGCGCCGGACGGGGAGGCGGATCGTGAATTTTGCCTATCCCGGCCTGCTCTACGGGCTCCTGTTGGGCCTCATCCCCATCATCGTCTATTACCTGATGCGCTTCCGAGCGCTGCGGGTTCCGTGGGGTGCCGACTACATTCTCGAGCGCGCGCTGGCACGCCGGCGGCGCAAACTGTATCTCGACCAGATCATTCTGTTGGCGCTGCGCGCTCTGGTGGTGATGGCGCTGGTCACCGCATTCGCCCGGCCGCAGTCACGCACGGCGCACGGGACGGAGACCGGCGGCGAGGTGTTGCGGATCCTCCTGGTGGACGGATCCTACAGCATGCTGGCCGGCGAAGGTTCGCAAAGCCGGCGTGACACGGCTGTCGAGGCGATGCGCGGACTGGTCTCGAGCTGGGGGCGCGGGGAGCAGTGGTCACTCTACATGCTGGACAGCCATCCCCGCTGGATCGTTGATCGTGCCAGCGTGGTCAACGCCAGCCAAAGCCTGGCCATCCTGAACGCCCTCGAGTATGAGGAGTGCGCCGTTTCAATCGCATCCGGTCTCGAAGCCGTGCTGGCGCACGAAGCGGGGCAATCGCGTGAGATTTACATCTTTACCGACGACCAGGCGACGAATTGGAAGGGGGCTGACAGCGTGATCGCGGAGATCGACGACAACACCCGCTTGTTCTGGATCAACCCGACGCTGGAAGATCATCGCAACCTGGCGGTCACAGACCTGCAGCTCGGCCACGAGCGTGTGCTCCGCGGGTACCCTTTTTCCGTGTATGCGCAGGTCCAGAATTTCAGTGTGGAATCGGTGCGTGACGCGGATCTGACCTTTTTGGCGAACGGTGCGATGATCGGAAGCGAGCGTGTTTCGCTGCCGCCGGGGCAAAACGCGCGCGTGCGGATGGAACTGCGGCTCGACGAGCTCGGCCCGCAGGTCATCACCGCACGGCTCAGCCGCGACGCGCTGACAGTCGATAATGCGATGTCCGCCGGCGTTGAAGTGGTTGATTCGGTTTCGCTGCTGGTGTTGCGCGATGCGGAGCGCACCGACAAATTTGAGACGTCGGCCGGGTTCCTGGGGCTGATTGCCCGCGTGCTTGCCGGTGGCGCGGGGAAAGAAGCGCAAGGCCCTCTGCGGGTGACGGAGCACGCTGAACCGGGGTGCGACCTCTCGTTGCTGATGGCGTACGACGCCGTGGTGCTTGATGGCGGCCGGACGTTGACGCCTGCACTGGCCGAGACGCTACGCCAATATGTTGTGGAGAACGGTGGCGGGCTTATTCTGGCCATGGATGATACGGTCGATCTGCCGGTCTGGTGTCAACAACTTGGCCCGGCGCAACTGCTGCCCGCTCTTCCGGTGCGTGTGCACAACGAGCCGATTGCAGGCGATGCCTTCCGCCGCTTGAGCCGGTCCGGATTTGATCTTCCCGGACTGCGCGATCTGGAGACGGATGCCGACGGGGACATCACCCAGTTGCAGTTTTTCACCTGGGTCGAGTTCGAGTCACCGATTCCGGGCACCGGGGTTCTGGCGCGCTTTTCAGACGGCTCGCCCTATGCGATGCAGTATCGGTTTGATCGGGGGTCCGTGTTGGTGCTGGCCGCCGGGCTAAGCTCGCGCAACAACAATTTGCTCGTCCGCGAAACCGTGTATCCGTTTCTGGTTCACCTGTTTGTCGAGGCAGCCAGCTCCGGGCAATACACCCGCCGTGTCGGGCTTCACGAGCCGGTGCGCCTCCTGGTGAAGGGCGATCCGCCACCCATCGCGGTGCAGTTCGGTCTCGAAGGCCAGGAACCTGTTCTCGCCACCCTCACACCGCACGCTCAGGGAACGTATGTGGAATACACGGCTGGCGCGGACCGAAGCGGGCCGGCGTCGCTGCTCGTGCTGCGCGAGACGAGCCGCGAGCGGGTCTGGATCGGCGTACAAGGCGAGCGGTCGGATTCGGATCTCACGTCGATCCCCGCAGATTATCGGACGCGTCTGACCGAACGCTTTCACTTGACCGAGGTGGCCTCAGCCAAGGAATTGAGTGAGGCACTCGCGTCCAGCGGACAAGGGGTGGAACGGTATGCGTGGGTGCTGATGGCCGTATTGCTGTTTGGAATGGGTGAAATGCTGATGGGCTTACGATTCGTCTAGAAAACCTCAGGCCGCCGGCCTGACACGAAGCGATTTATGGAACAACCATTAAGAACCGTTGAGTTTGCCATGCGCTTTGCCGCCGCCTTGTCGGCTTGGTGGCTGCTGCTGGCTGTGCCGCTCGTGGTGCTGCTGGCCGTCATGCTCTATCGCCGCCAGTCGCGGGCCATTACGCCCGGGCATGCGTGGGGCCTGACGCTGCTGCGCGCCATCATCCTGACGGTCGTGGTTGTGCTCGCCTTCCGTCCCAGCCTCATTCGTCGCGACATTGCGACCTTCCCGGGTCGGATGCTGTTGGTCTTGGACGATTCCGCGAGCATGGGTATTCACGACCGCGCGTTAACCGAAGACGAGGCTTTGATCATTGCGAATAAGACGCAGGACGGCTTTGCCGCCCGCGAAGCCCCGGCGGCCAGCCTGCGCGACAATTTCCTCGCGACGGAGCGGATGCTGATCCGTTTTGAGCAGTTCGGTCGCCGCGCGGATCGCCAGCGTGATGTGTTTTGGCAGGAGGCAAACCGCGTCAAGGACCAGGTTTATGAGCAGCTCGAATCCATGGCGGAGCGGGCGAGTGATCTGGCGAACAGTGCGGGTGACCCCGCGACCCTCCACGACGCGGCGACTCGCTTCCGGGATCTCCAGACCTTGCTCGAACCGCTGTTTGTCGGCGACGAACCCCAGTCCGGCGAGTTCGTGCTCAAAATGCGGTCCGCGCTGAATGAGCTGACGGATGTGTTGAGCGTGGCGCAAGTGGAGGCGGACCGGGCGCGCATCGACGCCGGCGACCCGGTGCCGACGGCCGCCATCGAGACCGTGCGGAACGCGCCGCGTCTGGATCTGGCATATGCCTGGATCAAGCGCCATCGCGACGCGCTGATCGCCTCGCTTGAGGGGGTGAGCCTGTGGGTGCTGCCGTTGGCGCAACAGGGGGCGATCCGCCTGTCCAAGATCGAACCGGGCGTTCCGGCACTTTCCACCGTCGAAACCGACATTACCGGTGTTCTGTTGCGGCACATCGAAGAAGAGAATCCGTTTCCGCTGGTGGGCATCGTCCTGTTCAGCGACGGGCGCAATCTGGGACGCGTTCCCCTTGAAAGCGTCACCCAGGCCGCCATCCGGCGTGCGATTCCGATCTACACCGCAGGCGTCGGTAGCCCGGAGGAGCCGTTCGATATCGCGCTGCGCGGGGTCTACTATCCGCCCGTGGCGGTCGTGGGCAAACCGCTGGGCATACGGACGCAACTCAAAACCGTGTTGTCTGAAACGCAATCCGTTGACATCGCGTTGTCCATGGCGGACCAAGAGCCGATCGTAACCGAGAAAATCGAGATTGCCGGGACTCAGGAAATGCGGCGTCGGCTGGTCTTTAAGCCCGAAGCGGAAGGTTTGCAACGGCTGTCGCTGCGTGTCGACAGTGTTGAGGAGGAGGTTGTTCCCCTGAAAAACAACCATCTGGATTTCACGGTGCGCGTACGGAAAGAGCGCGTGCGTGTCTTGTTTCTCGACTGGAAACCCCGATGGGAGAGCCGGTTTGTGCTCAATATCCTGAGCCGCCTCGATTACCTGGATGTCAATGCCCTCATTGGCCTGGTACAGCCGGACGGTGTGCTCAAGCGAGGCGTCGGCAAGGGGTTTTGGCCCGAGAATCCGGAACTGCTGGCCTTGTATGACCTGGTGATCCTGGGCGAACTGCCGTCTGATTTGCTCACGAAGGCCGAATGGCAGGCGCTGAACGACTATGTTGAAGCGGGCGGGAGTCTGGCCCTGTTGGGCTCGGGACGGCTCGACCCCCTGCCCGGCACCGTCGTGCAGAACCTGTTGCCGGCCCTGCCCCGTGCGGCGAAGACACTCCCGCCGGCCGATGCGGAAACGCTGCATCTGACCGCTGCCGGATGCCACCATCCCGTCACACGCGCGTTGAAGGACATCCTCCAGAGCACCGGTTTCGTGGCGGCGGAGGGGTGGCGCGAGGATACGCTGGGACTGTTGCAGACAGGCGATGGGCGCCTGCTCGTCAGCACCCGGTTTGTCGGCGCCGGCAAGACACTGTTCCTGGATACCGATCGCCTGTGGCGGCGGTTGAACCCCAGCGCGCTCGATGCGCACGCCGCGCTGGTCGCGGGCATTGCGGACTGGGCGATCGAGGCCCGCAAACCGGCTGATCAGCAGCCGCAACCCGACCTGTTCCGCTATGCCAGCCACGAATCGGTGCAAATCTGGACGGCGGCAGACAGCGCCACGAACCCCGTGGTCGAAGTGCGCGACGGTGATCGCATGCTGGAGGCGCCGGCGTACCGGGCGCACCCCGGCGCAACCTGGGCGGCTGCGGTGTTCGAGTCGTTGCCTCCGGGCGACTGGATCGCGACGGTGCGCGGCGGCGGTGCTGCGTCCGAACCGATTCGCGTGGTCGATCGGAGCCGCGAACTGCACGATCTTTCGCGCGACGAGACGTGGTTGCGCGCGCTGGCTGCCAATGCCGGCGGGCAATACACCGCGTTTACCGACGCGGGCAGGCTTTTGAATCACATCCAGCCGACCAGCCGCATCGAGCGTCGCGAGCGCATCTGGCGGCTCTGGGACTCGTCCTGGGTGCTCGGCGGCCTGATTGCGGCGCTGACGATTGAGTGGATCTGGCGGAAACTGGCGGGACTTGCCTGATGCGAAAACAACTCCAACATCTGCCGAAACCCGTGGCGCGGACGCTTATCAGCTTTTACCGCCGCGTCCGTTTTTATGGATTGATGCGGTCGCTGGTCGCGCCGCTGTTGTGCTATGCGCTGCTGGCGTTGATCGCGACGCATGTGGATCGTTTTCTGTTCCTCGATGGGCCCGCGCGTCTGTGGCTCAGCGGGATCACGCATGGCTTCAGCCTGCTGGCGGTCGTCGTTTCGGTATGGGCTTTTGTCCGGCGGCGCGTGCCGGTCAGCACGCTGGCCTACGAGCTGGAACGCATGCTGCCGAAAGCGACGGCTGAACGTGTGGTCACGCTGAACGACGTGATGGGCCGGCAGACCGACAGCCACCAGGAGAATGGCGGTGTCCATGCGATGCTGCTGGCGCAGCTCACCGCTGAAACAGTGACGCTGTGTGAACGCCTGCCGCATGCCGCACGGCTGGCCCGTGATCGCCATCTGAAGCGTCAGATCCGGGGGCTGGCCCTGCTGGCGCTGGTTTATACAGGCTTGTTCGCTTTGCCCACCTACCAGTTTCCGTTGATGCTGCAGCGGTTGACCTATCCCCGGATGAACCTGCCCAAGCCGAGTTTCATGCGGCTGACGGTGACGCCGGAAAGCGCCGTGATCGGCCGGGGCGGGGAAGTCGTCCTGCAGGTGCAGGTGGAAGGCGAAATCCCGCGGTTGCTGCGGCATCCGCTGCGGTGGCTGGGGGCGGATGCCAGCCGCAGTCTGCTGGCGTCCGCGACCGGTGACGTCGCAGCACTCGCCGTGACGTCCGACGCCCGGCCGATGAGTCGCGTGCAGAGCCGGTTGTTTGTTTCGTCGCTGACCGACTTGCAGGAGAGTTTCAGTTATCTGGTGCGTTGCGGCGACGCGCAGACCGACATCCGGTTTGTCCATGTCGTGGCGCAGCCGCGCGCCACAGGGGTGTCTGTGGAGGTGGAACCGCCCCCGTATACCCGCTTGCAAACCACGGTCTTTGACGACTTCCGTGATCCGATTCCCGTCTTCGGCAACAGTCATCTGAAAGTGCGCTTCGGGTCTGATCAGTTTCCTCTGAAGGCCGCGCGGCTGATGGCGTTGCACGATGGCAGTCTCATCAAAGAGCTGAATCCCGACCCGGTCACCCACGACTATGTGTACGAATTCGAGATGACCTCTCCGATCGACTTTGAGATCGTGCTTGTCAACGCGTTTGAGTTTGAAAACAATGATCGCGTCCGGATCATGCTGCAGTTGCGCGAAGACCAGCCGCCCGGAATCCGCCTGGAATATCCGGCAGGCGATATAACGGCCGTTCAGGGAGATTTGGTGCCGATGCATATGGAACTGACGGATGATCTGGGGTTGCTGGAGGGCTCCATCCGCTATCAGATCAATCCCGATCAGACTGGCCACGCAGGGGGGCGCGAAATCGCGTTGCTGGTAGAGGAGGGCTCGCTGCAGCAGACCCTTTCCGCGATGTTTGATCTGGAGGCGTCTGGGGCCGTTCCGGGCGACGAAGTGTTGCTGTGGGTGCGTATCCGTGATACGGGGCGTATCGACGAGCGCTCGCAATCCGTCCGTATCCGTGTGACCGCCCTTGCCGGTAACGAGAATGAGCGGCGGCGTCTTGTGGCACTGCGCCTGGTCGGACAGATGTTGAAGACGATTGAACCCGCCGCCGATGCTCCCGGCGTGCTGGTGCTGAACGCGACCTCCTACGAGGCGGTCACGGCCGCCGCCAAAGCCCAGAATCTCCTGCTGAACAGTGAAGCCGCACTCCAGAGCCTTCTGGATTTTCTGGAACGCGAGCACCACTTCACGGATAGTCCGGACGCCGCCCTGGACGTGCGCTTGCTCCGCGGTGTGATTGCCGCACGGCTCGAGCTGCCACTGAAATACCAGGCGGGCGCGGATGACCGCGCCGAATCACGCACGGCGGCCCTGCACCAGATGGCCGATGAACTCCTCTCTCCCTTGATGTGCGAACGGATGGGGCGCGATCTTATCCGCCGCGCGATCAGCTTGCGAAATGAAACGAGGGCGACGGTGAGCGCATCCTCTGGCGACACCCAGCGGCCCAGGAATCGCGCCACCTTTGAGCGACGCGTCGACCTGCTGATGGAAGCGCTCGACAGTACGAGCGCCGACATGGTTGCGTTGACCCGAATATCCCCGCTGGTCAACAGTGACACCGTGCTGGGCTTTACCCGGCAGATTAGCCGCGCTGTCCGTGATCTCAAAGTGTCGGATCCCTCCCGCCAGCAGGTTGCCAATAAGACCATATGCGATCAGATTGACGGGTGGATCGGATTGCTGCTGCCGGCACTGCCGGAATGGAATGCCCAAAGACGTGCGGCACGCACGACGTTGCAGGGGCAATACGACGCGATTCACGAGGTGATGCTCAAGGCGTGGCGAACCGTCCCGCAGACGATGTCTGCCGAGGAAACTCGGTGGCTGGCTACCGACGCCCGGATGATCGAGCGCAGTCCCTTTCTGGGTCTGACCGAACGGCTCGACACGACTCCAAACGGACCGAAGCGGCTTGCGGATCCGGCCACGCAGGCGGCTGCCGATTGTGAATCCGCCTGGCTGTCACAGAGCGCCATCGCGAGCACGTACGCCGCGTGGAGCGAGGGCGCCCGCGTTACGCCGGTGGTGCGGCGGCTGGCCGCGGTGCTCAAAGCCGTTGATTCCGCCACCACGGACGTCGCGCGCGCAGCCGCCTTGGACAGACTCCGGATGTTCGACAGTAACACGGATGCCACGGATAGCGCCGTGGAATCACCGCCGGTATCCTGCGGGTTATACGCGCACCTTCCCGCGCTGACGGAAGCCCCCGCCGGTGCCGTGGAATCGTATGATGAAGCCATTGCAAGACTGGCTGCGGACGCGGACGCGTTGCTCGGTGGATTGAAGGGCATGACCGCGTCCGCCGATCCGGCTTCCGTTCCCGACTATTCACCGGGCCTCGTCGCGCTGGAGTCGGGATTGACCACGTGGGAAGCGGATGTTCTGCGGCTGACCTACCAGATTCACATCGATCTGTCCTACGGCGATCCCCGCCGCGAGCAGACCGCGCGACTCTCCCTCATGCTTCCCGCGCTCCGCGCGGTGATCGACCGTTACGAAGTCGTTGTGCCCCCTCTGATCAGTCGCTTGAGAAACCGCGCGCGGAAGACTTCTGGAGCCGACGGTCCTGCGGCGGTCACGCTGGATCTGGAAGATCTTGACCGGCGTGTGGCATCCCTGGGGAGCGGGTTGAAGCGTGCGGCCGAGCTCGTTCCGGGCGACCCGCTCGCCGGGGTGGAGAACTATGCCGTGCGCGATGTCCGCAGCACCTGCACGGCCGCCCGCATGCTTGCGGAAGCGAAAAATCCGGTGGCCGTCGCCGAGGCATTCTTCGCCCAGCATCCGGCGGCTGCGGCGCTCGTGATCGAACAGCGCATGCCGCTGTTTCAGAAGCTTAAACAGCACATTAATCAGGCCGTCATCGTGCTGCCGGAAGAAACCGCCGTGGGCGCGGCATTCCTCGATGCGATGCGGCAGACCGAGCGGCTTGTTGATGAGATGGGGCTCCTGATCGAGCGCTTTGGTGCGCTTGACGGGGAGGGAACCGTACGTGAAATTGCCGCCGACACCCGCGCGCGTGTGAAGGCATTGATCCGACCCGATCGCGGGGCCGGCGCCGCGACGCTGGCACGCGACAGACTGGCTCTGGATGAGTTGCAGCGCCAAATGGAAGTGTATGAGTACCGCGTGCGCGAGTTGATCACGAAGTATTCGCCGCCGACGTCGTCGGGCTGGTGGGGCGGCCCCGTCGGCATCTGGGATGGTGTCTCGCGTCGGGATGCCGAACATGCCCGTAGCCGCATGATGGCACAGTATGACCGCGCGCGTCGCGAAGCCGTCCTGGGGTTTAATGCCGTGATCAGCCAACGCAGCGAATCCGCCGCGGCGTTGCCCGATGCGCCGTTGGCCAGCGCGCTCTTCGCGTGGCGCACGCTCCACTCCTCCCTGGGGGGAGACACGGTCATGCGGATCCCGAAAAAGCGGACCGACCTGGCGAATGATCCCTGGATGGTCTATCTGTTGGGCGAATTGGAGAAAATGCGAAAATCCGTACGGACCCAGAACGGCGGCGGGGTGCGACGTTACAAGGAACCCACGTCGCGTTTGCCGGACTCGCTTTCCGGATACTTGATGAGGCGCGGATTATGAAAATGATTGTCCTGTCGGTTCTGCTGGTGGGGGTGTCCGGGCTGAGGGTTTACGCGCAGCGTCCCGACGCGTCCGTTGCCCGTGTCGATCCCGCGCGTACAGAAGGGGCCATCATCGGTGGGTTGCGGTGGCTGGCCGAACGCCAGATCCAGGAGGGGTCGGATGCGGGATCGTGGCCCGTTGCAATCGCCAATTACAGGCCGGCCATCGCGTCGCTGGCCGGACTGGCCTTTCTCGCCAATGGCCACCTTCCGGGCGATAGCGGACCCTACGGCGAGTTGCTGGCGAAGACGTTGAAGTATGTCATGGGTACCATGGCGAACGACGGGTATCTGGGACAAGGTGACCGCTCGGGGATGTATATTCACGCGATTAGCACGCTTTTCGGTCTCTCCTGCCTGGGCATGCAGCAGGATGAGACGGTCGAGCCCGAGTTGGCGGACTGGTGCCGCCGGAGTCTGGAGTCGATCATCCGCGCGCAGCAGGTGAAGAAGGAGGCGGTAGCACAAGGCGGCTGGCGGTATGATCCCTACACGTCCGATAGCGACGTCTCGGTGTCCTGCTGGCAACTGCTGGTGCTCCACTCGGCGCGTCAGGCCGGATTCAACGTGGATCCGCCGGTCTTCAATTCGGCACTCGCGTACCTCAACCGCTCCTTCCTGCCCGCCAAAGCCAAGTCCGGGGAAAAACAGGGCGAACCGGCGGGCGGCTACATGTACCTGCCCGGTGTAAGCCGCGAGCCCAAACCGTCCTCAACGGCGTTGGTGGTCTTCATTCAGTCTCTTTTTAACGCAATGCCTGAAAAGCGTACTCGAGAATCCCTGGTGTATCTGCGCCGTTATCCGCCGTCATGGGGCGGGGCCCAGTATGGCGGGTTCTTTTATTTCTCCGCGTTCTACATGGTTCAGGGAATGTTCCAGATCGGCGGAGTCGAATGGGAGACGTTCGGCTCCAGCATGGCCAAGGTGTTGCTCGATCATCAGGCAGGCGACGGCAGTTGGCCCTATCCGCCCGACAATAATCCGCCCGCGCAACTGAGGGGAACCGGCCCGGCCTATCCGGTGGCCATGGCGGTGCTCATGCTCTCACTCGATAAACAGTACCTTCCCATGTACCAGCGCCAGAGCCAACTCTACGACGCCGGATCGTCCGTATCCGGGGAAGAGCCGGTTGTGGCGGAGGTGACTTCCCCTGTCAAAACCATACCTGTGGGAGGAACACCCGCAGGTGGCAAGACGGATGATTTCTCAATGGTCCCCCCCAGCGCGATGCTTCCCCCCCCGATTCCTGCGGCGGACGTGGGTTTGAATGTCGGCGGGTGGAATGATGGGGGTGGGACGGACGATTACGAAGAGGATTACGAGGGACGGAAGAATGGGTTCCTTTTTTAGGGTGTGATCGGGTGCCCCATCGTCACGCAACAGGCGTCCGCCATCCGAGACGAACACGGCCATCAGCACGCAACGGCTGAAGGACGCCGGGGTTCAGGGGCTTTTCGGACCCCGGTGGTACAAGGAGTCAAGGATAGCCGAATCCGGGGTCAATTCTTTCGGAAAACCGGCGATTTCGACCATTCGTTCGATCAGGATGTCCATTTGGTCGCCGCTCGACGCCGCCAGCTCCAGGAGACTGGTCACGGGGTCGTCGGGGGCTTCGGCCTGATGTTTTTTAAGCGTCATGCTAATGGTGGCGTTGATGACCGTGAGCGGCTGTCGGAGTTCCTGTCCCAGTTCGGCCAGCACGTTGCGGAGCTTGCGCTTGGTGATGCGATTGCTCGATTTTTCATGTTCGGGATGGGGCGGATGCGCGAGCAACGTCTTCAAGGTTTGAATCTTGGCGTGCGCGTCGCCGATGGACTCATTAACTTGCTGGTTTGCCAGGATGAGAGCCTGCGAGCTTGCTGTGTCCGTGGCCCTGGATCCATCGGCGTTGGCGGTGGACGCCTGCTTGAGATTTTCCACCAGTGAGAGCAGGCGTGCGGCGCGGGCCGCCGCCGCTTCGCGGGCGGTCGCATCGTCAACCGGCGCATCATCTCCCCCGATCACCAGGGTTTCCCAGTCATCTTCCGTCAGCCCCGCCGCAAAGAGTTTCTCGCGCAGCACTTCCAGATCCGTTTCATCTTTTGATGCGCGTCTGACCTGACGCCGGAGGCGTTCCTCGGAGGCCTGGGCCAAGGCCTTCTGCTTTATGAATCGGGTCACCACCCCCTCGATCTCAAGGCTCTCCGTCAGGTCTTCGACGGTCGTGGAGATGGCTTCACTGGCCTCCTCGGCATGCGCGTTTCCGGTGATCTGGTCCTTGAGTTTCGTTTCCACCTGCTGGAGGATGCGCTTGACGTTCTGGCGCCCTTTTTGTGTTCGACTGGACGGATTCAACATCATGCCGGCGCAGGCCCGTTGCAGCGCCTCCGTGAGCGAGGCAGCGGTTGCCTGGCCATTGGGGTCGGATCGGCCGACGGCGTCCAGGATGCCTTGGGCCAGCAAGTCGGCCGTGTCGCTGCGGTTACACAGACTGGACAGGTCAGCGTCGGTCGGCGCGTCTCCTGTGAGATACGAGAAGATCTGTTTGACAATCGCCTCACGGGCGGCGGCCTCGGCCTCGGCGTCAGGCGTCTCGTCGCTGAGGGTCGTCACGGTTTCGTCTTCGGCCAGCCGCTGGTAGGTATATTTTGCGGTCTTGATGTTGGTAAAACGGGCCGCTTCGATGAGTGTAAGGCAAGCCTCGGTGTCACCGACCTTGGGCGACGGCTTGGCCAGCAGATTGATCAGGTTGTCAAATTCGACGTCCTGCAGTTCGGGGAGCAGCGTCAGGTTGTCGATACCCAGCCCCGACAGGCGCCCCCGCAGTAATTGTGTGGGGGAGGATTGCCCGCCGATGGGGGTGTTGTGGACGAGAAATCCATCCGGGTGCATGGCGATGTCAATCGCGCCGAATTCCTTGAAATAGTTTCGCAGGAGGGTCAGCGAGTCCATCTTCTTGCTCTGCGTGACTTTATGCTGGATGCCGTACAGGTTCGTGTTGGCGATCACATAGCCGAGTGAATGCAACACCGCGCAGACGGCTTCTATCGAGCCGGCCGGAGCCACGGTTGGATCTTGTTCAAGTGTCATGCTTTCGCTTTCCTGTTTCGATGGTCGTATGATGGCCAAACGGTATGAATATGTCAACGAGAAACTCAGGTGGGTGCAGCATTTAGGATACATCGATCAGGCGAGGCCGGTGTGGCGCAGCAGCGGCTCGATTGCGGGGGGACGGCCGCGGAAGGTCTGGAATACGTCCATTGGGTGAATGCTGCCGCCAAGGGCGAGGAAGGTGTCGCGGAAGCGCCGACCGGTGTCGCGGATGGCGTCGTCGTTTTCGAGACCGGCCTCTTCAAACGCGGCGAAGGCGTCGGCGGCGAGCACCTCGGCCCATTTGTAGCTGTAATAGCCGGCCGCGTAGCCGCCCGCGAAGATATGCGAGAAGGAGCAGAGCAGTCGGTCTTCGGGGAGGAGTGGTGTGGGGAGGATGCGGTCGGCGGTGTTGCGCTTGACGGCCTCAGCGTCGGCTGCCCCAGGACGCGGGTATCGGGCATGCAGATCCATGTCGGTGGCGCCGAGGTAAAGCTGGCGGAGCATCGCCGAGGCGGCCATGACGTTTTTGGCCGCCACGATGCGGTCGAAAAGGGTGTCTGGGATCGGGGCGCCGGTCTCGATATGTCGCGAGATGGCCCGGAGGGTGGCGCGATCATAGCACCAGTTCTCCATGAACTGGCTGGCAATCTCCACGGCGTCCCATTCGACGGCGTTGATCCCCGAGGCGTCGGGCTCGTCCACGGTGGTGAGCATGTGCTGGAGGGTGTGGCCGAATTCGTGGAACAGGGTCTGCACATCGCTCAGGCGCATGAGCGAGGGACGTCCTTCGGCGGGCGGCGTCTGGTTGCAGACGATGAGCGCGAGCGGGCGGCGCAGCGAACCGTCCGGGAGACGGGCGCGTGTGCG
Source organism: uncultured Akkermansia sp. (assembly GCA_964580075.1). Classification (GTDB taxonomy): domain Bacteria; phylum Verrucomicrobiota; class Kiritimatiellia; order RFP12; family JAAYNR01; genus VGWG01. The sequence continues at coordinate 3,853 of CAZOJL010000055.1, read as the reverse complement.
GAAGTCGTTCATCCAGGCGCCTGAGCGCTTGGTCGCGGGGCGCGAGTAGGGGTCGACGTAGAACCAGGCGCGCGGGGAGCCGTCGGTGGCATCGACACGGAACACACGGACATCGGGATGCCAGACCGGAGCGACGCCGTCGTCGGGGACGATCCGAACGTCAAAGAGGCGTTGTGCAAGGGCGAAAAGGCCGTCGAGCACGAGCGGAAATTGAAAATAGGCGCGCAATTCCTCGTCGCTGTAGCGGTAACGCGCTTCCATGAGGCGTTCGACCCAGAAGGACCGGTCCCAGGGGCTGAGTTCGGCGCCGGTGAAGCCGTGCTCCCGGGCGAAGGCGAGCAGGTCTGCGTTTTCGCGTACGGCGGTGGAACGGGCGGCGGCGGCCAGTTGGCCGGTCAGGGCGTCCACCGCCTCGACGGTGCCGGCCATCTTGTTGGCGAGGCTGATGGCGGCGAAGTGGGGATAGCCGAGCAGACCCGCTTTTTCGCGGCGGAGGGCGAGGATTTGTTCGACGCGAGCGGTATTGTCGCAGGGGGTTGCGGAGGCCTTGGCCGCCCCGGCGCGAAAGAGGGTTTCGCGGGTTTCGCGGTTACGGACGTGCATGAGAAAAGGGGCGGAAACGGCGGCGTCAAGGGTGATGCGCCACGGTCCGGATTCGGGGGTGGCCGAAGGCTCACCAGCCTCGCGCGCCGCCTGGGCGGCCAACGCCCGGACAGCCTGCGGGAGGCCGTCAATCCCGTCTGGCTCGCGAATCCAGAGGCTGTAGGTCTTGATGGCGTCGAGGACGGCGTTACCGAAGGCCGTGCCGGCTTGCGCCAGTTCACGCTGGATGGCGTTGAAACGGTCGCGGACTTCGCCGTCGAGACCGACGCCAGCCTGTTCCGCGCCGCGGATGGCGGCGTCGAGGACGCGGCGCTGGGTGGGGCCTGGGGCGCCGTCGGCGCGGATGACGCGAAAGCCGTCGTAGAAACGCCTGCTTTGGGCGATGCGGAGGGAGAACGCGACGACGTCGGGCTGCAGGGTCTGTTGAGCTTCACGCCAGGCGTCGCTGTTCATCACGCTGAGGAGGTGGTTGACCAGCCCCCAGGCGTCATAAAGCGGTTCGCAGAGGCGGTGGAGGGGCGCCATCAATCCGTCCCAGGTGGGCGTGAACGACGCCTCCAAGGCGTCTGCGGCCGTAGCGGCGTCGGCGAGGAGGGCGCGCACGGCCGGAACGGCGTGTTCGGGCGCGATGCGGTCAAAAGCGGGAAAGAACGCCGGGGAGAGAAGCGGATTGGCGTCGGTCATGCGGGCTCCGGCGGGCTGGCGTCGAGCCACTCGTCAACGGCGGCTTTGACGCAGGTGATGGCTTGTGCGAGCGGTGCGTTGAGGGTGCAGCCTGCGGCACGCGCGTGGCCGCCGCCGCCGAAACGCTGCGCGAGCGTCGTCGCGTCGATCGGCGCGCGGGTGCGAATGCTCAGGCGTGTGACCTTCTCCGATGGTTTTCCCTCGTAAAAGAAGAGCGCGATTCGGCTGCCGGCGAGAGACCGGGGGATTTCAATCACGTCTTCGGCGTCCGCTTTGATACAGCCGGTTTCGGAGAAGTCGCGGTCGGTCAGCGAGATCACGGCAACGTCGCCGCCGCGCCAGGCGTCGAGGGTGTTGAAGGCGCGGCGTTTGAGCTCGAGCACCTCGCGTGAGAAGAAGCCGTAGAGACGGTCATTGATCCAGGCGGTGCGGACGCCGTGTTTCAGGAGATCGGCTCCACAGCGGAGGGTCGAGGGGCGGGTCTGATCGTGGGCGAAACGGCCGGTGTCGGTGATGAGACCGACCCAAAGCGCCTCGGCGACGGCGCGGTCGAGGTGCCAGCCGGCGCGTTTGGCCAATTTCCAAATCATCTCGCTGGTCGAGCTGGCGGCCGCGTCGATCCAATTGATCGCGCCGAACCGGGAGTTCGTGCGGTGGTGATCGATATTCAGCAGCGGCACGTTGCGGGCGAGGGGCTGCAGGGGCTCGGGGATTCGGTCGAAGGCTCCGCAATCAAGGACGACCATCAGGTCATACGTGTTGCCGGCCACCTTCGCGGGCGAGACGAGCGGGCCACAGCTGCTGAGAAAACCGGGACTGCCGAGAAGGGTCGGATCGGCGCAGACCGTGATGCGGTTGCCGTGGCGGGTCAGCAGACGGCCCAGGGCCAACGTGCTGCCCAAGGCGTCACCGTCGGGGCGGACGTGTCCGGAGATCAGCAACGACTCCGCGCCGGAAAGGGCTTCCATCGCGCGGATGATCGGCGTCTTTCTGAGGGGTGATGTCATTGCCAACATGAGATTATTCCTCGGACGGAGGCTGGGCCGGCTGTTTTTTGAGGCGCGGCGGTTCGGGAAGGGAGCCGTTGAGGGCGTTTTCGGCTATGGCACGTGTATCCATGGGGAAGTCGCTGCGAATGATCCACTTGAGGAAGCCGGGGTCGTCACGGATCAGGTCCAAGACGCGCGCTCCCTTCTTTTTGCCGAAGTTGACGGCGAGTTGGCCGTCGATCCAGCGGAAACGTCCGGCGCGATCGGCATTGAAGGGGTCGCGCGGGTTCAACATCTGGTCGAGCGCTTCCAGGTTGGTCGGCAGGTCGGGGTAGCGTTTGAATTGACCGACGACCACATCGATCGTGGCACGGGTGTCGGCGTCCGCGCCGTGGGCATCGGTGTGCTCCCTGCCGCAATAGAAGACCAGCGCCGCTGCGAGGTTGCGCGGTTCGCGCGTGTGGAAGATCCGCTGGGCGTCAAGAATACGGCGGGAATCGGTCTCGAAGGCGATCCCCGCGCGGCTGAACTCCTCGCACAGGATGGGGATGTCGAAGCGGGTGATGTTGAATCCGCCGAGATCGGCATCGCCGATGAACGCCCGGATGTCGTGGGCAACAGCGGCGAAGGAGGGGCAGCTTTTGACACCCTCGTCCGTGATTCCGTGGATGGCGACGGTTTCGACCGGGATCGGCACGCCCGGATTCAGCAGCCAGGTGTGGGCCGTCTCGGTAGAGTCGGGGCTGATTTTGATGATCGCGAGTTCAATGATGCGGTCGGCGCGCGGCGTTAAGCCGGTGGCTTCCACATCCAGGAAGCAAAGGGGGCGGTCGAGTTTGAGAGGAAACATGGTCACATCCTTTTCAGCCTTTAAAGATCACGAATTTGCGCATGACGTAGTTGATCAGCAGGGAACTGACCAGATTGGCGCCGAATGCGTAGGTGGTTTGCAGCCCCTGATGGGTGATCAGGAAGGTCTGGCAGGCGGTGCCGATGGCCAGGCTGATGCCGGACACGCCGAAGAAGAACAGAAATTCCAACGCCCAGTGGTGGCGCCCGGGTTTGAACACGAACAACCGGTTCAGAAAGTAGCAGACGGTGTTGGCGATCACGAAGGCGATGGCATTGCAAAAACCGGCGTTCCACGCGCGGGCCGATTCTGAAATCGCCGGGGCCGTCAGCCCGAACAGGCGTATGATGATGTCGTCTTGCGTCAGGCAGGGAAACAGAAACAAGCCGCAGACAAAAAACGCGGCGACATGGATGCCGGTCGCGAGACCGCCGACGAGGCCGTATTTGATGAATTGCACCACGGGGTGGACGTCATGGCTCAATAACGCGCGGAATCCCGCCCCCTGCATCCGGTGGGGTGGCGCGGGGTTCTTCGCTGGGGGCGCTGGGTCGATTACCTGCATGACGGTTAACCTTATATCATAACCGCGCAGGGGTTGGAAGTGCGAACCGAATGCGGCGGAAAGGGCGCATGGCAGTTCTGATGAGGGTTACTCCTTAATCTTAATCGTAATCTTAATCGTAATCTTAATCTTAATCCCCCACCCCTCGCCGATCCGACTCGG
>CAZOJL010000054.1:1265-19822 GCA_964580075.1 uncultured Akkermansia sp. | reverse complement strand
GTATTTATTGCTTACAATGCATCTAATGTAGTTTTATTTATGCGCGGTCATATAGCGAAGATCTACAAACCGTGCATTCGCAAGAAGTGCGCGGTGTGTGCGCGCGGAGAAAAGCATCCGGCCTGGATATTGACGACGTCTCAAAAAGGACGTCGTCGTTGCCTGTATGTTCCGGAAGAACTGGTGCCAACGCTTCAGCAGGCTATTCAAAATGGACGAAAGCTGGAGGCATTGCTTTGCGACATGGGCCCTGCTATTGTGCAAGCCTATCGCTGCCAACGAGATAGACAGAAAAACGCCGAAGTTGGCCGGTCAAAAAGTTAGTGGCATTGGGCGTCTCGCCCGCACTTGGAAGCACGCGAGATCGCCAGAGAAGCGGGCGGGACGCCCGCGCTCCCATGTGGATGCAACGAATCGCAGATGCGCCCGGTAAGGGGGTGTCAGAAAATAGCCAAGAAGAGGCACGTATTGGCACACATCTTGGAATCGCGTTTTTATGTTTATTCGGAAATCAGGAAGAAAAGCCCACACGTGCTGGCCCCTGTATCCCTTCTGCAGATGTTTTCGTATCGCTGTTGGTCGTTCGATGTTCTGAGCACGGAAAACCGTTGATTTGTTTGTCCGCAGATTCCGCAAATTAACGCAGATTGAGTGCGTGTGCCTGGTGTGTGAAGCCAACCGGACAACCCCGTTTCATAATCTGTGGAAATCTGCGGACACAACTCCTTGCCCCTTCCGTCCTGATGGCAGGCCGGCTTCAGGATGGCGCCGCGACCGGACGGCTTGACCCTGCGTGATCGGATTTGGCCTGCTGCGCCCCGGCCCGTAAGCGCGATTATGTTTTCCGCTTTCAACGTTCAGCTTTCGTGGCACTCTGCCATTTCTACCGTTTAAGGTGCGTCAGATGGCGGGAAATGCAGGGTTGACATCTCCCCCCGGATCGTGTTTCATACTCCCAGACACAGCCACCATGGGTTGAACGGGTTTTTAGTTCGCGTTCGAAAGAGTGCGCTTCGTTTTCAGTATTGCGTTTCCATAAAAACTTTGATGGCATTTTCTCGTGACAGGCAATTTGCTGCCCTTACATGTCAGACGATGAACAGAGAACGGACAACTGCGGTCTATCGCTATGCTTTGGCTGTCGCGGCGCGCGAGGATGATCCGCTTGGGCGGCAATTGGGCCCGATTCATCTCCTCAAGTACGCCTATCTCGTCGATCTGGAGTATGCGAAGCACAACGAAGGCAGGACGTTCACGGGAATTGACTGGACGTTTCACGATTTCGGGCCGTGGTCCGTTGCTGCTCACGCATTGCTCACCGCAGCCATGTCAGTGGCCAATATCCAGGAGCGCCGGATTCCCAGAGGCTATGCGGATGGCGATTTCCAGAGATGGAGCATGGATCGGCAGACTGCGATGGATCGAAACACGGGGGCTGAGTTGCCTCTGGAGGTTCGTGGCACACTTGAGCGTTTCGTTCACAAGTTCGGTTCGGACACGCCCTCGCTTCTCCACTGCGTCTATACAACGCCCCCCATGCTGCGCACCGCGCCAGAGGAACCCATCGACTTCTCGTCTGCCCAGGTAAGGCAATCCGAAACAGCCGAAACCTTCGTGCCGCTGATGGACCGGTTGTCGCGAAAGCAAAAGAAAGACTTTGCCGCACGTATGGCGGAGCTTAGGGCTGCCTTCGACAGCCGGATCGCAAGAGACAACCCGCGCCGTCTGGTTGTTTGCGAACGAGCGGACTCCGATTTCACGGAAACGGCGGCGTGGGTCAACTCCTTGGCAGGTCCGACGTTTCCATCCGATGAGGTGAAAGTGGAGTTCGACGACTCGGTTTGGCGGTCCGAGACGAGGAGCGGTCATGTCTGCGGTTGACTACCCGGACGACAGTGTCCAGAGCATTGCCGCGTCGGGCCCCTGGTGGGAATCAGACGATTCAAGAGAACTTATCCGGGGCCAACTCGTTTGGGCGCACGTCCAGTTTTTTGACGAGATACCGCTTCAACTCCTTCCGATACGGGCCGAAGACCATTCTCACGGCACAGCCATCCTGAAGGCGGTGCCGCTCCGCGCCAACCAGCGTCGAACGGAACACGAGACGCTCCCGGTCGCCGCGCTTCCACGGCGCGACGGAGCAGATGGGTTCGTCGTGAACCGAGCCAAGCGCAGACCGTGCCTTATTCTGGCGGGCGTAAGATGGAGATCGTGATTATGCTGAGTGTTCATAAATAGCTGCGTCACTGGGTTCTGAAAAGCGCCTTGCATGCCCATGCATTATGACAACCAAAATCTACATTACCGCCAATGACCTCCTTCTGGACAGCTTCCGGCTGGCGCGGCTGATCCTCGATTCCGGCTGGACACCCGACGCGCTGGTCGCGCTCTGGCGTGGCGGCACCCCCGTGGGTGTCGCCGTGCATGAGTTTCTGGCCTACCACGGAGTCGACATTCGCCACATGGCGCTGAAGTGCGCCTCCTACCGCGGCATCGGCACGCGTGGCGATGTCCGCTTCGAATATGCCGACCCCGCGCTCGATTCGATCCAGGAAGGTCAGCGCGTTCTGATCGTCGACGACATTTTTGACAGCGGCTGTACCGCCGACGCCGTTCTGTGCCGGCTCGCCGACGCGCATGCCGATGTCCGCATCGCCACCGTCTATTGGAAGCCCAATCACAACACCACGACGCGGTCGCCCGATTACTACATCCACACCACCGATGACTGGGTTGTCTTCCCCCACGAGATCGTCGGTCTCACACACGAAGAACTCGCCCGAAAATCGACTGTCCTCCGTGATTTGCTTTCCCTGAACACAGAAACCTCCTCTCAACACCTATGAAACACTACGGCCACTTCCACGATGCGTCGTCATCGTACGTCATCACCTCGCCGCAAACCCCGCGCCCCTGGATCAATTACCTCGGCAACCGGCGGCTGCGCGCGTTTGTCAGCCAGAACGCCGGCGGCCTCCTCTGGCATAAGGAGCCCTGCTCCCGGCGGATCACCCGCTATCACTACACCGCCGCTCCCGGCGACCGTCCCGGTTTCTACCTCTACGTCCGGGATCGCAAGACCGGTCACGTCTGGAACCCCCATTTCGCCCCCCGATGCACCGCGTTGGATCGCTTCGAATGCCGCCACCGTCCCGGAGTCACGACGTTTACCGCCCGGAAGGATGGCGTCGAGATCTGTTATGCACTGGGCATCCCGCCGGATGCCGACGTGCTGCTCGGCCAGGTGAGCGTCCGCAATGTCGGCAGCGTCCCGGCCGACCTGCAACTCGTGAGCTATCTGGAATTCGGATTGCTCGAGTTCATGCGCGAGGCCCTCGGTTGGTGTTATCTCAAGAACCAATTCGGGCTGCGTTACGATCCAACGCTCGGCGCGATCCGTTACGATTATCACGTCTTTGAAGCACCCTACGCCCCCGCCATGCTCATCGGCTGCAGCGACACCCTCTCGGGATGGGAGTGTTCACGCGATGCGTTCATCGGCAAAAGCGGCAGTTACGAATCGCCCTGTTCCCTGCGCGCCGGCACCGAATTGAGCAACTCCGATCTGCCGCTGGGCGGCCATGCCTGCGCCGTTCAAGGCGTCGACGTGCAACTCGCGCCGGGTGCCGAAAAACAACTCGGCTTTACCTTCGCGCTCGCCGACGACTGGGCGGCCGCGGAAGCACTCTTCCGGCGCTACCGCAGCGCCGCGGCCGTCGCCTCCGGCATCGCCGCCATCGACGCCTTCTGGAGTCAACGCCTGAACACCACCACCGTGTCCACGGGTGATCCCGCAGTAGACCGCATGGTCAACACGTGGATCCCCTACAACTGCGAGGTCACGCTCGATCTGGCGCGCATCATCTCCACCGACCACATGGGCACGGACGGCCTCCGCTACCGCGACACCACCCAGGACGCCATGGCCGTGGCCAACTTCGACCCGGAATTCGCCCTGCTGCGCATGCGTCAGGTCTTTGCCCAGCAGACGCCCGATGGCGGCGGCTGTTTCGCTTTCTTCCCGGATGATCCCCGCCCGACGCGCGATACCCCCCGCCGCTGCGACAACACGGTCTGGCAGATCTACACGATCCACAACCTCATCGCAGAGACCGGGGACATCCGTCTGCTGCAGGAAGAGATCCCCTACCGTGATGGCAGCCTCGGCACCGTTTACGAACACATTCTCAAGGGGCTCCGCTACATCCACGAACGACGCGGCCCGAACGGACTGCCCACCCTGTATCACTGCGACTGGAACGACGGTCTGGCGCTGTTTGGCGACGAGCGCGCCGAATCGGTGATGCTGGGCATGCAGATGGTCTACGCCTGCAAGCTGTTCAAGGATGTGGCACAACGCGGCGACCGCCCGGCGGACGTCGCCTGGTGCGACGACGTCATAGCCGAACTCACGACCATCCTCAACTCCGACCGCGTGTGGGACGGCCGTTGGTATCGCCGTCTGCTTCTCAGCAACGGCAAGACGCTGGGCAGCGCCGCCAACGCGCAGGGCCGGATCTACCTCAACACCCAAAGCTGGGCCGTGATCTCCGGCGTCGGCGACTTTGAGCACCGCGGCAAGATCGCCATGGACGCGGCGGCCGAACTGCTGGACAGCGACTGCGGTCTGCGCATCCTGGCCCCCCCGTTCACCGGGATTCCCGAACCGGAGGATCCGCCGCTCGGATCCAACCCGGGGATCGGCGAAAACGGCGGCATATTCAGCCACGCCAATACCTGGGCGATCATCGCCGAGTGCCTGCTCGGCAACGGAAACCGGGCCTGGAAATACTTCCGCCAGATCCTGCCGGAGATCGTCTCGGAGCGGTTCGGGGCCGATCATTACGAGCGCGAACCCTACGTGTTTGTCTCGTCCCTCGTCGGCCCGGTCAACACCCGCTTCGGCGAAGGGGGCATCAGTTGGCTCACCGGCACCGCCAACTGGATGCACGTGGCCATGCTGCACTACATTCTGGGGGTGCGCCCCACGCTGGACGGGCTGGAGATCAAGCCTTGTCTGCCCGACTCCGTCCCGGCCGCGCGCGTGACGCGGATCTACCGGGGCAAGACCTACCGAATCGACCTGCGCAATTGCGGCGGCAGGCAAACCTACACCTGCACACCATAAGCCAGTGAGGCTCTTGCAAAACCTCCGGTTTATGCAAGCGGAGGGTTCAGGGTTCGGGGTTCAGGAGGCGTTTCCGGCCTGAACCCTGGCATCCTGAACCCTGATTCCCGGCGCTTCCAAGGGTTTAGCAAGCGCCTCCAGTGACCGTCAGACGGACTGCCGGCATTCGGCCAGGCGGGTTTCCAGGACGCGCAGACTATCCGAAAGCCCGCCGGGGCGATTGCGGGCGAGCCACACGCGACGATGATCGGCCATCAGCGTCTCGAGTTCGGGGGCAAGCCGTGTCCATGCGCTGGGCCGGGTGTCTTGGGCCAGCAACAGCCGTCCCATCTGGCAGGCAACCCGCGCCATGTGCGCGTTATGGGTAAACTCCTCCACGATCAGGTCCGCATCGGGCCGGTCCATCCGTGCGCCACGCATCAGCTCCACTGCCGCCGCGAGGTGGGCGTCGGCGGCATCCAGAGTGTCGCGCGTGACATTCGGGGGGAGAACCGCAGCCGGTCCCTCATGGAGAATCAGGTCGAGGATGTGTGATGCCGTGGCATTCTCGGAAACGCGCATCCAGGTATCGGCCAGATCGTAGGCGGCACGCCCCATCACGCCGGCGGCATCACGAAACACGTGCGGGTCGAGCGCCGCGCGAATGGCTTCATCGGGATTGCCCGCCTCGTACCAGGCCACGGCGGCACCGGCGGCCAATCCGATGAAACCGACCGGCAGGGTCTGCCAATGGCCGCCATCTCCCCAGTCCGTGTTGAGGATGCCCCCCGCGCCGTATTCGAGACCGGCCCGGACGGCGGAGCGGTTGCTGCCGATGCCGGCCTCGTTACAACCCGTGAGCGTACACCAGGTGGATGTGCCGGGCGCAAACCAAAAGGGAATCCCGGCCTGTGCCAGTTTCTCCCCATGCTCCCGGTAGGGATAGCGTCGGTAATAGCCCCAATCCACGTGCACCATCTCGCGATCCAGCACCCCGACGTGATCCGCGAAGTGGTTCCAGATCATGTCACCCCAGTAGTGCGGCATGCAATCGTGGACTTGCGCCACGTGCTTGAGCTTGGCAAGGTGGTCGAGATAGACGCGCGCCAACCCCAGCCGCCGGACCTCGTCCCGGCTGCGGCCCTGACCGAGTTCCCACGTCTCGTCGCACCCGATATGCAGACGTCGACTCGTGAAATTCGGAAGCAGTTCGGCCAGGAGTTCGGCGACCAGTTCGAGCGCAGCGGGCTGGGTTGGATCGAGTGTTGTCGCGGCTCGCCAGGCGCCGCCCGGACGCTGAAAGCCGTCCGGACATTCGGCCAGCGGCCGGTAACGCGGATGCTTGAGCCAACGCTCAAAATGGCCGAAGGTGTTCTGGTTGGGCGCCAACTCGATGAACCGCTCGCGGCAATAGGCGTCCAGAGTTCGGATCTCTGCGGCGGTCATCGGACTGGCTTCGGCCCACACATCGCGATGGTTGCGGTAGGCGAACGTGTGCTCCATGTAGAGTTGGAGGTGGTTGACCTTCCACTCGGCCAGCATATCCACCAGCATGAAGAGCGTGTCCAGCGTCGGCACCTTGTCGCGGCTGATGTCGAGCATCACCCCGCGGATCGGGATGTCGGAGGAGTCCTCGATCTCCCCACACGGAAGCGCATCGGGGCAGAACCGCGCCAACTGGCGCAGGGTCATGCGCCCGTAAAAGGCGCCTGCGGCGTCGCCGGCTTCGATGCGGATCGCCTCAGGCGTGATGACCAGACGGTAGGCCTGTGGGCCTCGGCTGGAATCGATGATGATTTCGACAGGCCATGCCGATGCGGCGTCTGACGCGACCGCAGCGCTCCGGAAACGGACGCCATCAAGCCGGCGAACACAACGGGGACGAGGAAGCAAGGGGATTTGTGTGATCATGGGTAGTGTGTGCATGTTATTGTCTGCCGGTGAAACGCCGTCACCCCACCTCCAGCATGGCCTCGATCGCGCGCCGTGCGCGCCCGGCAATCCCGGCCTCCACGGTCACGCGGGACTCGAGGTCCTCCAGTGACCACAGCACCTTTTCCAGGGATGTCTTCTTCATGTTGGGACACAACAACCGGTCGTTCACCGGATAGAACGCCTTGTCCGAATTCTCCGTGCGGAGCCGGTAAAGAATGCCCATCTCGGTGCCGACAATGAACGTCCGTTCCGGGGCCTGCGCCACATGGCGGCACATCTGCCCGGTCGAGAGGACCCAATCGGCGGCGTCCCGCACCGGCTGGGGACATTCGGGATGCACCAGCACCGGCGCGCCGGGATGGGCTGCCCGCAAGGCGGCAATCTCGGCTACGGTCAGGCGCTGATGGGTCGGACAAAATCCCGGCCAGAGGATCAGCGGCCGGCCGAGTTTCTCCGCCGTGTAACTGCCGAGGTGGCGGTCGGGGACAAAGATCACGTCGGCGTCTCCCTGCGCGCGAACCACGGCCAGCGCGTTCGCCGAGGTGCAGCAGATGTCGCTCTCGGCCTTGACCTCGGCCGTGCTGTTGACATAACAGACGACCTTTGCGCCGGGATGTTCCGCCTTGAAAGCCCGTAACTGCGCGGCCGTGATCATGTCGGCCATGGGGCACCCGGCGGCGGGATCGGGGATCAGGACGGTCTTTCCTGGATTCAGGATGGCGGCGGTCTCGGCCATGAACCAGACGCCGCAAAACACCACCACATCGGCATCGAGCTGCGTGCACCGGCGGGCCAGTTCAAGCGAATCGCCGGTGAAATCCGCGATCGCCTGAATTGTGTCGGGTTGGTAATTGTGGGCGAGGATCACGGCCTTGCGCCGTTTCTTCAGTTCGCCGATGCGCTCTTGTAATGTGTCCATAGGGGTTGCGCGTAGCTCAACACGTCCCGGCACCCGCTCGCGCTGCGCGCGGCATGACGCCGGTCTTCATCGCCTTTTCATTACAGTACGTTTCAGCATCCTGTCAGCGCCGGCAAATAGAAGATCATTCTGACCGCTTTCTGTGCCGGTGTAAAGCGTTATCCACTATTTTACTCGATTCTTCGAGGGGACCTGTGTCACACTGTGCGTGTGTATCTTCAAACGGATTGGGATTGATAGATGGCCAAATCTTTTGATCTGTGTCTGCAGGCGGGATTCCGCCTGTTGTTTCATTGTGTCGTTTTCGGATTGGTGGCGGGACTCTTCCTCCTCGACGTACACCACGGCGAGATCGGGAGTGTCCTGTTTTCCGAACAGTCCTGGACCGAATATGCGCAACTCGTGCTGCTGCTCCTGACGGCCATCGCCTTCGGAGTGGGTGGCCGCCTCCAACGCGCGCGGCACATTCCGGCCTACCTGCTGGCGGCCGTGGCGTTGCTGGCAGCCGTGCGCGAGATGGATTGGGTGGTGGATCGGATCGCCCATGGTTTTTGGAAGGTGCCGACAGCCGGCATCGTGCTCGTCATGGTGGCATACCTGTGGAAGCAGCGGAGCGCGCTCTTCGACGCGTTCGCGCGGGAAGTGGTGCAATCCTATTGGGGAACCTTGTGCAGCGGATTCGGCATGGTGTTCGTATTCTCCCGGTTATTCGGAATGCGCCGCAACTGGGAGGCGATGTTGAGTTCCGAAATGTCCATCACCACCATCCGCAGTGTCCGGCGACTCGCCGAGGAGGGCACCGAACTGGCCGGGTACGCACTGATCTTCGTTGCCGCCGCAGGCTTCCTGTTTTCGTGCCACGAAGAGTGGAAACTGACGCACAAGCGCTAGCCCCAGATCTGCCGCATCCGGCCCAGCGCGGCAACCAGGGGTTCCGCCGACGTGCCGGGCAGCGGCTCAAAGACCCGGATCACATCGGATGTTGCATAAAACGCGAAGCGCGTGAAGTCAATGACGCCGGTTTCCGGCAGTTGATGGTCGTCGGCGAGTCCCCGCACATCGTGAATGTGGATGCCGCGCGTGATCGGCAGCAGGGATGCGGCGGCGGCGGCGTGGTCGGGGCACCAGCCGAGGTGCTGCCGCACCTGTCCGTGCCCCAGGTCGTGCCAATACGCGAGCGTCGACGTCGGATAATCGCCGACCAGCCGCGCGATTTCATTCTCGTTAGGCAGCGCCTCCCAGGACGGGAGATTCTCGAGGCAGAGCGTCACCCCGGCCTTCTCAAAACGGGGAACGAGGCGGTCGAGCGACCGCCTCAGCGCGTCGAGGTGTTTGCCCACGCGGCGGGCGCGGGCGCGCAGCGCCCGCGCCGTCTGCCGCTGGAAAAGTGGGTCTGCGGTTCCGGCATCGGACGCCAGTTCCATGAGCATTTCGGATACGGGCGCGCGGCGCCACCAGCCCTGCCGGATGCGGCCGGCATGGAGGACAACCGCCCGCGCGCCGGCCTGTTGCGCCAGCTCCAGGGTCTTGCCGACCCAGAGCACGGCCATCACACGGTCGTCCTCGTCAAGCGATGCCGCCAGGTATAACTCGGGATGACCGCCCGTGACATAGGGTGGCGCGGGACAGAAGGCATGCACGCTGGAGACGACCGCGCCCCCCTCCCGCACACGACGCAACACACCCTCGGCCTGCAGTTCATCCATCTGGTAGCCGAGTTCAACCGCGTCGAACCCCAGGTTCAGGATCTCGTCCACCACCGCCTCACCCGACGCATGCCGCGCACTGTTCCAGTTGGTCGAAAGGGAAAAAGTCGGTGGCGTGGATGGTTCGTTCGGCATGCGTGATTCCCTCCGTGTCATCTTGACGTGCGATTACGGTTTTTAAAAACGGGATTGCCCGGCCGACACGTCCCGGACGAACGCGTCGGCGCGGTCGAGCGCATCGGCTTCCCAGGATAACCCGTAAAAACTGTGTCCCGCACACGGCACGGTGTACACGTCATGGCGGATGCCGTGGCGGGTGCAGAAGGCGGCATAGGCGGCGGACGAGCCGGGGGCATCGGGATCCGATCCGCCAAAAATAAAGCGGATGCGGCCGGCATACCCGCGGAAGCGTTCCAAAATGCGGTCTTCCTCGGCGGCCTCGCGGGCGGATCGGGTCTCATGCCGCACCAGCGCATTTCTGATCATGTCGGTGCGGACGCGACCGGTGGCAAGCTTGACCCAGGTTTCACGCCGGGTCAGCTTGATCGCGTAGGTTTTAAGCGCCCCCCACGACCGGCGACGTCCGGTGGCGGCGGCGCGGAGCGCGCCCATCGATTCGGGAGACCAGAGTGCGAGCGCCGCAATGTCGGGCTCGGCGGCGGCAACGGAAATGGCGACCTTGCATCCAGAACAGATCGCCGCAACCATCACGGGGCCTCCATCCGGACAGGTGTGGCGCAACCACGCGAGCGCCGCGAGGGCGTCGGCGGTCATGGCCGCGATCGACACGGCCGAAGCGTCGCCCCCGCTGTCCCCCCGGCCGGAGAGGTCAATCCGGAGCGACAACACGCCCGCACCGGCCAGCCTCCGGGCCAGTTTGACGAACATTCGATGCGGCCCGGTGCGGTCGCCCGACCAGCCGTGAATGAACAGCACCCGGGCGACGGGCGTCCCAGCCGATGACGGACACGTCATCCAGCCGCGGATTATGCCGGTCGGCGACCCATACTCGACCGGCCCGCTCCCGCCGCTCGGCTCTGGCAGCGGCCGGACGGCCGCGCAGGGGGCGCACGCGGGAATGAGGCGCAGGACAGCGTCGACAAGTAAGCGGGTCAGCGGGTCGACGTCCACACGCCCGACCGTGTTCCAGAAGGCCGGGAGCCGCAACGTGAGACGTTCGGATGCGGGCGCATTCGCGTGCGCGGCGTCGGCCGTGCGGGTGTCGGGGCCGGTCGAAACCACACACCCGGCACCGGCCCACGCCCCAGGCGTAAGCGCCGCGAGATCCGTGGCGAGACGCGCGCAAAAGGGATACCCGTCCAGATCCGCAGCCGTTCCCCGCGCCCAGCCGGCCTCGATGCCGGAACGAGAGACGCGCGCGCCGCCGAAGGCCACCATCTGATTCACCTGGTTCCGCTGGAGGAGTTGCTTCAGAAGATCGGCGCCGCCGACCGGCTCCACCAGCACCCGCACGGTGCCGGCCCCCGCCAGGCGGGTCGCAAGCGTGGCGCCGAAGCGGATGCCCAGCACGGCAGGTTCACACCCCGGATATCGGTCACGAAGCCAGGCGCGGGCAGCCTCCGCATCGGCCAGCCAGTCCGACACGGAAAACGCCTCAAAATCACCCGTGGAATCCCCCGTGCCCCGGTAATCGACGCGGAGGACGGCCGCGCCGCTGGTGGCCATTGCACGCGCCAGATCGCACAGAATGCGGTGGCAGGCCTTCCGCTCCTCGGCGAGCGGCGGCAGGACGAGCACGCTCCGGACCGGGCGCTCTGGGGCATGCAGGATTGCAGCACACGTCCCGTGCTCCCGCTCCAGCAGAAATGGCGTTTCCAGAAACGAATGCATCACGGACATCTGCACGTCTCCCGTGAGTTTGTCATCATTCTTCCGTGCCTTTCACCGTCCGGCGCGGAAAGACGCGCAGGACATGGGCCACGGGATCGCGTTGGATCGATACGTCACACTGGTAGACGGCACTGAGGATGTCGGGGGTCAACACGCTCTCGGGCGGGCCGTCCGCCACAATCCGGCCCTCGTGAAGCAACACCAGGCGGGGAAAATATTCGGCGGCGAGGTTGAGGTCATGGCCGATCATGAGAATCGTCATCCCCTGCTCGCGGTTGATCTGTTCGATCAGTTGCACAATTTCGAGCCGGTGGTTCATATCCAGATGCGAGGTCGGTTCGTCCAGCAGAATGATGCGGGGCCGGGCAGCCAGAGCCATGGCGACGGCCACCCGCTGGCGCTCCCCCCCGCTCATCTCCTGAAACACCCGGTCTTCCAAGTGCCGGGTGTCGGTGAGGGTCATGGCGTCGGCGACCCACCGACGGTCTTCGCGCGACGGCGGAATCCAGCGACCCAGCGCAGCGGTCCGGCCCATCATCACCAGTTCGCCGGCGGTGAACGGCATGGCCGTGTCGAGTTCCTGCGGCACGGCGGCCACCAGGCGAGCCCGCTCGGCAGCCGGGATTTTTCGCACGGGCCGGTCAAACAACGAAACAACACCCGCCCGCGTCTGCAACAGCCCCGTAATCACCCGGAATAGCGTCGACTTCCCGACGCCGTTCGGCCCGAGAATCGCCACACGCTCGCCGGCGGCCACGCTCAAGGAGAGATCGCGGATGACCGCTTCGCCATGGTAACCGGCGCTGACCGCATCGAGACGGATGGCCGGGGTTTGCGTTCCCGTGTTCATGGCGTTGCGGGTCAGGCGACCCACCCCTCCCGCCGGCGCCGGAGGAGCACCAGGAAGAACGGTCCGCCGGTCAGCGCCGTGATCACGCCGACCGGTATCTCCTGTCCGGCAATCAGCGATCGTGCAACCGTATCGCACAGCACCAGAAACGCGCCACCTGCCAAGGCGGCGGCGGGAATGAGACGACGGTTGTCGGAACCGGTCATCTGGCGCACGGCGTGCGGGATGATCAGGCCGACAAAGCCGATGAGGCCCGCCAGCGCCACGGCGGCCGCAGCCGCCAGCGTGGCGGCCCCGAGCGCGCAGCATACCACGAAACGGGTGCGTACGCCGACGTGATGGGCCATCTCCGTGCCCAACGTCAGCGCATTCAGGTCGCGCGCCAGCGCCAGCGCCGCGACACACGCAACCACGCAGCAGACGGCGCAGCCCGCCAGTACCCGCATATCGTTGATCTGCAGGTTCCCCAGCATCCACCAGAGGATGCCGTGCAACCGTTCGTTACGGGAAAAGGAAAGGATCACCATCAGCACACTCGAAAGCATCGAACTCACGACGACGCCGCTGAGAATCAATCCGTGAACGGAGGTGGCGCCGTGGCGCGAGGCCAGCCGGAACACGACGGTCAGGGTGACGACAGCCGCGACAAAAGCCGCGAGCGGCAACGCCAGCACCGTATACCCCTGCAGTCCGAGGGCAATCGCCAGCGTCGCACCCACCGCGCCCCCGCTGCTGACGCCGAGGACATACGGATCGGCCAAGGGATTCCGCAACACCGCCTGCAGAACCGCGCCGGCGCAGGAGAGCGCCGCGCCCACGACAAAACCCGCGAGGATGCGGCTGATACGGAGCTGGAGCAAAACCCGATCCAATTCCGTCGCCGTCGCGGGCCAGGAAAACCCGTCCTGTCCCGTCATCACCGCACACGCGGGGATCAACAGACAGGCTGCCAGACCGATGACCGACCACTGGTTTTTCCGCAGCACACTCACAAAACACTGACCCCCAGATCGCGCACCGTCCGATCCCTCATGCGGCAAGTGTAGAGCGGTTGCGGTTTGCAGGCAAGTCGATTCTGGTCCGCGCACCAGCAATTCCAATTTTGGCAGCCGCTATCGGGATCCAAATCGGGATCGGGACCGAAATCGATGAGAAAGCAAGCAAGATTACGATTATGATTATGATTATGAATCAAAGACCTCATCAGAACTGCCATGCGCCCGTCTGCGTGTCCGCGCACACTATTGTATGTACCTGTTTGTGCGGATCTGTCATAATTTACCGCCATATGCGATGCATTTTTTGCCTTGTTCCCCGTCTGCTGGACGGTGGCTGGCAGGTTAATGACGCCATGTCCGATGCGCCCGGACGCCCGTCCGCCACAGTGACTATCAAGGATTCCATGCGATGCCAAAGCGAACAGATATCAAGAAAGTGATGCTGATCGGCTCGGGGCCGATCGTGATCGGACAGGCCTGCGAGTTTGACTATTCCGGGGTGCAGGCCTGCAAATCGCTGCGTGAAGAAGGTTTTGACGTGGTGCTGGTGAACAGTAACCCGGCGACGATCATGACCGACCCCGAATTCGCCGACCGCACCTACATCGAGCCGCTCAGCGTCGACGTTCTGGCGGCAGTGATACGGCGCGAACGACCGGACGCGCTCCTGCCGACCATGGGCGGACAGACGGCGCTCAACCTGGCGATGGAATTGGACAAAGCCGGCGTGTTGAATAAATACGGGGTCGAGTTGATCGGCGCCACCGCGGACGTGATCGAACGGGCCGAAGACCGGCTCCTGTTCAAGCAGGCCATGGAGAAAATCGGCCTGGATATGCCGCGCAGCGGCTCCGCCCGCTCCCTCGAGACGGCCCGCCAGGTCCGTGACTCCCTGGGCTATCCGCTGGTGATCCGGCCGGGATTCACCCTGGGCGGCACAGGCGGCGGCATCGCCCGCGACGACGCTTCGTTCGAGCGGATTGTCCAGAACGGACTCTTCCTCAGCCCCACCCACGAGGTGCTGGTCGAGGAATCGATCGAGGGGTGGAAAGAGTTCGAACTGGAGGTCATGCGGGACAAGAACGACAACTGCGTGATCATCTGTTCGATCGAGAACCTCGATCCGATGGGGGTTCACACCGGTGACTCGATTACCGTCGCTCCCGCGCAGACGCTGACCGACCGCGAATATCAGAACATGCGAGACGCGACGCTGGCGGTGATGCGGGTGATCGGTGTGGAAACCGGTGGGTCCAACGTCCAATTCGCGCTGAATCCGGCGGATGGCCGGATGGTGGTGATCGAAATGAACCCGCGCGTGTCCCGCTCAAGCGCGCTGGCCTCTAAAGCAACAGGCTTCCCCATCGCCAAGATCGCCGCCAAGCTGGCCGTGGGCTACACCCTGGACGAATTACGCAACGACATCACCCGCCAGACACCGACCTGTTTCGAGCCGTCCATTGACTACGTGGTGACCAAGATTCCGCGCTTCGCCTTTGAGAAATTTCCCAATGCCGACCCCGTGCTCGGGACGCAAATGAAGTCGGTCGGCGAAGCCATGAGCATCGGCCGGACCTTTAAGCAGAGCCTACAAAAAGCGTTTCGCTCCCTGGAGACGGGCCGGGCGGGATTCGGCGCCGACGGCAAGGATGGGGCCGCCGAGGCCCAGGACGACGCCACGCTCGAGGCCGGCATCCGCATCCCTCACCGCAACCGCCTGTTCGATGTCCGCGCCGCATTCCGCCGCGGATGGAGCGTCGAGCAGATTCACCGCATCTGCAAGATCGACCCGTGGTTCCTCCGCCACCTGGAAGAACTGGTGGCCTACGAGGAGGAAATCCGCCGCGCCGGCTCGCTCGCGGGATTGAGTGAAGACCCCGCGCGCTTCGAACAGGCTAAACAGTTTGGCTTTTCCGACCGGCAGATCGCGTGGATCCTCCACGAAACCGAGGACGCGGTCCGCGCGGCGCGGCTGCGTGCGGGGATCCTCCCCGAATACGCGCTGGTCGACACCTGCGCGGCCGAGTTCGCCGCGTTCACGCCGTACTTCTACTCGACCTACGGTTCGGGCGGCCCCCCCGAAGCCCGCCCCGAAACCACACCGGGGCCCGCGCGCAAGAAAATCATGATCATCGGAGGCGGGCCCAATCGCATCGGCCAGGGGATTGAGTTCGACTACTGTTGCGTCCATGCCTGCTTCGCCCTGCGCGACGCCGGGTTCGAGACCATCATGGTCAACAGCAATCCCGAGACCGTCAGCACCGATTACGACACCAGCGACAAGCTCTATTTTGAACCTCTGACGCTTGAGGACGTGTTGCACGTCTACCGTCACGAAGGATGCTCCGGCGCGATCGTCCAGTTCGGCGGGCAGACCCCGCTCAACCTGGCCCAGGGGCTAGAAGCCAACGGCGTGACGGTCATCGGTACGAGTCCACACAGCATCGAATTGGCCGAGGACCGCAAGCATTTCCAGGAACTGGCCGCCCGGCTGGGGCTGCGTCAGCCGGAGAACGGGCTGGCAACCACCGTTGCAGAGGCTGCGGCCGTGGCGGAACGGATCGGCTTTCCGGTGCTGATGCGTCCGAGCTTCGTCCTGGGCGGCCGGGCCATGGTGATTGTCTATGACCACGAATCCCTGCGCACGTATATGCACGAGGCCGTCGAGGTCTCGGAAGACCGGCCGGTTCTGATCGACCGGTTTCTGGCCAACGCCTGCGAAGTGGACGTGGACTGCATATCCGACGGTGAGACGCACGTGATCGGCGCGATCATGGAGCATGTCGAACTGGCGGGCATCCACTCGGGGGACAGCGCCTGCATCATCCCCTCGCCCAACCTCAGCAAGGCGGTCAAAGCCACGATTCGCAAACAGACGTTCGCGCTGGCCAAGGCGCTTCAGGTCAAGGGTCTGATGAACATCCAATACGCCGTGCAGGACGAGGATGTCTACATCCTCGAGGTCAACCCGCGGGCGTCTCGCACGGTGCCCTTCGTGAGCAAAACCACAGGCGTCCCACTGGCCAAGTTGGCGTCGCTGGTGATGGTGGGAGCCAAGCTCGTCGACATGGGCTTCACCGAAGAGTTCATTCCCGCGCATTACGCAGTGAAAGAGGCAGTTTTCCCCTTCACCCGCTTTCCCGGCATCGACGTGGTGCTGTCGCCGGAGATGAAGTCCACGGGAGAGGTGATGGGCATTGACAGCAACTGCGGCCTGGCCTACCTGAAGAGCCAGATCGCCGCGGGCAACCGCCTGCCCAAGGGCGGCGGAGCGTTCCTGAGCGTTCGCGACGAGGACAAACAGGAGGCGGTCGAGCTGGCTCGCAAACTCAAACAAATCGGGTTCACGCTCTATGCCACCCTCGGTACCAGCACGGCGCTGTGGCATGCGGGCATCCGTGACCGGGCGGTTTTCCGCATCTCGAGAGGCAACCCCAATGCCATCGACTTGATCGATAACGAGGAGATCGACTGGATCATCAGCACCCCGACGGTCGGCGCGGGGCCCGCGTGGGACGAGGTGAAGATGCGCGCCCACGCGGTGACGCGCGGCATTCCGATCACGACCACGATCAACGGGCTGCGCTGGTCGGTCATGGGCTTGAAGTCGTACAAGACGGCGCACGGGCATGTCAAGGTGCAGTCGATCCAGGAATATCACGAGCGGTCCCCGCGCGTGCGGCTGCTCAGGCGGATCTCAGGGGAAGGGTTATAGGATATGGCTACATTCAACTGGGCGGAGCAACGGCAGAAGCCGGCCTATCTGGCGCTGGAGGATGGCCTGGTGCTGCGCGGTTGGTCGGTCGGTGCGCCAGCGGACCGCGTGGGCGAGGTGGTGTTCAACACCGGCATGACCGGTTATCAGGAGATCATCAGCGATCCCTCCTACGCCGGGCAGTTTGTGACGTTCACCTGCCCCGAGTTGGGCAATGTCGGCGTCAACGCCGCCGACCGGGAATCGGAGCGGATCCACGCGAGCGGGTTGGTGATGCACGCCTGCAACGCGGCCAGCAACTGGCGGAGCGAATCGGACCTGCGCCAGGCGCTCGTGGCATCGGGTGTGCCCGCGATCGCCGGGATCGATACGCGCCGACTGACGCGACACCTGCGGGAACAGGGAACGCTGAAGGGGTTTCTGTGCGTCACCGGAACCGTGCCCGCGGCAGACGGCGTGGCCCGCGCCCGCGCGTGGGTGGGCCTCGACGGCCAGGACTACGCGGCGCAGGTCTCGTGCACGGCTCCGTACGCATGGGACACCGATGGCCGCGAGACCTGCTCATGGGGCATGGCACCGAACCTGCCGCCCGCCGACTTGAAAATCGTGGCTTATGATTTCGGCATCAAGTGGAACATCCTCCGCAGTCTGCGCCGGCATGGGATGCAGGTGACCGTCGTGCCGGCGAAGACCTCCGCCGCCGAGGTGCTGGCGCTGAACCCCCATGGCGTATTCCTCTCCAACGGGCCGGCCGACCCCGCGGCGCTCCCCTACGCGGCCGCCGCGATCCGCGAGCTTTTAGGCGCGGTGCCGCTGATGGGCATCTGCCTCGGCCATCAGCTCCTCGGCCTCGCGCTCGGCGGCCGGACGTACCGCCTGAAATTCGGCCACCACGGCTGCAATCATCCGGTGATGAATCTCAAAACCGGGACGGTGGCGATCACCTCGCAGAATCACAACTTCGCGGTCGCCGCCGAAACGCTCGATGCCGCCCAGGTCGACGTCACCCACATCAACCTCAACGATAAGACGGTTGAGGGGATCAGATGCAAGGCGTATCCCGCGTTCTCCGTGCAGTACCATCCCGAGGCATGCCCCGGCCCGCACGACGCGGCTCCCTTGTTCCGCCAGTTCCGGATGCTGATCACGGGCGCTTGACCGCGCGCTCACGGATGCGATTGCAAAAGGATTGCCATCCGCGCGGACAAAGCGCTACCATGGCACCATGAGCAACAAAAATATCGCCTTGCTGATTGACTGCGACAACACCAGTTGTGACGCGGTGGAGCCGGTTCTCAACGAATTGGCCAAGTACGGAGTCGTCAATATCCGCAGGGCCTATGGCGACTGGAAGAGCACCCAGTTGCGTCACTGGGAGGCGCATTCGTTGCTCTTTGCGTTGAAACCGGTGCAGCAGTTCGGCTACACCAAGGGGAAGAACGCCACCGACGCGGCCATCATCATCGACGCCATGGA
>CAZOJL010000054.1:0-1165 GCA_964580075.1 uncultured Akkermansia sp. | reverse complement strand
GACGCCGCATTGGTCCAGTTGCTCCGCCTCGCGTGCGAGAACTCGGCGGGCGACGACGGGTGGTCCAACATGAGCCGGGTCTCGCAGTACATCACCAATCAGAAGTCATTTTCGCCGGTCAACTACGGCTTCAAAAGCTGGAGCAAGCTGATCCAGATCACCGATCTCTTCGAATCCGAATTACGCAATAACGGAACGGTCCTTTACCTCCGCGACAAGCGGAAGCGGACGCACACCAAATGACGCCTGCGGCCGGCTCGCGCGCGCGATACGCCGTGTCAGGCACCGCACCCCCCGCCACGCGCGCAAGCCGCACAAAGGCCGATTGCTTACGACCACGCGTGCAACGCCTCTTCCATCGCAGAATCACCGGCCGCGACAGCTTCGCGGGCGCGGTGGAATTCGAGCGTCTGAATGTGCCCGACCGCAGGCTGGACCAGGAGGTCGGGCGGCTCCAGCGCAAGGCGCGTGCGGGTGGTTTGGTTCTCAACCAGGCGGAGTGTCTGCGCGAGGACATCGAAGATGGATGCCGAGTCGGCGCCGGCCTTGAACCAATGCGCCAGCACCGCCCGCGAGGCCTGTCGAAGCGGCGGCAGTTTGGCAGTCCAGTCGTCGAACCGCTGATGCCATGCGGCAAACCGGTCGCCGCCCACTCCGGAGGCAATCTCCGCCTGCGGTGCGGCCGGCAGGGAGACCGGCGACGGCGGCGCTGCCACCCTCATGTTCAAGTTGACATCCACCGCGATGATGAAATCCGCGCCCATCGCGCGAGCCACGCTGACCGGGAGGGGATTGACCAACCCGCCGTCCACCAGCAGACATCCGTTGCGCACCACAGGGGTGAAGATCCCGGGGATGGCAATACTGGCCCGCACCGCCTGGTCAACCAACCCGGTGTCGAGCACGACTTCCTGCTGGGTCTTCAGGTCGGTGGCGACCACCGCAAACGGCAGGTTGAGGGTGTCAAAGGCGCTGTCGCCCGTCAACTCCTTCAGCAACCGTTGGATACGGCGGCCGGAGAGAAGCCCGGAACGGGGCAGGTTGATGTCGACAAACAGCTCGAACATCCGCCGCCAGTCAAGGGTGTCCGAAAGCGCCTGCGTGAGATCGTGACGTCCGGCCGCAAAGGCCGCGCCGAAGAGCGCGCCCGCGCTGGTTCCCGCCA
>CAZOJL010000053.1:0-19925 GCA_964580075.1 uncultured Akkermansia sp. | reverse complement strand
AGATTACTCATAGGTTGGACTGAACTGAACTGAACCCCGTGAACGGCTACGAGAAGAAGATCGCGGCGGGCGCGGACTTCGTCATCACCCAGTTGGGGTATGACATGCGCAAGTTCCTCGAGGTGAAACGCTACATGGCCAGCCGGCGGCTCACGGTGCCGCTCATCGGCAACGTTTATGTGTTGAGTTACGGCGCGGCGAAGACGATGCATGCGGGCTTGGTGCCGGGCTGCGTGGTGACGGACGCGTTGCTGGCTGTGCTGGAAACGGAGTCCAAAGATCCGGACAAGGGGAAGCAGAAACGGCTCGAGCGTGCGGCCAAGATGGTGGCCATGTTCAAGGGGATGGGGTTCAACGGCGTCCACATCGGCGGGTTTGCCCTCAAGGCCGACGACTTCCGTTTCATCATTGATCGGGCCGCGGAGCTGGCGCCCCAGTGGGAGACCTTTATTCCCGACGTGTCGTTCTCGACGCCGGGCACGTATTACGTCTTTCCGTCGCCGCAGACCTATCGCCCCGGGGCTGTGGACGATGATCCCCTCACGCATTTGAAGCCGGGACGCCGGGTGTTCGGTTACGGGGTGTCCATGCTCATCCACCGGTTGGGCTTCGAGCGCACGGGGTGCGGGTGCCGTCTGCTGACGCGTTACTACAAGCTCGCGGGCGATCGCTCCCTGCTGGCCCGCGTGACGCACTTCGGCGAATATCTGCTCAAGATCGTGGCCTTCGAGTGCCGGGATTGCGGCGATTGCGCCCTGCCGGACATGGCCTATTGCTGTCCCCAGGGCAAATGTGCCAAGCAGCAGCGCAACGGTCCCTGCGGCGGCAGCACGCGCGGGATGTGCGAGGTCTATCCCGATGAGAAGCCATGCGTCTGGACCCTGGTTTATCCGCGGCTGAAGGGCACTGGAAAGTTGGAGGGGATGCGTTCGAGCTATGTCCCGCCACGCAAGATGGAGCTGAATTACACCTCCGGCTGGGCCAATTATTTCGTGGGGCGCGATCACGCGGCTCCTGCAGCGGACGTAGCGAAAGTCCCGGAGGGCTTACACACGTGAAACTTGCGGTGACAGGCAAGGGTGGCGTGGGCAAGACGACCGTCTGCGCGCTGCTGGCGAAGGCCTTGAAGGCCTCCGGTCGGGACGTGGTGGCGATCGACTGCGATCCGGACGCCAATCTGGCCGCCTGCATGGGGTATCCGCACGCGGAGACACTTCACCCGCTCGTCGCGCTCAAGGAGCTGATTGAAGAGAAGATGGGCGTCAAGCCCGGCACGACCGGCGGCATGTTTCGCCTCAACCCGTTTGTGGATGATATTCCGGAACGCTATGCCGTCGTTATCGACGGCATTCGCGTGTTGGTGGCGGGCGCGGTGAAGAAGGGCGGCGCCGGGTGTTACTGTCCGGAGAACGCCCTGATCCGGGCGTTGATCGCCCACCTGCTCGTGGACGGGAATGCCGCCCTCGTGCTGGACATGGAAGCCGGCGTGGAACACCTCAGCCGCGGCACCGTCCGGGCGGTGGACGGGTTGCTGGTCGTCGTCGAGCCCGGACGGCGGAGCGTGGAGACGGCGCTCCGCGTGCGCGATCTGGCGGCCGACATCGGCATCACGAAGCTTTGCATCGTGGGCAACAAGATCCGTTCGGAGCGCGACAAAACCGCCCTGATGGAACTCCTTCCCGGCATGGAATTCGCGGGCTTCCTGCCGTACGACACGCATCTCGTGGACGTGGAACAACGCGGCGCATCCGTCTTCGGCGCCAGTCCGGCGGCGGAACAAGGCATTCTTCGAATTGTCGATTTTCTCGAGCACAAACGCAACTCGGTGGTGGGGTAGACACAGAGGCACTTACGATGAAAAACAAGAAACAGAGAAGTGTGGATCCTGCGGCGCTGGAAATGTTGGAAAAGGCCGACGCGTGCTGCATCGGTTCGGCGTTCTCGCGTCATGACCAGCAGCAGCCGCGGTGCGGGTTCGGCGAACTGGGCGTCTGTTGTCGCATCTGCGACATGGGCCCCTGCCGCATCAACCCGTTCGGTGAGGAGCCCACGCGGGGCATCTGCGGCGCCGATGCCGCCACGATTGCCGCGCGGCATCTGATCCGTCAGGTTGCCGCCGGTGTGGCCGCGCACTCGGATCACGGCCGCGACATCGTCCACGCGCTGATGCTCACGGCGACCGGAGAGGCTCAGGGCTTCACTATCAAGAACCCCGAGCGACTCAAGGCGCTGGCGCAGGAGCGCGGCGTGACCGTGGAGGGCAAGACGATCGGAGAGATCGCCAAGGCCCTGGCGTTGAACGCGATGGAGGAGTTTGGGCGTCAGGAGGGGGAAGTGCAGTTTGCCGCATTGCGCGCTCCCAAGGCGACGGTGGAGAACTGGCGCAAGCTCAATCTGATCCCGCGCGGCATCGACCGGGAAATCGTGGAAACGTTGCATCGCACCCACGAAGGGGTGGATGCCGACTACCGGAACCTGCTCATGCACGGATTCCGCACGTCACTGGGTGATGGCTGGGGCGGCGCCATGCTGGCGACCGACATCGGCGACGCCCTGTTCGGGACGCCGATGCCTGTGCGCAGTCAGGTGAATCTGGGCGTGTTGCAGAAGGACTCCGTCAACATCGTGGTACATGGCCATGAGCCGACGCTGTCGGAAATGGTGGTGGCCGCCAGCCGTGATAAGAAAATGCTGGCGCTGGCAGCCTCGAAAGGCGCCAAGGGCATCGTGGTCGGCGGCATCTGCTGTACCGCCAACGAAATTCTGATGCGCCAGGGGGCTCCCGTGGTGGGCAACTTCCTGCATCAGGAGCTGGCCGTCTCCACCGGCGCGGTGGATGTGATGCTCGTCGACGTGCAGTGCATCATGCCGGCGTTGATCGAGCACGCGGCCCGTTTCCATACCCAGGTGCTGACCACGAGCGCCAAGGCGCGGATGGTTGGCGCCAGGCATATCGAGTTCGAGCTTGAAACGGCCTACGACACGGCCCTTGAAATCGTGCGAACGGCCATCGAGAACTATCCCAAACGGGGGCATGTCGACATTCCCGAGCACAAGAACGATCTCGTGGCGGGGTTCACCGTAGCGAACACCTTCACCCACCTGGGAGGCCGCTACCGCTCCACGTTCCGGCCGCTGAACGACGCCATCATTTCGGGGCGACTGCGGGGCGTCGCCGCGGTGATCGGCTGCAACACGGTCAAGAAGACCCAGGACGACAGCCACGTCCGGATGGTGCGTGAGCTGATCGCCAACGACGTGTTGGTGGTGATGACCGGCTGTGCGGCCACCGCCTGTTCCAAAGTCGGACTGCTCCAGCCGGAAGCCGCGGCCACGTGGGCTGGCAAGGGGCTGCAGGAAATCTGCGAGGTCGTCGGCATTCCGCCCGTGCTGCATTTCGGGTCCTGTGTCGACAACAGCCGCATCCTGGTCGCGCTGTGCGAGATGATCAACGAGGGCGGTTTGGGCGACAAGTTGTCCGATCTGCCGATCGCCGGTGCCGCGCCCGAGGCCATGTGCGAAAAGGCCATCGCCATCGGCTTTTACTGCGTCGCGTCGGGCGCCTACGTGAACTACAGCCCGGCCATGCGTGTTTATGGCAGCCCGGAAGTCACGCACTTCCTGACCGACGAGGTGGAACAGGTGCTGGGCGGGAAGTTCAGTTTCGAGGGCAATCCGGTCAAGGCCGCGCACTTGATGATGGCGCACATGGACAAGAAGCGGGCCGCGCTGAAACTGCGCCCGCTGATGTACGGCCGGTCGTTTCTTGAGCCCGGCGATGCCGTCTCGGCGGAGTCGTCGGATGCGGCGGCGGCAAGCGAGGCGCCCTCCGGGGGGGTCCCCGCGAGTCCGCACCAGGGCTGTGCGGGAAAAAGACCCGCGAGTTCGATTTCGGTGAACGAGTAAGGGATGGAACCCAACGGAGTTGAATAGCCATGAAGGGAATGATCGTCGTCAAGGCGGACCGATGCATGGGCTGCAAGACCTGCGAACTGGCGTGCGGAGTCGAGCACTCCCAGACCCAGTCGCTGGTCACGGCTATTCGCGAAGCGCATCCCCCGCGTTCGCGGGTCAACGTGGAACGGGGTTGCGGTTTTGCGGTTCCCCTGCAGTGCCGGCAGTGCGAGAACGCGCCGTGTGTCGCGATCTGTCCGACGCAGGCCCTGCACCGGAAGGACGACGACAGTCCGGTGCTGATCGACCAGGCGCGGTGTATCGGCTGCAAGTGGTGTGTTCTGGCCTGTCCGTTTGGCGTGATCCGGATGGATGACGCGTCGCATGCGATCATCAAGTGCGACCAGTGTTTCGAGCGCGTGGAGCGCGGAGAATTGCCGGCATGCGTCGAGGCCTGTCCGACCGACGCCCTGACCTTCCAAAGCCTCGACGCGGTGGTCGCGGACAAGCGCGATGCGTATCTCGTGCAGATTGAGCACGCGACGGGGACGTTGAAAACGTGAGTGCGGTACCGGATACACACCTGGACGCGGTGGAGCAGGCGCTGGCGCAACACGCCTGTGAGCCGGCGTCCCTCATTGCCGTCATGCAGACCCTGAGCCACGCGATCGGCTATCTGCCGGAAGCGGGACTGCGGCTTGTGGCCGAGCGGCTGGGGGTGCCGCTGGCGGACGTGTTTCACGTGGCCACCTTTTACCATGCGTTCAGTCTGAAACCCAAGGGACGCCATATCATCAAGGTTTGCATGGGTACGGCCTGTCATGTCCGGGGCGCCCCGCGCGTGCTGGACGAGATTGCCCGCAAACTGCAGATCGCGGCGGGTGAAACCACGGCCGATGGCGCATTCACGCTGGAGACGGTCAACTGCCTGGGCGCCTGCGCGCTGGGGCCGGTGGTGGTCGTGGACAATCGGTACTACCGGGCGGCTCCCGACACCATCGACAAGATGCTGAAGGAAGTCAGCGAGACGGGGGGCATCACCTCGGTGGATCCGCTTCCGGTCGAGGTCGTGGAGACACCGGTTGATCGAACGCGTCTCATGAACACGCGCGTGGAACTGGCGGTGTGCGGCGGCACGGGATGCCAGGCCTACGGCTGCCAGGCGGTTGCAACGGCGCTGGAGCGCGAATTGCAACGCCTCAACATTCGCCAGCACGTCACGTTCATTCAGAGCGGGTGCCACGGCTTCTGCGAACGGGGGCCGATCGTAATCGTCCGGCCGGAGAATTACTTCTATCAGAAGGTCACGGTCGAAGCGGTGCCGGAGATCATCCAAAAGTCCGTGCTGACCGGGGCGGTGGTGAAGTCCCTCCTCTACCGGGAGACGCCGCGTGCGGCGCCGATCGCGATCGAGGATCAGATCCCGTTCTACGCCAAACAGCAACGTGTGATTTTCGGCGATAACGAACGCATTTCGCCGGAGAGCATCGACGATTATTTGCAGCGCTGTAACGGGTATGAGGCGTTGCGCAAAGCCCTCGCGATGCCGTCCGCAACCATCATCGACGAGATCAAACGGTCGGGGCTGCGGGGACGCGGGGGCGGGGGATTCTTAACGGGGCGCAAGTGGGAGTCGTGCCGCAACGCCCACGGGACGCCGAAATACGTGATCTGCAACGCGGATGAAGGGGATCCGGGCGCGTACATGGATCGGAGCCTTCTGGAGGGCAACCCGCATCGTGTGATCGAGGGGATGATCATCGGCGCGTATGCCATCGGCGCCAGCCAGGGGTATGTGTATGTGCGCGATGAGTATCCGATGGCCGTGCGCAATGTCGGCATCGCCATTGCGCAGGCGCGGGACCGGGGCTTCCTCGGGCGGAACATCCTCGCCAGCGGGTTCGACTTTGACATCCGGGTGGTGCGCGGCGGTGGCGCCTTTGTCTGCGGAGAATCGACAGCCCTGATGGCCTCGCTGGAGGGCAAGGCCGGTGAGCCGCGCGCGAAGTATGTGCACACCGTGGAAAGCGGCGTCTGGGGCTGCCCCTCCAATCTCAACAACGTCGAGACGTGGGCCAATGTGCCGATCATCGTGGCGCGCGGCGCCGCGTGGTTCGCCGCGATCGGGACGGCGGGTTCCACGGGCACCAAGATCTTCTCCCTGGTCGGGAAAGTGGTGAACACCGGCTTGGTGGAAGTGCCCATGGGAATTACGTTGCGCGAGCTGGTCTTCGGGATTGGCGGCGGCATTCCCGGGGGCAAACGCTTCAAGGCCGTGCAGACGGGCGGACCTTCAGGCGGGTGTCTCCCCGAATCGTTGCTCGACATCAAGATCGATTTTGACGCGTTGGCCAAGGCCGGTTCCATGATGGGGTCGGGCGGCATGGTCGTGATGGACGAGTCCTCGTGCATGGTGGATGTGGCGCGCTTCTTCGTGCACTTTCTGCGCGAAGAATCCTGCGGCAAATGTCTTCCCTGCCGGGAAGGTCTTGCCCGCATGGACGACGTGCTGACGCGCCTGTGCAACGGGCAGGGATGCGAAAGTGACATCGCGCTGCTGCAGGAACTGGCGGCGGCGATCTCGGACGGCTCCCTCTGCGCCCTCGGCGGGTCGGCGCCAAACCCGGTGTTGAGCACCTTGCGCTATTTTGAAGATGAGTATCGGGCCCACATCGTGGATCGGCGGTGTCCGGCCAAATCGTGCAAGGCGCTTATCACGTATCGCATCCTGCCGGATCAATGCACGGGCTGTACCGCCTGTGCCAGGAAATGTCCCCCGCGGGTGATATCCGGCAAGCGAAAAGAGCCGCATCGGATCGACCCGGCGGGGTGCGTCAAATGCGGGGCTTGTCTGGAAGTATGCCGGTTTGGCGCGGTCGAGGTGACGTGATGGCTGACACAGCGAAGGCGCGCGATGAGAACTGAACAGGAAACAGCGTTTGTGTTGAATGGACAGCCGGTGAAAGCCGGCCCGGGAGAGACCGTGTTGAGCGTCGCCCGGCGCCAGGGGACCGACATTCCGGCCCTGTGTCATCATGCGGCGGTGGGCGACTATGGCGCCTGCCGGCTCTGCGTGGTCGAGGTGCACTGGAACAAACGGTCCAAGCTGGTGACGTCCTGCCTCTACGCCCCGTACGAGAATGATGTGATTGAGACGGACAGTCCGCGCCACGCGCCGCGTGCTGCTGGAAATGCTGTGGGCACGCTGTCCCGGGGTGGACGTCATCCGCGACCTGGCCCGCGAATACGGGGTGGAGAAGCCCCGATTCGAGAGCACGACATCGAAGGCGCTCGACGAAAAGTG
This sequence comes from uncultured Akkermansia sp., assembly GCA_964580075.1. Lineage (GTDB taxonomy): Bacteria > Verrucomicrobiota > Kiritimatiellia > RFP12 > JAAYNR01 > VGWG01. Next base: position 12,727 of record CAZOJL010000053.1, on the reverse strand, counting down.
CATCTTGTGCGGATTGTGCGTCCGGGTTTGCGCGGAGGTGATCGGCCGGCACGCCATTGGGTATGCCAACCGCGGTGTGGAGCGGGCCGTCACGACGCCGTTCACCGATCCTTCGGAGGCCTGCATCGGCTGCGGTGCCTGCGTGGCCGTATGTCCGACGGGCGCCCTGCATTTGGATGAGGGCAACGGCGAATGGGGAATTCGCGAGCTCAACACGCGGCTTCCGCTGGCCCCCTGCCAAGGGTGCGGGCGTCCGTTTGCCGCCGCGCGGCAAGTGGCGGAGGTGCGGCGGCGGATGCCTGCCAACGGAGACGCCGCCGACCTGTGCACCGCGTGCAAGCGTGACGCGTTGTGCCTGAACGTGGAGACAAACGTGATTGTGGGAAGTCAGAAAATCGCCTCGGAGAGGAAAGGAAGCATCCATGTCTAAGATTATAGCCAGTGCAGCGATCCGCGGTGCGCATGATATCGTGCGCCAAGCCGAGGAATTCTTCCAGAAAGCCCGGGAGGAGAAAGGCGAAGCTACGGCCATCGGATTCCCCGACACGGCGTATTTTCTGCCGATGTCCAACGCCCTGATGGGGGTCGAGGCAAAAACCGTCGGTGAACTGAAACCGATCCTGGAGCATGCGCGCGAGCTGCTGGGCCCGCCTCCCGCCGACCACCTCTGGTTCCCCTACCTGGGTACGGCTTTGGACGCGGGCATCGCGACGCTCCTCTGCGAAGAGATCATCATGGTCCTGCGCTACTTGTATGCGCAGGAACCGCAGGCGGACTGCAACGGCTTCTTTTCGGATACCATCCTGCGGACGCTGGGGATTCAACTGGTCGATGGCCGCATGCCCGGGTTTGCCGCCATCCTCGGTGCGGCGCCGGACAGCAAGACCGCCGTCAAGATCGTCCGCGAATTCCAGAAGCGCAGCATCATGGTGTTTGTCGGATCCTCCTCCAACGGGGTCAGCATCATCGACCAGTTGAATGAGGAAAAGGTGCAGATGGGGTGGGACTCTTACATCGTGCCGTACGGGCGCGACACCCTGAGCGCCATCTATCCCCTGAGCTGGGCCATCCGCGGCGCGCTGACCTTCGGCGGCCTGAAGGCCGGGCAGTCCCGCAAGTGCCTGGAGTATTGCAAGAACCGCGTGTTCGCCTTCGGCGTCACCTTGGGCGAGGTCGATGACCACAAGTACGCCACCGGCGCCGGCGCCATCAACATGGGCTTCCCGATCATTGCCGACACGGACATCCCGGAGATCAAGCCCACCGGAATCTGCACGTACGAGCATGTGGTCCACGAACTGAATCACGACGCCCTCGTCCCCCGGTGTATTGAAGTGCGCGGGGTCAAGGTCTCCGTCTCAGAGCTCGACATCCCGGTCTCCTACTCCGCCGCCTTCGAGGGCGAGCGGGTGCGGCGCGAGGATACGCAGGTGGAATTCGGCGGGAAATATTCCGCGGCGTTCGAGTTCGTGCGGATGCGTGACATGGACGCGTTGGAAGACGGCAAAATCGAGATCATCGGCCCCGATATCGACACGGCCCAGCAGGGGTCCGCCATGCCGCTGGGCATCGTGGTGGAGATTGCCGGGCGTGCCATGCACAGCGATTTCGAACCGCTCATCGAGCGCAAGATTCACGACTTCCTCAACTATGCGATGGGCATCTTCCACATGAGCCAGCGCGACATCATCTGGGTGCGCGTCAGCAAGGATGCCTATGCCAGCGGGTTCAGGCTGAAGGATTTCGGCACGATCATCCATGCCCAGATTCACAACCTCTACAGCAAGATCGTCGACAAGGTCCAGGTGAAAATCATCACCGATCAGGCGCCGCTCAATGCCGCGCTGAAGGAAGCCCGCAAGGCCTATGCGCAGCGCGATGAACGCATTCTCGGCATGACGGATGAAAGCGTCGATGTGTTCTACTCCTGCTCGCTGTGCCAGTCGTTCGCGCCGAACCACATCTGCGTCATCAGCCCGGAGCGACTGGGGCTCTGCGGGGCCGTCAGTTGGCTGGACGGCAAGGTGGGGCACGAGATTGATCCCACCGGCGGCAACCAGCCGATCAAGAAGAGCCACGTGATCGATGTGAACAAGGGGCAGTGGCAGGAGGTGAATGACTTTGTGTACCAGAGTTCCAACCGCACCATCTCGCAAGTCAGCCTCTATTCGCTCATGGAAGATCCCATGACGTCCTGCGGCTGTTTCGAGTGCATCCTGGCGTTGATTCCCGAGGCCAATGGATTCATGATCGTCAATCGCGAGTTCAGCGGCATGACGCCCTGCGGCATGAAGTTTTCCACGCTCGCGGGTTCGGTGGGCGGCGGCAACCAGACACCCGGGTTCCTGGGTGTGGGCCGCCTCTATGTGCTGAGCAAGAAATTCATCGCGGCCGATGGGGGTCTGAAGCGCCTGCTGTGGATGCCCAAGGAACTCAAGGAGTTCTATCGCGACCGGTTCGCCGGGCGCGCCCGGGAGGTCGGGGTGCCGGACCTGCTTGACAAAATCGCGGATGAGACCGTGGCGACCACGGGCGAGGAACTGGTGGAGTACCTGCAGAAGGTGGGGCACCCCGCGCTGGAAATGGACGCGTTGCTGTAAATCAAACCTGTGTGAAACGAAGAAGGGGAGGCGGACCATGGCTCTGAAAGCATTGGATATCTTCAAGTTGTTGCCGAAGACGAATTGTAAGAAGTGCGGCTGCCCGACGTGTCTGGCATTCGCCATGAAGCTCGCGCAGAAGCAGGCGAGCCTCGACCAGTGTCCGGACGTCAGCGACGCCTCCAAGGCGGCGCTCGCCGGGGCCGCCGCGCCGCCCATCCGGCTGGTCACCATCGGCACGGGGCCGGGCAAGCTCGAGATCGGCAACGAGACCGTGATGTTTCGTCACGAGGAGTCGTTCCATCATGAGCCGGGCGTGGGGGTGCTGGTGTCGGATGCCCTGGATGAGGCCGCGCTGCAGGCTCAGATCGAGCGAATCCGTAACCTGCGATTCGTCCGCGTGGGGATGGAACTGCGCGCCACGGTGGTGGCCGTCGTCAATACCAGCGGCCAGGCCGGGCCTTTCGCCAAGGCCGTGAAAGCCGCGGGCACGCTCGAGCTGCCGATGGTCCTCATGGCGTCAGAAGCCGCGCATCTGGACGCCGTCCTGGCCACGTGCGCCGACAAGAGACCCCTCATCCACGCCGCCACCGAGGCGACCCTCGATGCGTTCATCGCCCTGGCCAAAGCGCACCATTGTCCCCTGGCCATCGCCGCGCCGGATCTGGACACGCTCGTGCCGCGGGTTGAAAAGGCGCGCGCGGCCGGAATCGAGGAGATCGTGCTGGATGTCACGACCGCGCGGGTGTCGGACACCCTCCAGGCGTTGACCGCGGTGCGCCGTCTGGCGCTCAAGAAAAATCTGCGTGTGCTGGGCTATCCCTGCCTGGTGACAGTTCGCCAGGAGGAGCCGCTTGCCGCCGTGGCCGAGTGCTGCATGGTTGTGGCCAAGTACGCCGGCATCGTGCTCACGGCGCTCGACCGTCCCGAGCAGATCATGCCCATTCTGACCGTCAGTCAGAACCTCTATACCGATCCGCGCAAGCCAATCCAGGTGGAAGCGAAGCTCAATGCGATCGGCGCGGTCACACCGGAGTCACCGTTCCTGATCACGACCAACTTCTCCCTGACGTATTACACCGTGGCGGGCGAGGTGGAGGCCAGCCGTGTGCCGGCCTACATCGCGGTGCTCGATACCGAAGGCACATCGGTGCTGACCGCGTTCGCCTCCGATAAGCTCACATCGGAAAAAATCGCGGCGTTCCTCAATTCAGAGGCGGTCACGAGCAACGTCGCGCACCGCAAGGTCATCATTCCGGGGTACATCGCGGTCATGAGCGGCAGTCTCAAAGAGGACTCGGGCTGGACCGTTCTGGTCGGTCCCCGGGAAGCCAGCGGCATCTCGAAGTTCCTGAAGACGACGTGGGCGAATGCATGAAGAGTTATGCGATAACGTTTCTGCCGGATAACATCACCATCAAGGCGGCGGCAGGCAAGAGCGTTCTGGACGCGGCGGCGGCCGCCGGAATCGCGATTAACAGCGTCTGTGGCAGCGATGGGGTGTGCGGCAAGTGTCGCGTGATCGTCAAATCCGGAAAAGTTACCGCCAAGCCCAACATGTTCCTCGACCGGCGCGAGATCCAGCGCGGGATGGCGCTGGCCTGCCAGACCTTCATCGACGGGGACGTGGTCGTCGAGGTGCCGCTGGAATCCCGCATCGGCGGGGTGCCCCAGTTGGCCACGGAGGATGCGATCCGCTACGGGTCGATCTCCGACTGGGTCGGGGAAGGCGCCCTCTTCCCGCGCAATCCCCTGTTTCAAAGGGTCTATCTCGAACTCCCCCCGCCCACGATCTCCGACTGCATCTGTGATCAGGAGCGGCTCTTCCGCGAGATCCGCCGGTCCCGCGATATTCCGATCATGCAGACCGGTTTGACCGTCCTCCAGCATTTGCCGGATATCCTGCGGCAGAGCGAGTGGAAGGTCACCGCGTTGCTCGGCTGCCGCGGGGGGACCGTGGAAGTGGTCGACGTGGAGCCCGGCGATACGTCGGCCGCCAATCTCGGGGTGGCACTGGACCTCGGCACCACCACGGTGGTCGCCCATCTGGTGGACCTGAACACGTCCAAGACGCTGGCGACCAAAGCCAAGTACAACTCGCAGATCGCCTTGGGCGATGACGTCATCTCGCGCATCATGTTCGGCGCCACCGTCGCGCGCCGCGCGCAGTTGCGCGAGATGATCGTCAACGATATCAATGACCTCATCACCGCCCTGGTGGTCGACGCAAAGGTGAAGCTGAACGACGTCTCCATGGTGGTCTGTTCCGGGAACACCACGATGATTCATCTCCTGTGCGCCCTGAATCCGTCGTACATTCGCAAAGAACCCTACATCCCCGCCGCGTGCTGTCCGCCGACCATTCGCGCCGCCGAGGTGGGGATCAAGATCAACGGCCGCGGCCTGCTGGCCCTCCTGCCGGGGGTGGCCAGCTACGTGGGCGGGGATGTCGTGTCCGATATTCTGGTGAGCGGCCTCCGGCAGTCGGAGGACCTGTCGCTTCTGATTGATCTCGGCACCAACGGGGAGTTGGTGCTGGGGAACGCAGACTGGCTGGTCTGCTGCTCGGCGTCGGCCGGACCGTCCTTCGAAGGCGGGGGGATCACCTGCGGCATGCGGGCGACCAACGGCGCGATTGAGCACATCCAATTGGGCCCGCGGGGTGACGTCGTTCAGTGCAGCGTGGTCGGCGGCGGCAAACCGCTGGGGCTGTGCGGGTCCGGCCTGATCGACGTGATCGGTGAATTGCTCAAGACCGGCTGCATTGATCGACGCGGCCGCTTCGATACGCAGGTTTGCGGCAACCGCCTCCAGGAGGGCGAAACGGGCGACAAGGAGTTTATCCTGTTTCCCGGCAACGACACCGAGTTGGGGCGTGACGTGGCCTTGACCGAGGCGGACATCGCCAACCTGATCCACAGCAAGGGCTCGATCTACATGGCCACGGAATGTTTGCTGGATCATGTGGGTATGACGTTTAACGATCTTCAGCATGTCTACATCGCGGGCGGATTCGGGAACTACCTGAAGGTCGAACAGGCGATCCGCATCGGCCTGCTCCCCGATCTACCCCCCGCGAAATTCAAGTATATCGGCAATGGATCGGTCCAGGGGGCCAAGATGGCGCTGCTCTCGCAGGAGGCCATGCGGGCGATTCACGAGATCGCCGGGGCGATGACCTACCTGGAACTCAGCACCAGCCACAAATACATGAACGAGTACAGTTCTTGTCTGTTTCTCCCCCACACCGATATTGAGAAGTTTCCCTCACTCGCGGGCGAGGCCCACACCGCATCTTTCCCGAAGGCGGTGCCATGAGCTTGCGCATCGCATTTGCGGGCAAAGGGGGCACGGGCAAGACGACCCTGGCCGGTCTGCTGTGCCGCAGTCTGCTGGCCCGGAACATCAAGCCCATTCTGGCCGTCGATGCGGATCCCAACAGTTGCCTCGCGGACAAGCTCGGCTTGAATGTCGAGCGGACCATCGGCGCGCTCCGTGAGGAGTTGCGCGCCAACCCGACGGCGAAACCCGCCGGTATTTCGAAGAACGAGTGGATCGAACGTCAGATCAACGAGTCGCTGGTGGAGTCCGCCGGTCTCGATCTGCTCGCGATGGGACGGCAGGAAGGGCCCGACTGCTATTGTTTCATCAACAATCTGCTGCGCGAGTACCTGGGCCGGCTCGGCAAACAGTATGCCGCCGTGGTCATTGACAATGAGGCGGGGCTGGAGCATCTGAGTCGGCGCACCGATGGCCGGGTGGATGTCATGCTCGTGGTCTGCCAGCCAACGGTCATCGGGGCCCGGACGGCGTGCCGCATCATGGATCTCGTGCGGACGCTGCACCTCGACATCGGAACTTGCTATCTGGTTTTGAATCAGTGCACCGAGCAGGCCCCCCCCGACGTGATGGCGCAATTCGCGCAGACGGGGCTGGAGCACCTGGCGATGATTCCCGTCGACCCGGCCATTACCCGGGCCGACATGCTGGGGCAGACCGTTCACGATCTGCCGTCACATTCACCGGCCGCGGTTGCCGCCGACGGCCTCGTTTCGGCGTTGTTGGAAAGGAGCAAGCGATGAGTATCTTGGAAGATGCCAGGGAGAAATGGTCGGGAACGATCAATGAAGTCACGCTCGGGGCGACCCGGGCGGAAGGCGGCAGCCGTACGGCGGTTGTCACGGTCGGCGGTTCCGGCGCATTGCCGTTCATGGCGTTTGAGGGGCCCACCCCGCGCGCGCCCGTGCTCGCCATGGAGGTGTGGGACCGCGAGCCGGACGACTGGGCGCAACCCCTGGTGGACGCCCTGGGCCCTGTGCTCAAATCGCCTGCGGACTGGGCGCGCAAGTGCGTCGAGGAGTACGGCGCCGAGATGATCTGTCTCCGCCTGGCCGGCACCCATCCGGATTTTGGAGACGCCTCGCCGGAAGCTGCCGCCGCCGTGGTCAAGTCCGTGCTGAAGGCGACGGGCGTGCCCCTGATCATCTGGGGCAGCGAACACGACGAGAAAGACAACGAGGTGCTGCCGCGGTGCAGTTTTGCGGCGGCCGGCGAACGTTGCCTGATCGGCACGGTGAAGGAAGACAACTACAAAACGCTGGTGGCGTCGTGTCTGGCCGACGGCCATAACCTCATCGCGTTGAGCCCCATTGACATCAACATCGCCAAGCAGGTCAACATCCTGGTATCCGAAATGGGATTTCCCCTGAACCGCGTCGTCATGTACCCGACCACCGGCGCGCTGGGCTACGGCCTTGAATACGCGTATTCCATCCAGGAGCGCGGGCGGCTGGCCGCGCTGGCCGGCGACAAGATGATGTCGCTGCCGGTCATCTGCATGGTCGGCGCAGAGGCGTGGCGCACCAAGGAAGCCAAGGCGAGCGCGCAGGACAACCCCGCCTGGGGCGACGAGGCCACCCGCGGAATCCTCTGGGAAGTGGGTACGGCCTCGACGCTGCTGCAAGCCGGAAGCGACATCATCGTGATGCGCCATCCGGCCGCCGTGACGGCGCTGAAGAAAACCATCAACAATGTAATGCTACAATAAGAAAGGGAGGCGACGCATGTTTGTGATCGGAGAACGGACGAACGGTATGTTTACGGCCATCGGGGACGCCATTCTGGCGAAGGATCCCAAACCCATTCACGCGATTGCCGAGCAGCAGATTGCCGCCGGGGCAAACGCGTTGGACATCAACGTGGGCACCCGTGTGCCGAAGGCGGAGCGCCCCGCCGTCATGAAGTGGCTGGTCGACACCACGCGCGAGGTCACGGACATCTGTCTGGCGATCGACACCCCCAGTCTGGAAGTCATGCGCGTCGGCCTGGAAGCCGCCTGCCGCAAGGGACCGGGAATGATCAACTCCACGACAGGTCAGGCCGATAAACTCGGCGCGTTCATGGGCCTCGCTAAGGAATTCAGTGCGCGCATCATCGGCTTGGCGATCGACGAGAACGGGGTCGCCTCCACGGCGGACGCGAAAGTGGAAATCGGCATGCGTGTCCTGGCGGCGGCCATGGAGGTCGGCATTGCCACCGATGAGGTCTATCTGGATCCCATCACCCTGCCTCTGAATTGCGCCCAGGATGCGCCCGGCATCATGCTCGAAACCATCCGCCAGTTCAAGCTGCTGTCAGACCCCGCGCCGCACGTGGTGATCGGGCTGAGCAACCTCAGCCAGGGCGCCACGGAACGCGGGCTGATCAATCGGACATTTCTCGTCATGGCCATTCAAGCCGGTTTGGATGCCAGCATCCATGACCCGCTCGACGAGGATCTCATGAACGCGATGATCACGGCCGAGGTCGTGCTCAACCGGATGATCTTCAGTGATTCGTATTTGAAGGCCTACCGCCAGAAGTAGGCCGTTGGCGCCGCCGGCGCGGGCCGTGCGGCGGGAGGCGGGAGGAAACATCATGGCCGGGATATCCACGCAGGCGCGGAACGGCGGCCGTGCCGGTCCCGGCGCGGGTCCGGATCGGCGGGCAGCACGGCGGAAGCCTGCTTCCGCCGGCGCGGCGCCCGCGCCTCCGCGACAACGACCCTATGACCAGGCGCTGCGCCGGGGGTTCGATGTGTTGTGCGCCGCGCCGCCGACCTCCGACCGGCTTGCGTCGCTCGGGGTGACGCTGACGGCGCACACGATCCGTCTGCCTGTGATGAACCGGGAACTGCACATCGATCTGGATCAACGCGGCGTCCGGGTCGACGAGACCCGCCTGGCCCGCTCCGCCTGGGCCGTGCTGGCGGTGCATTACCTGTGCGCCGCCCATCTCACGCCCGACCCCCGCCCGGTCTCCTTCAGTTGCTTCCAGGACTGCCGGAGCTACCTCAGCGTCTTTGGCAAGCGGATCATCGAACGGTTTCTGGCCACGTCCGGCAGGTCTGCGCAGCAGTTCGCGCAGCGAGGCGAACAGTGCGGCGGGACGCGCGTGGCCGGATCCGGGATCGGCTACCGTTTCGATCTCTTTCCGCGCGTCCCGATCACCCTTGTCCGATATGAAGGCGACGATGAAGTCTCTCCCGGTGCGAGTGTGATCTACCGCGCCGACGTGGAGCGCCTGTTGCCCGCCGAGGACCGCGTGGTCGCCGTTGAGCTGTTGCTGGATCATCTCTCCGGCAAGCCCATGAGCGAGATTGGAGGCCCCCCATGCTGAATGGAGAAGAACGACGTTTGTATGTCGCGGCAACCCGTCAGAACGACGGTAAAACCACCTCGACCCTGGGCTTTCTGGACGCCTATCGCAAACGGGCGAAGTCCGTCGGCTTCATCAAGCCCGTGGGCCAGCGCTACGTCATGGTTGACGGCCAGACGATCGACGAAGACACCGTCCTGGTGCAGCAGGTCTGCGGCTTGAGTTGCCCGTTGAAGGACATGAGCCCCGTGGCCATCGAGCGGGATTTCACGCGTCGTTTTCTGGACGACCCCGCGGGGATTACGCCGGGCCTGATCCGCTCCATCGAGACGTCGTTTGCCATGGCCGCCCGGAACAATGACCTGGTCGTTATCGAAGGCACCGGGCACGCCGGCGTGGGCTCCGTTTTCGACTTGAGCAATGCCCGCGTAGCCAGCATGCTGAAGGCAAAGGTCGTGATCGTGTCGCGCGGCGGCATTGGCCGGACCGTGGACGAGATTGCGCTCAACCACAATCTCTTTGAACGGGAGAATGTGGAGGTCATCGGCGTGGTCGCCAACAAGGTCAGGCCCGAGAAGTTGGAGCAGACACGCGATTATCTGACCCGGGCCCTCGCGCGCCGCGGATTGAAGCTGCTGGGGGCCCTCCCGTACAGCGAGGAGTTGACCTGGCCGACCGTCGGACAGGTCGCCAGCGCGATCCATGCCACGGTGCTGACCGGTCATCAGTGCCTGACGAATAAAGTCGCGGAGATCGTCGTCGGCGCCATGACGGCCCACAATGTCATCAAATTCATCAAGGACAAGGCCCTGCTGGTTGTGCCGGGGGACCGGGATGACGTCGTGCTCGCGGCGGCAACCACCGATCTGCTCCGGAAAGACATTGACCTTTCCGGCATCGTCCTGACGGGTGGCATGCAACTGGCCGTGCAGACCCGCGAGTTGATCATGCGCACGCACATCCCGCTGCTGGTCGTGGACATGCCCACCTATGAAACCACGTCCGTGCTCCACGACATCACCGTCAAGATCACGGAAAACGACCAGCACAAGATCCGGTTGGCTACCTCACTCATCCATGAACACGTGGATCTCGACCTGTTGTGGAGCCTGCTGTAGAAGGAGCGTAGGGGACAGTATAGGCGTTTTTAGGGTAATCCGCCTTCGTGCGCGGCATGGTGCGGATGCGGGTGGTCGTGCGGATGCGCGTGGGCATCGGCGGGTGCGCCGATCTCGATCGCGGCTTGCCGCAGGACGGCATCGGTTTCCGTCAGATGCGCCGCCGCCCGCTCCAGAAGCACCGCCAGAGGCTCCGCGCCCTCCGTTCGTGCCGTGGCGGCCCATGTGGCGAATTCAGCGGCGTGGCCCCGGTTGTGCGTCTGCCAGTGCGGCAGCAGAATCCGGAGTTTGTCGATCAGGGAGGGGGTCGGCATGGGGTGGTTCCTTTCGGTGAAACGTGTTTCAGGATCAGCTTGCTTTCGAGGAAATCGATGCTGTCGATCACCGCATTCTGAATGCGCACCGGCGCATCAAGCAGGGCGTTGACCAGGATACCATCGCCGGTGACGGTGAGAAAGGCGGCGTCATGCAACACCTCCTCCTCGAGATCTTCACATTTCAGGATAATGCGCATTTGACACATTGGGAACCTCCGGTCTTGAAACTGTACGTGCCGTCAATGGCTTCTGGTCGGGTCGGTTGCGGGAGATCAGCTCCGCGATGCGATCAGGCGGATCAGATTGCCGAAGAGATGGCCATGGAAGGGAAAAAAGAAGTGCCAATACAGGCGGCCCCACAGGGACTGGGTATCGAAATAGGCTGTGACGCCGAGGCGATGCCCGCGTTCGGACGGGTCGATGGTGAATTCGAGCCAGGCGCGGCCGGGCAGCTTCATCTCGGCACGCAGCAACAGCCTGCGGTTCGGAATCAGCGTTTCCACGCGCCAGAAGTCGATGACGTCGTTGACGCGCAGCGACGAGGCGCTGCGCCGACCCCGCCCCGACCCCACGCCCATCAGCAGGCTGTCGAGCATGCCCCGCATCCGCCACATCCAGTTGCCGTGAAACCAACCCTCCCGGCCGCCGACGCGGCTGATGGACCGGAAAAGCGCTGCAGCCGGTTTTTCGGTCAGAATCGTGTACGTCCTCACATAGCGTGGCGGCTTCCGGAGTTCGTGCAGCTTGATGGCCAGTTCATGTGCCAGAGGGTAGGCGTCGGACCAGCGCGTATGCACGGCATCATGCTCCTCGCGCGACATGGCTTCCAGGATCGCTTCGCGGTAGGATAGGGGCGAAAAGGGCAGGATGGCGAGGATCCGGTTGTCCAGGCAGATGACGTCGTTGCGAAGCCCTTCCATCAGGCTGCGCACGATCGGCGCCGGCACGGGCGTCAGCAGACCGGCGAAGTAGGCATAGAACCGGACGCTGCCCAACACGGCGTCGACGAACAGGCGTCGTTTGCCCAGGATGCTGGCCAGCGTACGCATCATGACCCCGTAGGTCATCAGATCCGGACCCCCGATGTCGAATGATTCGCCCGCCGTCTCCGGCGTTTCCAGCACGCCTACCAGATAGCGGATGACATCACGAATGGCGATCGGTTGGCATTGGGTCCGCATCCAGTGGGGGAGAAGGATGATCGGCAGGCGGGTGACGAGACGGTGGAGGATCTCGTAGGAGGCGCTGCCGGAGCCGATGATGATGGCCGCCCGGAGTACGGTCGTCGGAACGCGGCCGCGTTGCAGCGTCTCGGCCACCTCCGTGCGGCTCCGCAAGTGCGCTGAGAGCAACGTTCGGACATCACCCAGCCCGCCGAGATAGATGATCCGCTTGAGCCCGCAGCGTTCCGCAGCGGCTCCAAAGACGGTGGCGTTGATCCGATCCTGGAGTTCGAACTGCCGGGGCCCCAGCAGCAGGGAGTGGACCAGGTAGTAGGCGGTATGCACGCCGCTGAGGGCGCGCGTCACAGCCGCTTCGTCCGACACGTCTCCCTCGACGACGTCCGCCTCCGGCCAGCGTTCATGTTCCGCGGCGGTGGCGGCGCGGACCAGCACCCGCACCCGATACCCGCGCGCCAGCAGTTCCGGCACCAGTCGGCCGCCCACGTAACCCGTGCCCCCGGTGACCAAGACCTTACCGATGGAGGGTTGTGGCTGCGTCAGCAGGCCGTTGCAAAAAGAATCATTATTCATCGGTGCTGTCCAGCACATCCGCCACCGCTTTCAGCAGCGTGTCCGGTTTCACCGGTTTATCGAGCCAGCGATCATGCGGAAAGAAAGACATGTCGATCTCGGTGCGGTAGTCGTAAACCTGGTTGACGTTGGTCAGCATGATGACGGGGATATCGCGCGTATCCGAATTTTCCTTGAGTTCCCGGGTCAGGTCCAGCCCATCGCTCAGATGGCTCAGCATGACGTCGAGCAGGATGAGATCCGGTTTCCGGGCCAATAACGCCGCGCGGCAGTGTCCGGCGGTCGGAGCGGTCTGAATCTCG
>CAZOJL010000052.1:11529-20498 GCA_964580075.1 uncultured Akkermansia sp. | reverse complement strand
CCGAGCCGGCGGAGAAGAACTGCACCGGTACTCCGCTGCCGATCGAGAGCTGGGACGCGGCGTGGGTCTTCCTGAAGTTCCGGCGTCCCGAAACGCCCGTTTTCTCCCACGCCACGCTCTCGCCGGACGCAGCCCATCATGTCAAGCCGGCCGGCGCGGCATTGGACCTGGGACTCTCCGACGACCCCTCGACCGGGCTCGGGGCAGGCCGTGCAAATGGCATCGGGGTGTTCATCTACCGGGATGCCGTTGGGCAAGGCGCCAACGCGTTCAAGGGCGTCAAGCTGCGCTGGCTGAACGGCAGCGATCACGTCGACCCCGCCACGGCCGAGATCAGCGTGCATGCCCTCGCCATGGTCTATGTGCCCGAGGGGCCTTTCCGCTCGAAAAGCCCGTTTGTCTATCCGATAGGAGGATCCTGGACCCCGCAAGCATACGCATGTCAGTTGACGACGATCGACACCCCCAATGCCACCAAGTTGAGCGGGCATGTGAATTTCTCCACCAACTACGTGCGAGAGGGCCCGGAATGGCCGAACGGCTATTCCGCCTTCTACTGCATGAAGTACTCGATCAGTCAGGGAGAGTATGCCAGGTTCCTCACCGAAGCGGCGCCGGATCCCAAAACGGCAACGTATAATGGGGAATATGGCTACGGGCCGCACAATGCCTTCCGCCGCTATGCCCCGGGCCTTTACGGCTTGTGCGGGTACACCATTCGGTACAGCGCGGGCGAAGTTCGGTACGAGGCGGATGTGCCGGAACGGCCGGCGAATTTCCTGAGCGACGCGGACATTCACTCGTTCACGGCCTGGGCGGGGCTGCGGCCGCCGACCTGCCTGGAATACGAGAAGGCGTGCCGGGGACCTCGCGCCGTGGCGCGGGACGAGGACGCCTGGGCGCCCGGGGCCTGCGCACCGGCGGTAGGGCTTGCCGGTGTTGTGCCGTCTCTCGGTCGGCCGCCAGCGGCCACACCCAGCAGGCTGTCCTGGCCGGGCCCGTCGTACTGGGGGATCCGGGACCTGAGTCAGAGCGGAAGCGTCCTCGAATGGCCGGCAGTTGTGAAGGAAGATGGCCGCGGCTACACGGGCACTCACGGCACGGGGGCGCCGGAACCGCGATGGGGGGATTGGGTGTTCACCAGCGGTGGGGAATGGTATCGCCTGGGGATGTGGCAGGGCTACCCGCTTAGCGAGAAAGGGGTCTGGCTCCTGCCGGAAGATTTCATGCGCATGCCGGGCGATATCGGCAATTATATCAGCACACGGTCCGGCCGGTATGGCGCTCGCGCCGTGCGCACGGCCGCCGGCATAACCGACAAAGATTCGCCATTGCAGGTCGATGCCCTGCCCAATCTGGCCGGATTCGACATGGCTATCGCCTACTTGTCGGGCCGGTTTAAGAACGACGGCGACAAGCCGCTGAAGGTTGAGCTGGTTTCGGCATTGCCCGACGACTGTTTTCCGCAGGGGGCCGCCTCGCGCGCCTTCACGGCCGCGGCGAAGGCGACGACGTCGTTCAAGGTGCCCGTGGTGCTCACCCGTGCCGTCACCAATGCAACGGTGCTTCAGGGACGGCTTCTGTCTTTGCCCTTGCGGATTCAGGGACCCGGCGGCGAGGCGCTGGCCGAGTTCTCGGTCCGGTTGCCGCCAGATGTCTTGTTCCGCCCATCCACGATCGTCCCGTCCCTGGACGGTGGGACGATCGAGTTGAAGGTGACGAACGTCACCGAGAATCCGCTGACGCTGGCGTTCGTGATGGCACCGCCGCCGACCGTGCGGCTCGACGCAACCGACCGGAGCATCACCCTCGCGGCCGGCGGCGCTGGCGGGGTGTCGTTCCCCGTGCTGCGGCAGTGGTTCCCGCAAGAGGTCCCCTGCCGTATCCCCTATCGCGTGACCATCGGGAGCGGCGCGGCGCTGGCCTTCGAGGCGGTCGTCGAACTGCGGACGCAGACGCGGTGGTGGATCAAGAAGCGGATCAAGTCCAAGCCGAAGATGGGGGTCGATTACGACGAGCTCGGCGGGCTCGTTTACGGCCTTTCCGACGCCGGCGATGTCTTCACCCTCGCCGCTCCTTCCAAGGGGTGGAAATCGGTGACGTGCGGTTCGACTGTCACGCTCGGGGAGGCGGGTCCGCTGCTCTTGCTGAACTCCAAGGCCATTGGGGCGACTCGCGCGATCGTGGCCGTAGACGCGGATGCGGCCGTAGACGTGCGCGCGATCAATGCGGCCGGCTTTGAAATGTCGCTGAACCCGACGGATGAAGGCGAAGTGGCGTTTTTCCTCAACGTCTGGGTCAACGACAAGCCAGCGTTCGACTCGCGTCTGCCTGCGAATGCGCGCGCCAAACCCGTCCACCTCCATAAGGGAGTAAATACGGTTGTGGTGGAATGGCGGTCGAATACGGGCATCGAGCCCACGGCGGAAAATGTCCGGGTACAATTCAACGACGCCACCAGCGGCGAACCGTTACCCGACGTGTTCTTCGACATGGATGCTCATCAGCGCTCATCAGGGTCAGCCCTGAAATTAACAAATTGAATCTGCACACGTCAGGCGCCTGACACGTTCCGCCGTCGCCGGGTCGGCGCGGCAGCGCGCCTTGACGAGACGCGTCAGATAGCCGACGGCCGACCCGCGGGTCAGCCCGAGCTCCGCTGTGACCGCCCGCTCGGTGATCCCGCACCGCCGGATCAGCGCCAGCGCCACGATGCCGCGGTGGAGCCCGTCCCGGCGGCAGCGTCTGGAGTGCGCGCGGCAAGCGGTATTCCGCGCGACGCCGCTTTTTCCGCGTCCGGGCCTCCTGAAAGCGGTGTCGCGCTTCGCTTGCCACCGCACTCCAAAATGGCTTGCGCCTCGTCCCTCCGCATCAGTCCGGCGGCCGCGCCGCAGCCCAATGGGTAAAGCAATCGGTGATGACGCAAAACGACGGTTGGCGAGAGGAGATAGCAAGGAGCGACCGAAGGAAATCGTGATCCGCTCTCGTCGCCCGCTCTCGTCCACCGAAAAGAGGAAGAGTCGGTTTACGATTACGATCGACGATGGAGCAGCCATGAACCGGGTGCCGACGCTTCCGCCAGATGTAGGCGTGGGCCCCTCTCTTCCCCTGTCCCCACTGACACCGGAAAGCAGAAAGCAGAAAGCAGAAAGCAGAAAGTTGAAATTGACCCCTTCTCCTCCTCATTTTCTCTCGCCTTCAGCCTATCAGCCTTTCAGTTTTCAGCTTTCAGGGCTGACCCCGATACCCCTCTAGGAGGGTCGCGAGGCGGCTGATGGGCACCTCGTACCCTTTGCCGCACATGTGGCAGTATATCTGCGCCGGCTGAGCAGCACGCACGAGTTCGGCAAGCTCGTCCGGCGCGAGCGCGCACACCACGCTCTCAACCCGTTCGAGGGAGCATCTGCAGCGGAATGCGAGCGGCTTGGGGGGATCCATCCGGATGTCGGCAAGCCCCACCGTCTCGCACCAATCCATCGCCGAGATGCCGCATTCCAGCGCCTCCAATGCGGTTCCGTCGGCGAACAGTCCGGCAATCCGCTCGAATTCGCGCGGGTTGCCGTCGGGCAGACGTTCGACCAAAACCCCGCGGGCCAGATCGACCGTCCCCCCATATTCCAGCGTGGCAATCTGCGCAACTGCGGGGCGCTGCAGCGAGCGGCCGAAATACTCGTGAATCGCCGCAAGCGGCGATGCGGGCGTGGTCGTAAAAGTCGCCTGACTCACAATCCTCCCGGGAACGGCGCGGATGATCTGCACCTCGCCGCGTTCGCCAAACGCCTCATCAACGACAGCTTCTTCGCGACCGTCGAGTTCGTTGATGACCTTGACCTGGGTGTATCCCCGGAGCGCGCCGTCGGCGGCCATCTCGACAAGCAGTCCTTGGAGAGGACCCGACACCTGCATCCGCAGCGCGATGGTCTCGTCGTGGTCGTCGAGATCCGCACCCATCAAGGCCACGGCAATCAGGGCCTCGGCTTGCGCCATTCCTGCCGTCGGTCCGGAAAGGTGGTTTTGCTCCAGCGCCCGCGCCGAGTCGGTCACGTCGACATAAACCAGCCGGAGCTTCGTACCGGGTGAGAAACCCGTTGTCAGCAAGTCCGACGATTTTGGCATGATCATAAGCCATCCACTCCTGCAGCTCCTGCACGTGGGTATTGGAGCGTGTGTTCCGTGTTCAGGGGTCAGATTCTGGGGTCAGATACCGGAACCGCCCGGTTGCTCTATCTGAACATTGTCCGCCTGCGGCAAGCCGGCATCCGGGCCGGGTTCGAGCGCGTCGGCGACGACAGGAACCGGGGCATTGCCCGTCAGTTCTTCCGGCAGCGCCGCGTGCAACGCCCAGATCCGATCCTCCAAACACGTTTTAAGCACATCCAGGCGGCGCGCCTGACGTTCCAACGACCACAAGGCAAAGGCCCATTTTGCTCCAAAATTGAACACCTTCCGCAATCCGGGGTCAAACACGTCAAACTGCTCGCGCCGGCGGACGTAGAGCCAGTGCATTTCCTGCGTTTTGCTCGCAAATCCGTCAAAGAACCGCGAGCTGATGTCCTGCAATGAAATAAAGTCGCGGTGCTCCATCCAGAACGTGAACACGACCTCGGCGAAGCGCCCCAAGTAGAAGTCGAACAGATTCATCAGATTCGTGTTCGTCCATTCGATATGGGGCCAGCCCATGGCGCCGCGAATGGAACAGAAGTGGACGCGGATCGGCATCTCACGCAGCAGGTGAACGTCATATCCGAACTCGATGATCTCCTTGCCCTCACCGAAGCGGCAGGAGTTCGACTCGGGGATAAAGCGCTTCATCACGAGAGTCTGTGCGGCGGCACTCCCCATCAGGGTCGCCACGCCAAGAATGATGTCGGGGTTTTCGATGCCTTCCGAGCCCCCCTCATCGGCGGGCATGAGGAACCGGTTCCGCGGAATCGAAACAAAGGCGTCTCCCTGGCACCGGTTGCGGATGAAATAATTGACGTCGCGGTCGCGAAGCGCATCATGGCGCGCGAGCAAATGGTACGTGCACAGGTGGACGCCCAGGCTCTTGTAAGCCGACACACGTGACAGCATATAGCTGCCATACCCCGGCAAGGTGTGGGCCAGCCGTTTTTCGATCAGCCGCATCGGCAGCGGCATCCAGTTGGTCTTATAGACGATCTCACGGGTGGCGCCGAGACCGAGCGCCTGCGAACCCGTGACGCGCACTTCGTAAATATTGATGTGATCGATGCTCTCGCCATGGCTCAATCCCGCCTGGATATACTCCAGAATGGCACGAGACCGGTTATCCGTGCGCGTCTGGATGTCGGGACGGCCGCCCCGGTAGGTTGCCCCCGGAAGCGCTGTGCGGCGGTCGTCAAACGCCGGAATGACCTCGTCGGGCGTTCCCAGATACACCTCCCCCGTGAGGTGGCGGTACATGGTCTCGACAAAGGCATCGCTGCCGTCATCCTCGAGTTGCGAATCGTCGAGCGCACGGCGGAACAGGTCGTCAATGCGACGAATGCCCGACTCGACATCCGGGTGGCCCAACCGGTTCAGCGTGATGCCCTCGAGCAGGTTCTCCAGATGCGGCAGGATCGCCGTCGCGGCGGTTCCCGGTCGCATGCCGAATAATTCGATCTCGTGATGACCATGAAACTTCTCGATCCGGGTGTTGGATCCGCGCTGTCCTTCGGGAACCGCCACCAGCTCGCGCAACGCGGCAAGGAAGGCGCCGTAGTCTGTCGTCACCCATTCCGTGATCCGGTGGAAGTCGCGGTACGAGAGAAAATGGACGCCACGGGCACTGTGATAGAAATGGAGCTTGGTCGTCAAGCGAGACCGGCTGCTGCGCAACGCGAGGTCCATCTCCTGACGGGTCCATGCCAACGGCCGAATCCGCCACTCCTGCCCCTGCTTGCGATAGTAGGCCAGCGCCGACTCGGTGCGCTCGGCCATGACGATGGTATCGACCGGAAGGCCCAGCGTCTGGAGCCAGGCATCGGCGTCGACCAACTTCTCCACGGACACGTCACGCTGCGACAGTTCAAATACATCCCCCACGATGTTGCCGCACACGATTTCACGCTGCAACAGCATCCCGCGCTTCTTTTGCGGCACACGGCCCAGATTCCAGAACTGGCCGTTCAGCAAGGGCATGGCCGCCACGCTGTGGTTGCCCTTGGTCAGGGTCAGAATATAGCCGGGGGTTCCCGGACTCAGGGTGGATTTGCGGACGATCAGGACCGGATCGCGCTCTGCGCGCGACAGGAGACTCCACACGCCCTTCTCAAAAACAAAGGTATCGCAGCCCCAGTCGTACGCGAGAAACGTACGGTCACTGCCCATCGCGCGAACGCTGACAGCTTCCGGCTTGCGCCGGGCCTCACGTCGCGCGCGCGCGATAAAGCCCCAGACAACGTTCGTCACACCGTCGATTCCTTTCCTAACGTCCGCCCGCGTCCACGCTCCAAGTCCAAAACGTGGCTGATCAAGCCAGCCAGTGCCCGCAAGCCGCACACCTGCGCCTGCCGCTCCAGAATGGCCGCAGCCGTCGGAATGTACCGTGCGAACGGAAATCCCATCGCGTCCAACCGCGCGTACGCGCCGAGCGTTTGCACCAGACGCTGCACCGCGGCCCATGAAAAAACGTCGATCCCGCCGATGTCGCCCCCCAGCATAGCATACCGGCACAACAGATGCGAGCGCACAGAATCGTCCAGCGCCACATAGGGATCGCACAGAAGCGAGGCGAGGTCGTAGGCCGCGGGACCGAACCGCATCCCCTGAAAATCGATCAGCGCCATCCGTTTGCCCTTGAACAGAACGTTGCTGGATTGAAGATCCCGGTGAACCACAACCTGCGGCACCTCTGTCAGCCGCCGTGTAACCGCCTCACAATCCTCCCGGACCGCCCCACCGACTCCCGCGAGCCCATACCGCCCCCGGATCAGATGGTGATCAAAAAGATCGTGCTCCCAGCCGAATACGGATGGGCCGAAGCCGGGTTCCAACACCGTGCCACGCAGCCGCGCCAAGGATGTGGCCCGCGTGTGCAGCGTCGCCGCGGCCTCAAGCACCGGTTCATACAGCGCCGCGATGTCGGCTCCGGCCCGTTGCTTCCGTTGAAGCAGCGAACGATCCCCCCAGTCCTCCAGGACCACGGTGTCGACATCGGGCAGGTCGGCCAACACACGAGGTACAGGCACCCCCGCTTCGGCCAGCAACGCCGCGTGCCCCGCATACCGGGTGTTCTCGGTGCGCTCCCGCGAATAGATCACCACGATGCCGCCGGGGCCGTCACCATCAGGCATGAGCCGCCAAAAACGCCGTGCCGACCCGCGCCGGCCCAGAAAAACCGCCGCCGCGTCCTGCCAGCCGAGCGCCTCCAACACGCGCGGCATCACCGCCTCTCCGCAGGTCGTCGCCGGCACGACGAGGGCTCCTGAGACGGGCTGCGTCACGACGGCGTGACCGACCACGCTGCGCCGTACACGCCCGCCGGAACCGATGACCGCACCCGGAAGCAGCACGCTTCCCGATGCCCGGACGGCCCGACCCGTCAAGTCGCAGCAGAACCGACGCGACCCGGCCGGATAGGTGTCCACACGCGAATCATACATCGCCCCGGCCGGATGCCCCCGCGCGGCCAGCCGCTTGATGTCCCCATGCGCCTGCAGATAGCGCTCGGCGGTTCCCGCGTCGCACCAGTAGCTGCCCGCGATCCGCACGCCCGCCACCGGCCGACCCGCCGCCTGCGCCCGCTCGTAAGCCGTGATGATAGAGAAGGTATGGGTGTCGGGGAAGAAATCGAACAGGGAGGGCGAAACGAGCTGTAAGCCACAGAATGTGGCGGTGCCCCGGCTTTCCGGGACGGGGTTGCAAAAAGTCGCAATATCCCCCTGCGGCCCGCATGAGACGGTCCTGGGTCCCCGTCGCGGTTCCAGCCAGGCCGACGCAATCCGCGCGCGCCGGTGAAACGCCGTGACGAGGGGCGTCAGATCGGCATGCCAGACAATGTCGCCGTTCACCAGCCAGAAGGGCGCGTCTCCCAGCCATTCCCGTAGCGGACGCAGGGCGCCACCCGTTCCCAGAATCTCGCGCTCATGCGAGATCCTGACGGTCGCCGGCCCGCGCCGACCCTCCAGATAGGCCTGCAACGGCCCGGCCTGCCAATGGCAATTGACGGCGACCTCGCGAACCCCTGCGGCTTCCATCGCGCGAAGGGTCCGTTCAATCAACGGTACCCCCCACATCGGCAGCAACGGTTTGGGTATCCGTTCCGTCAGCGGTCGCAACCGCTCGCCGAAACCTGCAGCCAGAACAACAGCCTTCTCAATCGTAATCTGCACACTGAAATCTCGGACTGGTGGGCCCAGCAGGACTCGAACCTGCGACCCTGGGATTATGAGTCCCGTGCTCTAACCAACTGAGCTATGGGCCCGAAACACACACATCTCGGTCGCGGGAGACTATGCCAGATGCGACGGATCAAGACAACCAAAAAACGACGCCAAAAAACGACACCCCTCGTTCTCTTCATCTGGATTACGCGCTTTCATGATGCGTGGCACCCGTGATATACTTGCGCGTAAACGTAGTCCGCCATGTTCAAGGTCGTCACATTCCTCGCCCGGGTCGTCCGGGTTATCCGCAACGCCTTCTTGTTCGCAGGGTGCGTGTGTGTTGTGCTGTTTGTTGTCTTGTCGGTTGCCGAGATTCCCCTGCCCGCGCGCGTGATTGACGCCGTCACCGCGCGCCTCTCCACCGATACGACAAGCCTCCATGTGGAGCGCGCGGCCGTGAGCGTGAGCAAGGGCCTGGCCCTGAGTGTCGTCCAATGCCGCATCAATCTGGCCACCAACGACCTTTTTATCCAGGCGCGGGAGGTGCGCCTGGACCTCTCCATCCGGCCCGGACAGTCGTGGATCAAATGGGTCGACGGCATTCGCCTCGTCCGGCCCGAAGCGGTCTTCCTGCCGTCG
>CAZOJL010000052.1:7630-11429 GCA_964580075.1 uncultured Akkermansia sp. | reverse complement strand
GAGGTTGAGGGACATGCAACGGGAAACCTCTCCGCCAACTCAATCCGTCCGATGCTGGTTCTGGCCGGATCCCGTTCCGGCATTCACTACTGCAACCGCATCACCCGTCCCGAAGTTCCCCTGACCGTTTCGTGCGATCTGCGCCTGACGCCCGACCTTCAAACCTTGCGTTTCGAATTGAACGCCCGCGATATCACGTGGAACGACAGGCCGATCAGCCACATCGCCTGCACGATCGAGGCCGTCAATCCCGTCGGACAGCAGGCGTGGCGTGTGACCCTCTCGCCCTTGCAGGCGGATACGGCCGACGGCTCGGTTCGCGGGTCCCTCGTTTACGAGGAGACAACCGGCCTGCTCACGGTGGAGGCCCAGTCGGAGATGCCGGCGCAGGACCTGTTCGACATCCTCGAATTGTTCCGCAACGGCATTCTGGACCGTCTGCTGATTGGCGGCGTGCCCCGCATCACGGTCTCCGGCACGCTTGACGCCGACTCGACCCGCACCCTCCCCTATGACTTGACCGGAACGATCGAGGCGCCCGCTATCACCATCTACGGGTTGCCGCTGGCCCGCACAACGTGCGATTTTACCGTCAGTAACCAGTTCGCCGTGTCGTTCGACAACATCCACGCCCAGATGATGCGCGGCGGCAAATTCGATGGGCGCTTCTCATTCGAGCTAACCGATGACAAGCCGGAGATGCCCTGGCGCGCCGAAGTCGACATCGCGGATGCGACGCTGCATGATCTGTTCCTCCCCCTCAACAAAACCAACCTGTGGGAAGGGGGGGTGTCCGGCTCTCTGGCGTTGGCCGGCACGTTCGGCACCGATCCTTTGGCGGCGCTCTCCGGCGGCGGCTGTTTCGCGTTGACGGGAGCCGTGCTTTCGCGTGTGCCGCTGTTTGCCGGCTTCACGACTTATCTGGCCCGCACGATCCCGGGCGTCGAATTGCTGGTCAGCCAATCCGACGCCTCGTTCTCCTTTCTGGCCAAGGCCGGTGTGATCACCTCACGCGACCTGCTGGTCGAGGGGGATTTTTTCAGCATGTCGGGTCAGGGCACGTACACCCTGATCCCACAGGATCTGAACGTCGCCGTGCGCGCGAACATTTTTCGCAAAAACACGATCGCGGGCCATGTGGCCCGAATCATCTCTCTCCCCTTCGAACGCCTTTTGCTTGAGTTTCTCGTCACCGGTTCGCCAGCCTGTCCGCAGTGGCATTACCGGGGCATCATTCAACGCATTGTCTCGAGCGTGTCCGGCTCGGATGCCGAACCGCCCCCGGACGACAGCCCTCAGAAACCCGATTCCCCGTGAAATTCTTGCTCCATACCTACGGCTGCCAGATGAACGTGCGCGATTCCGAAACGGTCGCCGCCCTGCTGGAGGCTGTCGGACATATTCAGGTCCGCAGCGAGGCGGAGGCGGATGCCGTCATCATCAACACCTGCAGTGTCCGGGGCAAGGCCGAAGACAAGGCACTGGGCAAAGCGGGGCTGTTATGCGCCGAGAAGCGCGACCGCCCGCTGATCGTCGGCATCATGGGCTGCATGGCGCAACGGCTTGGAGAATCGATTTTCAAGACGGTTCGCGGACTCGATTTCAGTGTCGGCGCCCGGCGTTACGGCTCGGTGCCGCGATTGCTCGCGCGGGTGGCGGCCGGCGAGACGCAGGTTTCCGATCTGGGTGATGCCGGGGAAGTGACCGATCCCCCGCATGTCCATCTGGACGGCTCGCACGCCGCATTCGTCACGATTCTCCTCGGCTGCAACCGGCGCTGCGCCTATTGCATCGTCCCCGATGTGCGCGGCCCCGAACACAGCCGACCCGCCGCCGAGATTGTCGCGGAGATCCGGGAGCTTGCCGCGCGCGGCGTCCGCGAAGTCACCCTGCTCGGCCAGTCGGTCATGAATTACGGACGCACGCATGCCGTCTGGCCCGCCTCCCCCGCGCCCTCGTCTTTCTCGGAGCCCTTCCCGCGTTTGCTCGAAGCCGTCGCGGCCATCCCCGGGATCCACCGCATTCGCTTCACGTCCGGCCACCCCTCCGGCTGCACCGACGAACTGGTGCGAGCCGTGCGCGACATCCCGCAGATCTGCGCCCATCTCCACCTCCCGGTGCAGTCGGGATCCGACCGTATCCTGGCGCGCATGCGGCGCGGCTACACAAGAGCCGATTACCTCGACGCGGTCGCCCGCCTGCGTGCCGCCCGCCCCGGTTTCGCGCTCACCTCCGATGTCATCGTCGGGTTCCCCGGCGAAACGGAGGAGGATTTCACGGCCACGCGGACGCTGATGGACGAGGCGGCATTTGACAATGCCTTCGTCTTCAAATATTCCCCCCGGCCGGGCACACCCGCCGCCGCCCTCGCGGAAACGGTCGACGCCGCCGAAAAAATGCGCCGTAACCAAATCCTCCTCGCCGACCTCGACCGACGCGGCCAGGCGCTCAACAAAGCCCGCATCGGCCGGACCGTCGAGGTTCTCGCCGATGGCCCCAGCCTGCGAAACGCCTCACGCTGGTCTGGCCGCACCACCGGCAACACAATCGTCATCTTTGAAATCCCTGCCGGCCGCCACGTCACCCCCGGTGATCTGGTTTCCGTGACCCTCACCCGCGCAACACCCCAGACGCTGTACGGGGAACTGAACACCCCATCAGGACTCACCCCGTGCTAAACGAACCCAAACATCACGGCTCCCTGCGCCGGGTCAAACGCGAGCCTGTTGCACCGGCCGTTCCTGTCCCTGCGTTCGGCATTCGATTTGAATGCGTGGCCGAGCGAACATGCCCGCATTGCAAGACCGTCATTCCCCTGACGGGCACCCAGCCCCTCTCACATGCGAGCTGTCCAAGCTGCGGCTGCAAGGCCTTTGTGCCGGGGCGGGTGGGCGGCTTTCTGCTGCATGGCCGCATCGGTGAAGGCGAAATGGGGACCGTCTACCGCGCGACAGACGAATCGTTGCAGCGCGAAGTGGCGATCAAATTGGTTCGCGACTGTCACGCCAATGACCCGGAATCCCGCGAACGCCTGCGCCAGGAAGCGTGTGCGGCCGGAAAATTGAATCATCCCCGTGTGGCCCAGGTGTATGCGCTCAATTTTTCAGACGAGCAGCCTTACCTCGTGATGGAACTCGTGACCGGAGAGGATTTCGACGCGAAGTTGAAGCGTGAGGGGCACATCGACGAACGTGAGGCGTTGCGCATGGCATTGGATGTGGCCGAAGGGCTGTCGGCCCTGGATCGCGAGGGCTTGGCGCACGGCGACATCAAACCGGGAAACGTCGTGCTGGATCGGGACAACAATGCCAAACTGGTGGATTTCGGGCTTTCCGGCATGATGCGGCGCGACAACCAGGGCCGACTCCTGGGCACACCGCATTATATCGCCCCCGAACTGCTTCGCGGTGCCCCGGACTCCCATCTCAGC
The DNA here is from genome assembly GCA_964580075.1 of uncultured Akkermansia sp. Classification (GTDB taxonomy): domain Bacteria; phylum Verrucomicrobiota; class Kiritimatiellia; order RFP12; family JAAYNR01; genus VGWG01. The sequence continues at coordinate 7,999 of CAZOJL010000052.1, read as the reverse complement.
GACCTCTACAGCCTCGGTGCGATGCTCTACCATCTGCTCGCCGGGCGAACCCCGTTCGACGGGGATACCGCCGCCGACGTCGTCAAAGCGAGGCTGATCCGTAAGCCCACGCCTCTCGAAACGGTTGCCAAGCACGTATCGTCTGCGACGCGGCGGCTGGTGATGCAGTTGATCGCGTTCAATCCAGAGGATCGCCCCGTCAACAGTGATGCCGTCGCCGTTGAGATCCGCAGGCTTTTGGCCCTGCTGGACGCACGCGCCGCGAAAATCATCAGCGAGCCAGGCGGGCGGAAACGGCTCCTCGCGCGCGTCAGATTCCCTTCGTGGCGTCGACCATCGGGGCCGCAGGTACGGCGCATACTCGTCGTT
>CAZOJL010000052.1:0-7530 GCA_964580075.1 uncultured Akkermansia sp. | reverse complement strand
TTTGGAACAGCAGGGTTCTGGGCGACCAAACCCAGCGCGGGGGCATTATCCAAATGGGAGGAGGCATGATTATTCAGGGGACGGGAACGGACATGTGGAGGGGCTACGACCGCTGCATGTTCGTCTGGACGGGCGCCTCCGGAAATTATGCCCTTTCTGCACAATTTGTCTCCATCGCCCGAAACAACACGTTCGACGTCACCTGCCTGTTGGTCAAGGGTGACAATCCGGCCACGGGACCGGGCCTGTGTTTCGGATTTCTGGGCACGGGCGAGCTGTTTCTCCAAATCCGGCATGCTGACAATACTGCCGCGATCATCCGACGTTCCGCCTCGCCGATCCGACTCCCCTGTCATCTCAAGATCGAAAGACGAGATCAGGAGTTCGATGCGTGGGTCTCGGCCAACGGTACAACCTGGAACCTGTTCGCCACGTGTGAACTCAATCTGCCAGCCGACAATTTGATCGGGTTCACCGTCTCCTCACAAATTCCTGGCAGCCTCGCCACGGCACGCCTGGCCAACATCCACCAGTACATCAACCCGCCCTCGCCCGAATGACCCCCAAAAGGGCCGTCATTCCGACTCGTGTCGGATCAAATCCAGCGCCGTCCACCGTTGGTAAGCGGATTCTACGGCCGAATCCAGTTCGCGGCTCCGGCTCTCGGCCGCCGTGATCTCCGCCGCATCTCCCGACCGATAGAACGTCGGATCCGCCAACCGGACATGCAGCGCCTTCTGTTCGGATTCCAGCGCTTCAATCCGCTCCGGCCACGAGGCCAGTTCCGTCCGTTCGGCAAAGGTCAAGCGACGCGTCCGGACCGGAGTGGCACGGACGGCCTTTCCCGGTTTGGTCGGCACAGGCGTCGGAGGCCGCCGTCGTGTGGACACCCAATCGTCATACCCGCCCGCGTATTCGTTGACAAACCAGCCGTCATCCGGACCCAGCCACAGGCCCTCCGGCTCGGTATTATCGAACTTCTCGAAAACCAGCGTCCGGTCAACAACCGCGTTGAGGAAAGCACGGTCATGGCTGACCATCAGCACCGTTCCGCTATAGAGGGAAACACGTTCCTCCAGCAGATCGAGGGTGTCCAGGTCGAGGTCATTGGTCGGCTCGTCGAGCACCAGCACGTTCGAGGGTTGGGCGAACAGCCGGGCGAGCAGCAACCGGTTGCGTTCCCCGCCCGAGAGGGCGCGCACCGGCTGACGCGCCCGATCCGGGGTGAACAGAAAATCGCCCAAATACCCCAGCACATGCCGCCGCACGCCGTCAACCGTCACAAATTCCTGGTCTTGCGCAAGCGCGGACAACACCGATTGGCTGTCGTCCAGCGTTTCCCGAAGCTGGTCGGAATAGGCCACCTGCACATTGGTGCCCAATCGGACTGTCCCCGCAACGGCACGCAGCCCACTCGCACGCTCACCCTCCAGCAGAAGCCGGAGCAGGGTGGTTTTACCGCAGCCGTTGGGGCCGATCACGCCGATCTTGTCACCGCGCAGCACATCGGTCGTGCAGCGCCGGATCAAGGGTTTGTCCCCATAGCCAAAGGCGATATCCTGCGCACGCACCACCAGCCGGCCGGTACGCGATGCCTCCTGGATGGAGAGGGTCACCGCGCCCGCGCGATCCCGGCGCTTCGCCCGTTCACCCCGGAGTGCTTCCAGTGCGCGCACGCGCCCCTGGTTGCGGGTGGTGCGCGCTTTGACCCCGCGGCGCAACCACACCTCCTCCTTCCCCAACTTTTTGTCCAACCGCTCCCACGCCTTGTCCTCTGCCGCAAGCACCTCCTCTTTACGCGTGAGAAAGGTGTCGTAGTCGCACGCCCAGTCGATGATCCGCCCCCGATCCAGCTCGATGATCCGCGTTGCCAGGCGCCTGAGAAAGGCACGGTCGTGGGTCACGAAAAGAATCGTTTTGCACATTTTGGTGAGAAAGCTTTCGAGCCAGAGGATCGACTCGATATCCAGATGATTGGTCGGCTCGTCGAGCATCACCAGATCCGGACTGCCCAGCAGGGCCCGTGCGAGCAGCACGCGCCGTCGAGTTCCACCCGATAACGTCTCAAAGGACGCGGCGGCGGCGAGCCCGAGTCGGCTAATGAGCTGTTCCGATTCCAGCGTCAGCGCGCCATCCGCATCGTGCGCGTGTCCGGGATGGACAATGTCGAGCACCGATCCGGAGAGCCCCGCGGGAATCATCTGCGGCATGCTCGCTACACGGATGCCGGACTGCCGGACCACCTCGCCGTCGTCGAGTGGAATCTCACCGGCCAGCGCCCGCAGCAGCGAGCTTTTACCCGCGCCGTTGGCCCCCAGCAGGCACAAACGGTCTCCCCGTTCGATGTGCAGCTCCACGCCATCCAGCACCGGATGACCCCCAAATCCCAACACCGCTTGTTTGACGCTGATCAAGGTTAAATCCTTCGCGGCGTGTCGATGCCGAGCAACCCCAGCCCTTCGCGTAACACGTCCGCCACATGGGCGCACAAACAGACGCGGCTGTCGCGTACGGCTGTTTCGGCCTTGAGTACGGGCGAGCGCTGGTAGAAGCTGCTATAGGACTGCGACAGGGCAAACAGGTAGTCGGCCAAGATGCTCGGCTTGCAGGCATTGGCCGCACGGACAACCGCGCCCGGAAATTGCATCAGTTGCAGGGCCAGCGCCTTTTCGATGGCGTCTCCCAGGATCAGGGCATTGGCGCGCGGCTCACGACCGGGCACCTGGTCGGCATATTTGTCGATCAGGCTGCAAATGCGGGCGTAGGCATATTGGAGATACGGCCCCGAGTTTCCCTCGAGCGCCAGTGCTTTCTCCCAGGTGAACACGATCATGTTCTGCGGATCATGACTCAGATCGGCGTACTTGACCGCACCGATGCCGATCGCTGCCGCCAATGCGCGCTTCTCCGCCTCGGACATGGCCGATTCCGAGGCGTCAATGATCGCCCGCGCACGGCGCTCCGCCTCATCCAACAGCGCATCGAGACGGATCACATTACCCTGGCGCGTTGAGAACGTCCCCTCAGGCAGCCGCATCAGGCCAAACCAGACATGCTGCAAATCCGTCGTGTAGCCCAGCTTACGGCAAACGGTGAAAAACTGCTTGAAATGCAACTGCTGCCGTTCGTCGGTGACGTAAATGATGCGGCTCGGGGCGAACTCCTCCACCCGGCTACGCACGGTGGCGATGTCGGTCGTCGCGTAGTTGAACCCCCCGTCGCTCTTGCGCACGATGCAAACCGGAAGTCCCTCATCCTCCAACGGGACGACACGCGCGCCCTCGCTCTCGCACGAAACCCCACGGGCTTCCAGCAACGCCAAGGTTTCTTCCAACCGATTATTGTAATAACTCTCACCCCGGCACAGGTCGAACGTCACGCCGAGACGGGCATAGATCCGCTCGAATTCGCTCATGCTGAGGCCGATGAAGCGCTTCCAGATGGCCAGATTGTCTGGATCGCCCTGCTGCAACTTGACCAGCTCGGCGCGGCAGGTGTCGAGCCAGGCGGGATCCTCTTTTGTCCGATTGTAGCTGGCGACATAGACCCGCTCCAGCTCCTCGATCGGCGACTGCTCGAGGCGTGCCGGATCCAGGAACGCGCGGTATCCCATGATCAGAATGCCAAACTGCGTCCCCCAGTCGCCCAGATGGTTGTCGGCGATGACGGTGTATCCCAGGGCGCGGAACATCCGATCCAGAGCATTGCCGATCACCGTGGAACGAATGTGGCCGATGTGCATCGGCTTGGCGACATTGGGGCTGGAGTAGTCAATGATGATCGTCTGGCCCGTGCCGACGGTCGGGATGCCGCCGCGCGGCGCGGCCAGAAGGGCCGTCACCTCGCCGGCCAGCCAGGCGGGATGGACGGACATATTGATGAACCCCGGGCCGGCCACCTCGGCCTTCTCGATGCATTCCGGAAAGGGCAGCGCCCGGATGGCCGTTTCGGCGACCACACGCGGCGCCTGCTTGAGCCGTTTGGCCAGCGACATCGCGTCGTTGCACTGAAAATCGCCGAACTGCGCGTCGGCCGTCGGCTGCACGCGGATCGTCAAACCCGCCGCCTCCGCCCCAAACGCCGCGTTAAACGCCTGTCCCAACCACGCCGCCAGCACCGCTTCGCACCGATTAGATGCAAACCCTGTGATCATACCGTCTCTCCAATAAAACAAAACGCCGCCCGAACGCAACGTGCGTTCCGGCGGCGTCGCTCTTCCCGTCACTCGCGCATGCCTCAGGCTGTCGCAGCAGCGGCCCTGGCCGCCTTGTTCGCGACAGCCCGCGTGACCTTGGCCGGACGCTTCAGCATGATGCGAACCGTCTCCGGGGCCAATTTCTGGGCCTCGGCCACATCGACGCCCAATCCGATCAAGCGCTTCTTCTGGACCTTCTGACGACGCCGGCGCTCGCCTTCGCTCTTCACGGGGCGCGTGCGGGGCTTCTTATTGAGTGTGCGACCTGTTCCCATTTCATCCTCCTTAAATCGGCCTCTTGGGTAAAAGTGAGGCAGCAGTATCGGCGATTCCGATGAGCTTTGCAAGCACTTCTTCTCAGGGAAACCAAACAGACCGCTGGCACGTTGGCATAAAAGTCGCTACACTGTACCCACCTGTGGAGAATTCTTATGGATGTGTGGGCGTGTTATGAACGGATGGTGGTGATCCGCTGCTTTGAAGAGGCGGTGGAACGGTTGTTCTCCGAAGGACGCATCATGGGTACGGCCCATGTCTGCATTGGCCAGGAGGCGGTCGCCGTAGGCATAGCCTCCGCATTGCAACCCGGAGATGCGCTCACCAGCACACACCGCGGCCACGGCCATTTCCTCGCCGTCGGCGCCGATCCCGGGCGCATGATGGCCGAAATGTTCGGCAAAGCGACCGGCTATTCGCGCGGCCGCGGCGGCAGCCAGATGATGATTGACACCACCCTCGGCTTTTACGGCGCCAACGGCATCACCGCCGGAAGCATGGCTTTCGCCTGCGGACTGGCACTCGAAGCGCAACAGCGCCGCACCGGTCGTGTCGTGGTCTGCATCATCGGTGACGGCGCCGCCAATGAGGGGCTCTTCCATGAGGCGCTCAATCTGGCTGCGCTCTGGCGCCTCCCCCTCGTCGTGGTCTGCGAAAACAACCGTTATGCCATGTCCACACCCGTCGCCGCCGGTCTCGCCAACACCCGGGTGGCCGACCGGGGAGCCGCCTACGGCATCCCCGGTTACGCCGTCGACGGCAACACCGTGGCCGATGTCCGCCTGGCCGTCGAAACCGCCCTGTCCCGCGCCCGCGCCGGTTCAGGGCCCTCGCTCGTCGAATGCGAAACGTATCGCCTTTCGGGCCATTCCAAAGGCGACCCCCGCGAATACCGCACCCAAACCGAGGAGGCCGACGCCTGGCGACGCGAACCGATCAGCCGACTGGAGACGCTGCTGCAAAACGCTCACGGACCAGCCCCCGCACGCATCGCCGCCTGCCGTGCCCGCGCCGAACAAACCATTGCCGACGCCATCCGCTTTGCAGAGACCAGTCCGGATCCGGACCCCGCCACCGTTGCCGATGGCGTCTTCGCCCCAGACTGAACCCGTGTTCTCTGTTCTGCGCCCAGGACTCCCCCATGAAAACCTTCACTGTCACCCTCCGCGATACGCTCGCCGCCGAAATGCGGCGCGACCCCGCCGTCTTTCTGATGGGCGAGGATATCGGCGCGTATGGCGGCGCGTTCGGTGTGACCAAGGGACTACTCGCCACCTTCGGTCCCGACCGCGTCCGCGACACGCCGATCTCGGAACAGGCGCTGGTCGGCACCGCCATCGGCGCCGCCGCCGCCGGACTCCGCCCCGTGATTGAGATCATGTTCATGGACTTCATCACGCTGGCGGTGGATCAGCTTGCCAATCTTGCGGCCAAGCTTCACTACATCTACCAAATCCCCTGCCCTCTCGTTGTGCGCGCGCCAACCGGTGGCGGCCGCGGCTATGGCGCCACCCACTCGCAGACGCTCGAACGCCTGTTCACCGGCATCCCGGGCATCCGGATCGCCGCCCCGTCAGACGCCGCCGATGCGTCGGGTCTGCTGCAAACCGCCATCCGCGGCTCCAATCCGGTGCTCATGTTGGAACACAAACTCCTCTATCCGCTCCGCTGGCCGATCGGCGAGACCCTCCCGCCGCCGACCCCGTTCGGCAAGGCCCGCATCACACACTCCGGAGACCGTGTCACCCTGATCGCCTGGTCCTACATGGCCCACCTCTGCCTGGCCGCAGCCCGCCAGTTGGCCGCCGACGGCATCACCGCCGAAGTGGTCGATCTGCGCACCCTCGCCCCGCTCGACACCGAGACCATCATAGCGGCGGCGCGCAAGACCGGCCGCGTGCTGATCGTCGAGGAAGGGCCGGTCACCGGCGGGTTCGGCGCCGAGGTCGCCACCCGCATCTTTGAAGCCGCCTACGACTCGCTCGACGCGCCCATCCGCCGCCTCGCCGGCCCCGATTGCCCCATCCCCGCCTCCAAGGTTCTGGAAGCGGCATGCATTCCCGACGTCGCGGCCATCGTCGCCGCGGCGCGGGAACTGGCGGGCTGATCCCATGCGCTATTCCGTCATCACCCTCACCTTCAATAAACTCGCCGTCACCCGGCGCTGTCTGACCGCACTGCTGCGCGACACCGTCAGCGACGCGCCTTGGGAACTGCTGGTGGTCGACAACGGGTCTTCGGACGGCACGCCGCACTGGATTGTGGACGAGCTCGTCCCCCATGCCGCCACACGCGGGGTGCCCGTGAGGCTGCTCCGCAATGCCGAAAACGTCGGATGCTCAACCGCCCGCAACCAGGGAATCGCGGCGGCGGCGGGGACCTTCCTGATCTTCATGGACAACGATGTCGCGCCGCGCACCCGTGCCTGGCTGCCCCGCCTGCGCGAGGCGGTCGAACGCGCCCCGGATATCGGCATGGCCGGGCCGAAACTGGTTTATCCGACGCCCGACGCCACGATCCAGTGCGCGGGGGTCGGAATCTCCCGCCGCGGCCACGTCTGCTTTCGCGGCCGCGGTCAGCCCCATGACGCCCCCGCCTTCGCCACCGACACCGACGTGCAGTGCCTGATCAGCGCCTGCCTCATGCTCCGCGCCGATTTGACACGACAGCATGGAGGCTTCGACCCGATCTTTCATCCCGTTCAGTTTGAGGATTTCGATCTCTGCTACCGTCTTCGCGAAGCGGGCTGGCGGGCCGTCTACTCCCCTGCAGCCGAGATGTATCATTTCGAGAGCACCACCACCCAAGGCTCACCCGGTCGGAACAACGCCGCCACGGTCATCCGCAACGGCCTCGCTTTTCAGAATCGGTGGCGGCACCTGTTCGAAGCCGAGGACGGACCCTCCGAAGCCGCCTGTCGCTGGCTCCGCCTCCCGCCCCTGCCGCCGCTGGAGACCATCCCCGCTCCTCTGCCGCTGCTGTGACGCGCTCAGAAACCCGGGCCAAAGAAGGGGCAGGGTTCAGGGTTCAGGCAGGCCTCTGGCGCGGTGCCGCCAGAG
>CAZOJL010000051.1:0-20530 GCA_964580075.1 uncultured Akkermansia sp. | reverse complement strand
GCGGTCTTCTTGCCGATGGCCTTGCCGAACTTGGTGAAGAGGGCGATCAGGGTGATGGCGATCAACACGACGATGATGATGTACTCGACCATCGTCTGTCCTTTGCGTGATGACATGCGCATAAGCGCTCCTTTCCGCCAATGGCGGGTGTTATCCGTTCAAGGGTAGTCGGACGCAATCAAGTCCAGCACCCGGTTTGATTGCTGCCGCAGCGCGTACATGAGTACGGCCAGTGTGGTCAGCGCGGCAAACAACGACACGACGACAATGACATACTCGACCATCGTCTGTCCGCCACGCGGCGGCCGCATCGGCATTCGCATCCAGCCGCGCATACTGATCAATAACGGCGCAACCATGAAAACATTGTATGGCAGGTCGCCGGGGAAGGCAATAGCTAATTTCAGCTTTCAGCTTTCTCTTCATTCGGACTGTGGTACAATCGACGGTGATCCGGTTAGCCGAGTCATCCATGACAGTGGGAGGATAATGCCATGCGCGAGACGATTCGTTCGGTTCAGGGGATGGAGATCTTGGATTCGCGTGGAAATCCGACGGTGCGGGTGTGTGTGACGCTTGAGGGGGGGAGCTGCGCGGCCGCCTCCGTGCCGTCGGGTGCCTCGACGGGGGAGAACGAGGCGGTTGAGCTGCGTGACGGCGACCCGGCCCGCTACGGCGGCAAGGGCGTGCTGAAGGCGGTTGGCGCGGTCAATACCGTGCTGGCGCCGCTGCTCACGGGGCGCAGCGTCGCGGATCAAGCGGCGATCGACCGGCTCATGATCGCATGCGATGGCACGCCCAACAAGGCCAGGCTGGGTGCGAACGCGATTCTCGGCGTCTCGATGGCTGTTGCGCGCGCGGCGGCGTCTGCGGCGGGCCAGCCTCTCTACCGCTGGCTGGGCGGCGAGGGTGCGGCGCGGCTTCCGGTGCCGATGATGAACATTCTCAACGGCGGCAAACATGCCGACACCCCCGTCGACTTCCAGGAGTTCATGGTCATGCCGATCGGAGCTCCCTCATTCGCCGAGGCGCTGCGGTGCGGCACCGAGACCTTCCACGCGCTGAAAACGTTGCTGACCCGCCACGGCTACGCCACCGGGGTGGGCGATGAAGGGGGATTCGCGCCGAACTTGCGGTCGAATGAGGAGGCCTGTGAGTTGATCGTCGCGGCGATCACGGCCGCGGGCTACACGCCCGGTCGTGACGCGGCGATCACCCTCGACCCCGCCGCGAGTTCGTTCGCCGCGGACGGAAACTATCAGTTGAGCAAATCGGGGCAGGGGTGTAAAAGCAGCGACGGGATGATTGCGCTCTACCGGGATTGGGCCGCACGTTTCCCCATCGTCTCCATCGAAGATGGATTGGATGAGAACGACTGGGAGGGGTTCCGCGCGCTGACCACCGCACTCGGCGGGGCGGTGCAAATCGTCGGCGACGATCTTTACGTGACCAACACCCGTTTCATTGCCCGCGGCATCCGCGAACGGGCGTCCAATGCGGTTCTGATCAAGCTCAATCAGATCGGCACCGTCACCGAAACCCTCGAGGCAGTCCGCCTCTGCCGCGAGGCGGGGTGGGGTGCGATCATCTCGCACCGCTCGGGGGAGACGGAAGACGCCTTTATCGCCGACCTGGCGGTAGCCATGGGCTGCGGTCAGATCAAAACCGGCTCGGCTTGTCGGGGCGAACGGACGGCCAAGTATAACCGTCTGCTGGAGATCGAGGCGGAACTGGGCGGGGCGGCGGTTTTTACCACCCCGTTTGACGCCCGTCATTGAGGCGGCGGGACGGTCAGGACGGCGCGGATTTGATCGACCGCGTCGAGAATGCGGGGGCCGGGCCGGCAGACGATGTCCTGGTCGAAGGCATCGTAGACGCGTCCCGTTTTGACGGCTTGCAGCGCGCGCCAGCCGGTTGTGGCGCGCAGGCGGATGAGGGTTTCGCCGGGGTTTTCCGTGCCCAGCGAGAGGATCACGTCTGGATTTTCGCGCAACACCCACTCTTCGGAGACGGTGAAATAGTCACGCTCGATCCCCGCCGTGATGAGACGGCCGCCGGCGAGGGTCACCAGATCGGCGATGAAAGAGGGTCGTCCGACGGTCATCAGCGGTTCCCACCAGACGACGACGAGTACCGACGGCGGCGTGTCGGCGCCGATGGCCGCTTCACGGCGGGCCGCGATGCCGGCACGGATCTCGTCCGCGAGGCGAATCGCCGCGTTTGTATGGCCGGAGTGGCTGCTGACCGCCAGGATCGCATCCGGAATATCGGCGAGACGCGAGCAGGGAATCCGTTCGCTGCGCCACCCGAGCCGGGCGAACAGATTGGGGAGCGATTTATCCTCCAGATCCACGTTGAAGACATGGGTCGGTTTTTGCGCGGCCAGGGCCTCGATCGAGGGTTTGCCAAAACTGCCGATCACCGGTACGGCCTTCGCCTCCGGCGGATAGTTGCAGACATCGGTGCGGCCGACCACGCAATCGCCGGCCCCGATGGCGAAGAGAATCTCGGTCAGCGACGGCGCGAGCGAAATGATGCGCGGGGGGGGAGCGGACGTTTCAGGAGGTGCGGCCGGTGTCGGCGGGCGGCAGGCCGCAAGGCCCAGCAGCGCCACCAGCGGCAGCAGTCGGAAGGAACATGAGCGCGCGAAAAATGGAAACGGTGTATTCATTCTAAAAAGGGCAGAAGACTGTGAGGCTGGGAGCGCAATCGTTTGTCTGTTCATCATTGAGTGCGTGCGAATCAAATTCCATTACGGCGAGGGGGGCGTCAGGGTGATGGTGACAAAAAGCAGCTCTGCGGCCTCGGTGCGTCTGCTCTTGCCATCCGCCGGAGGCTCCGTGCGGATATCGTCTGTGGGGGTTCCGGCGGTCTTGAGGGCCGCGAGCAGCCGGTCATAATCGGCCGCCTGAATCCAACCCGAAATAGCGGTGTCTGGGGCTATTTTTGTTTTCCGGAGCTCGTCGGCGGGCTCGTTCACGCGGTCTTCGGCGTCGGCTATCCCTTTGAATTCCGGGACTTCTCCGGCGACGGCGTGAACGACAAAGCGGGCCAGAATCTGTCGTGCCGCCGCCGCATCGCCACCGCCCAGGACGATGATTCGCGGTATCGGACGTGGCGATTCCGCCTGACGGCGTTCGGATGATCGCGACGCCAGCACCCGCGACGCCGACGCGTCATACATCCGTTCCCTTTTCGGGGCATCCTGCTCCTGGTTGTCCGACACCAGTTTGGAAACATCCGGCGGCGGGCTCTGACGCCACCCCGGGGTCTCGTTCAGTTCGTCTTTTGCCGTGGCGGATTCCAACTCCAGAGACTTCTCGAGAGCTGCCGCCTGCGGTTTCATGGCCGGGACCGAGCCCCTCCGTGAGGCGTGTTCGGAGGGTGAGCGTTCGTGTTCCTCAAGCGCGAAACCGCCGCCGATGCTGAGTCCCGCAGGAGGCGGTCCGCCTTCGGCTTTTTTAGCATCCACGGTATCAGCCACGACATCAGCCACGGCATCAGCCCGCCACAGTACATCATCCCGTTTCGCCGATGCCACTGAACCTTCAGGGCGTGTATGGCTGGTGAGGGGCGCCGGCGTTTTCGTGCTTCCGGATACAAGGCTTGGCGCCGCTGTCGCGGCGATGTCCAGCCCGAGCTCTGCGGTGCTATCAGCGTACGGCGCACCTGTTTCTTCCGGTTGGGTTGCGGCGGTGAGGCTACTATCGGCATCCTGGCTCTTCGTCAGGGACCGTGCCATGGTGGCTTCACCGGCGGGCGCATTCCGGTTCGCGCGCCGTGCGATGTCCTCGATATCGACGGGGTTTGCCGGTCGCCACCGCAAACTGGTGATTCCGACCAGAATGACACAGGACGCCGCGAGGGCCACGCGTGTCTGCGGCAGGTTGAGGACGCGCCAAAACACAACCCGCCGCGAATGGCGTTGCCGGGCCAGGCGTTGATGCACGGACTGCAGGAGGTCGGCGGGGGGCGTGACCGGCGGCAACTCGCGGATCAGCGCCACCGTCTGCTGCAGGTCCTCCCATTCGCGGCGGCAGGCTTCGCAGGTGGCGAGGTGCGCCTCCAGCTCCCGGACGCGCGCGGCATCCAGACGGCCGTCGAGATGGTCTCCCATCCACTCGGTTATTGCGGCGCACGGCATAGCAACCCCTCCCGCAAAAGCACTTCTTTAACCTTGGCTCGGGCACGCCAGAGCCGCGATTTGACCGTCCCCGCCTGGCAGCCTGTCGCGAGGGCGATTTCCTCATAGCTCAAGCCCTGGATGTCGCGCATGACGATCACTTCGCGAAATTCCTCGGCGAGCATCGCGATGGCGCGCCCCACGATCTCCCGGGTCTCGTGCCGTTCAAGCGCGGCATCGGGCCGGACCCCGGGGTCCACCGGCTCATGGCGCGGGAGCGGCGAGTCTGACCCGTCAGGGACCGCATCCAGGGACGTCGCTTCAAAAAAACCGATCCGCCGCAGGCGCTTCCGCCGGCTGCGGCAGGTGTTGATCGCGAGCGCATGGAGCCAGGTTGAAAACCGCGATTTGCCTTTGAAAGACCGGATGGCGCGATAGACCTTGACGAAGACTTCCTGCGTGAGGTCGCAGGCCTCCTCGCGCTGGTTTACCATACGGTACGCCAGCGAGAAAATGGGCGTCTGATAGGTGCGCACCAGTTCGTCTACCGCTTCCATGCTTCCCTCCTGAGCGCGCCGGACAAGCTGATTCACGCGGGCCTCTTCGGCTTCGCGTTCCTGGCGCTGCTCACTGAGGTTAGACATGTCTGCGCCCCGATATGTTCCCGGTCACAGCTTAATCTGTTTGGCGAGTGCCATCATACGGGCTTCGACGCTCTGAATTTCGGCAAACCCCTGGGAACTGACCGGGTTGAGGCCGTTGCTGGCCTCCATGGAGGAATCGGCTTCGTTGTAGAGCGATGCGGGACACCCGCTGAGCGACTGGAAAAAGATATTACCCTTGTAGAGCGAGACCGTCACCGTGCCGCTGGCGGCGCGGGCGAGGACCCGGATCGCGGCGCGCGCGGCCTGGGTCATCGGGTCGTAGTAGCGGCCGTCGTAAATCTGGTCGGCCACGAGCTTCGAAAGCTGTTGGAAAAGCGCGGTTGCGCGTCGGTCGAGCACCGCCTGGTAGAGAAAGCGCAGGGCGGTTCCGAGCACTTCCATGCCCGGCGCCTCGTAGACGCCGCGGCTCTTGGTGCCGATGATCCGGTTTTCGAGGGCGTGCTTCATGCCGACGCCGTTGCGGCCGCCGAGGGTGTTGGCCCGGGTCATGGCGCGCACGGGGTCGACGTCCTGACCGTTGATCGCCACGGCGCGCCCCTTTTCAAAGCGAATGGCGACTTTCTCGGCCTTGTCCGGCGCCTGCATCGGCCACACGCCCATGGTCGGGGTGACGATGGTCATGGGCGTTTCCAGGCTCTCGAGATCCTCGGCTTCGTGGGACAGCCCCGCCAGGTTGCTGTCGGTCGAATATTTCTTATCCTTCTTGCCCACCGGCGCGGGCATGCCGAACTGCGCGAGATAGGCGGCCATTTGCGTCCGGCCCGGAAAGCGCGCCAGCAATTCGGGGTCGCGCCAGGGGGCGTAGACCTTCATTTTCGGCGCGATGACGTTGGTGTAGCGTTCGAAGCGCATCTGGTCGTTGCCGCGTCCGGTCGCGCCATGTGACAGCACCGTGCAGCCCTGCTTGCGCATGGCGCCGATGAGGCCGCAGACCGTCACGGCCCGGCCGATGCCGGTGGAGTTCCAGTAGCCGCCGTCGTACATCGCCTGGGCCTCGATCACCTCGAAACAGGCTTCGCCCATTTCGGATTTAAGATCCACGAGGATTGTGTCGACGCCGCATGGCTTCATCCGTTTACGGATGTCCGTGATGTCCACTTCGTCAGGCTGTCCGAGGTCGGCGGTGAACGCGACGACGTCCACGCCGTTTTCGGTGAGCACCTTGGCGATCGTGCGGCTGTCGAGGCCACCCGATACGCAGGCGCCGACTTTCTCGTGCTTCAGGTCTTGCAGTGTCAGTGCCATGGCTGTTCCTCTCGTGTCAGGTGCGTGCAACAAACGAAAAGACGGCGTGTCGGGTTTGGTGGCAGGCGTCCCGCCCGGGACGCGCCTTTCCACCACCCGGCTTACGCTTCCGGATTGTAAATCTGCTCCAGCGCATCGCCGACCATTTCCAGCGCCTCCTCCAGTTCATCGTCCTTGACATTCAGCGGCGGGAGGAACCGCACGACATGCTCGCCGGCGGCGCAGCAGAGCAGGCCCATTGCGCGGCAGGCGGTGACGACATCCTTGGCGGAACCGTCGATGACCAGGCCGATCATCAGGCCTTCGCCTCGCACGTCGAGCACTTTCTCGTATTTGTCGACCAGGGCCTGCAGCCCCTCGCGGAAGAGCGCGCCCGCCTCAGCGGCGCGGGCGACCAGCCCTTCCTCCTCGATCACGTCGAGCACGGCCATCGCCGTGGCGCAGGCCAGGGGATTGCCGCCGAAGGTCGAGCCGTGGTTGCCCGGCTGAAACACGTCCGAGACGTTCGGCGCGGCGACCAGCGCCCCCATCGGCAGGCCGGCGGCGAGGCTCTTGGCGAGTGTGAAGGCATCCGGCTTGACATCGTAATTCTGCCAGCCGAACCACTGGCCCGTACGGCCCATGCCGCACTGAATGTCGTCGCACAGCATGAGCAGGCCCTTTTCGTCGCACAGCGTGCGCACGCCCGTCATGAATTCCTGCGTCGCGGGGATCACGCCGCCTTCTCCCTGCACGGCCTCAAGCATGACCGCGACGGTTCGTGCGTTGACCAGCCCGCGCACCGATTCGATGTCGTTGAACGCCGCATGGACGAATCCGAGCGGCATGGGGTCATAGCCCTTCTGCACTTTGCTCTGGCCCGTCGCCGCGCACATCGCCAGCGTCCGGCCGTGGAACGCGTTGCGCATGGCGATCACCTCGTATTTGCCCTGCTCGTGCCCCCACAGGCGCGCCAGTTTGACCATGGCCTCGTTGGCTTCGGCGCCCGAGTTGCAGAAAAAGCATTTGCCGCCCAGCGACAGCTTGGAGAGCCGTTGCGCCAGCAGCGCCTGATTGGGCGTGTAAAACAGATTTGAGCAGTGAATCAGCGCGCCGGCCTGATCCTGCACGGCCTTCAACACCTTGGCGTGGGTGTGCCCCACATTCAGCACGGAGATTCCGGCCGTGAAGTCAAGATAGGTCATGCCATCCACGTCGCGCACCTTGCACCCGTGCCCGCTGGCCAGCGTGACCGTGGGGCTATAGGTGTGCATGACGTACTGGTCAAACAATGTGGCAATATCAGCGCTCTTACTCATCGGCAATAATCTCCGTTCCTACACCTTTTTTTGTGAACACTTCAAGCAGCAGCGAATGCGGCATCCGGCCGTCGATCAGATGGACTTTGCCCACCCCGGCGCGAATCGCCTCAACACAACTGTCCAACTTGGGCAGCATGCCGCCACCCACAACGCCCGCCTGTTTGAGCGTGGCAATCTCACCGACCCGCAGCGTCGTGATGAGCGATTCCGCATCCGTCACATCCCGCAGCAAGCCCGGCACATCCGAAATAAACGCCAACTTGCGGACTTTGAGCGCCGTGGCCAGAGCCGCGGCGGCCGAATCCGCATTGATGTTGTACAAGAGGCCGCCCGGACCCGTGCCGAGCGGAGTGACCACGGGGAGGAGCCCCGCGTCGAGCATCTCGCGAACCGGCCGCGCGTCCGCCGCGACGGGTTCCCCCACATATCCCCAATCGAACGGTTCGCCCGTTGTCGCGTCGCGGCCGCATTTCTTTTCGACACGGAAAATCCAGTCGCCGTGCAGTGGACGGGCATTGACGCCATGCTTCTGGAGGATTCCAACCACCTTGGCGTTGATCTCCTGCTTGAGCACTTTTTCAACCACCCCGATGGTCGCGCTGCAGGTCACCCGCAGTCCCTGGACGAATCGCGGGGCGATGCCCGCCTGTTCCATCCCCCGCGAGATCGCCTTGCCGCCGCCGTGCACCAGCACCGGCCGGATGCCGACGGTGTTCATGAACGCAATGTCGGTGAGGAGCCGCTCGATGTTCGCCTCCGACTCCATCACGCTGCCGCCGATCTTGACGAGCACCACGCATCCGCGGAAGTCCTGGATGTAGGGCATCGCCTCGATCAGCGCGTTGGCTTTTTCAATGTACTTCTGCATCACTTCGGCGTCCTGTCAGCATGGCTGTCCGGGTGGATCCGGCTTACGTTGTGTACTCCGCGTTGATCTTCACGTAGTCATAAGAGAAATCGCAGGTGTAGATGGTGTCTTCCCCGGTGCCGAGGTTGAGGTTCACCGTCACGTCAAAGGCGGAGTTGCGCATCACCGCCTGCAGGGCTTTGAGCCGTGTGGCGTCGGCCACCGTGCCCCGGTCGTAGGCGCACGCGTCACCGTAGTAGATCTGCGCCTTCTGGTCGTCGACGTCCGCGCCGGAATACCCGACGGCGGCGATCACGCGGCCCCAGTTGGGGTCGTTGCCGAACCACGCGGTCTTGACCAGCGCCGACTTGGAGACTGCCCGGGCGGCAAGCTGCGCGTCATGGGCGCTCCGGGCGCCGGTTACGCGAACCGTCACAAATTTGGTTGCGCCTTCGCCGTCGAGCACCAGCTTCTTGGCCAGTTCGGTGCAGACGTGCGTCAGCGCGTCCACAAACGCGTCCCACTGCGGATGGGCGGGGTCGAGCGGGCGGTTCCCCGCCGCGCCGTTGGCCAGCAGGATCAGGGTGTCGTTGGTGCTGCGGTCGCCGTCGACCACCACCCGGTTGAAACTCACGTCCACGGCACGGCGTAACGCCGCGTCGAGTGCGGGCGTGGCGACCGCAGCGTCGGTGGTGATGAAGCCGAGCAGGGTGGCCATCATCGGTTCAATCATCCCGGAGCCTTTGCACATGCCGCCCACGGTCACGTCGCGGCCGTCGATCTGCAGCCGCACCGCGATCTGCTTGGGCACCGTGTCGGTGGTCAGGATTGCGTGCGCGGCGTCATCCCCGCCGGTCGGACTGAGCGCCGCGGCGGCGCGCGCCGCGCCGGCGTGGATGCGGGCCATCGGCAGATTGACCCCGATCACGCCGGTCGAGCACACCAGCACCAACCGCTCGTCGATCGCCAGCGCGCCGGCAACGGCGGCGGCCATCTCGCGGGCGTTGATCATCCCCTGTTCGCCGGTGCAGGCGTTGGCGCAGCCGCTGTTGATAGCGACGGCCTGGGCTTTGCCCGCGGCGACCCGCTCGCGGTCGAGTTGCACCGGCGCCGCGGCCACGCGGTTCGTCGTGAAGACGGCCGCAACCGCGGCCGGCACGTCCGAGACCAGCAACGCGAAATCCTTACGATCCGGATATTTGATCGCGGCTTCGACTCCCGCTGCGCGAAATCCCCGCGCCGCGGTGACCCCCCCAGTCCTGCATGTCATGGATTCCATAAAAGCCCGCCTTCGTCCTCGGCACCTGATACCCGTGCCAGAAATAGGCAGGTAGTATGGCAAATTCGCGGCACACTAGTCGATGAAAAACGCGGGCGTCACTCGCCGCAGCGGGTGACGGCCTCCAGCAGGAGGGTCCGAGCCAGGTTCTGCGCGGCGTTGTGCAGGGCCGATCCCTTGGCGGTCTGCAGGTCGTCGCCCGCCACCACGGTCGTTTCGGCGGTGCGTGTGAACGCGGGGATCACGACGGCCCCGGAGGCGGCGTCCACGAGGGTCACCTCGGCTGCGAGCGTGGCGCGGTATTCGATGGGCGTGCTGCTGGTGTTCTCCCGATAGCGGAGCGGCTTGAGGGTGTAGGCGGTGACCGTTCCCTTGAGAATGAGCGCGGCGCGGTCGGCGGAGGTCAGCGTGAAGGAGCCGTCACGGATGACCTCGCGGCAGAGCGCCTGAGTCACCACGGCCTCCGCCTCGGGCTGATTGACGCCATTGACAAAGACGGGCACGGCGAGCAGGCGGCGGTTTTCCGGGACGGGGTTGCCGAAACGGTAGGTGGCGCAGCCGGCGCACACGCAGCCGGCGAGGATCGCGAGCAGGGCGGCATTCTTCATGGTGTTACTCCTGGGTTGGGGATGAACGGGTCGTCGTGTTCGAAGCGTCTTCAATCTCGCGGATGCGGGCGTTGACGACTTCGGCGTGGGGGGAATCGGGATAGACGCGGATAAACTCACGGTAGGCGGTGAGCGCCGCGCGCGGTCGTTTGCGCGTGCCATCATAAAACGCCGCCCGCGCGTAGGCGCGGTGCATCGCCGCCTCGCATAAGGCGGCGCGCCAGGAGGCCAGCTCATCGCGATTGAGCTGCCTGCCATGGGCGAGCAGGGCGTTGTCGATCGCGGCGATCGCGCGGCGGGTGAGCGCCTCGTCCATGGGATGGGCGTTGGCGAGGGCGCGCCGGATGCGGATCTCCTCGGCGGCGGCAGCCACGGCTGACGTGGCGGTGGGGTAGCGGGTCTGCAGGGTTGCATAGACGTCGGCCGCCGCGACGGGATCGTCATCCAGTTCATGGCAGGAGGCGGCTTTGAACATCGCGTCAGGCGCGCGTTCCCCGTTGGGCGCATTGCGGACGATCTGCTCGAAGCGGAGGCGGACGTCTTCCATCGAGTTCAACACCAGGCCGAGAAAGGTTTTGGGAGGTGTGAGCAGGTGGTTCGCGATCTGGTATTGCCGCTCCAGGACCTGCTGGAACGGGAACATGCCGGCGAAATGATCGATCAGATACTGGTATTCGTCAAACGCCGCGACGGGATTGTCGCGGGCTTCGTTCAGGCGGGCCACGGCCAACTGCGCCTGGGCCGCCTCGGGGGTGTGGTGCCAGGTGCGCACCAGCGCGTTTGCCGCCTTGATCGCCTGTTTGAGATGTTTGCCCGACTCCAACCGCTGCACGCGCTGCCACTGGGCCGCCGGTGTCCGCTCGACCGGACGGCCGAACCAAGACGGCTCCTTGCGGGCGATGGCGGGGCCGTCGGACGGTGCGGTTTCCAACGGCGCGTCGGCAGGCGCGCCCATCTGGGCACCTGCGGGCCGCGCGGCAGCCAGCGCCAGCACGCCCAGCAGCGACAGCCCGACGCGAACGGCAACGCGGAAACTTGATATTGTCAGTTCAGGATGGTACATTTGAACCCTCAACGGGCTTCTGCCGTCCCCGAGGCACCGGGGGGCGAGACCCGAAACGGGATTACAATAGCAAAACTTCATAGGATTGTAGAAGCATGAAAAAGGTACTCATCCCAACCAAGCTCGATTCGGTGGCATCCGACATGCTCAAGGCCAACGGCGGCTACGCGGTGATTCAGGACGCCAAGACGCCCATCGAGGACCTGGCCAAGGCCCATCCCGACGCTTACGCGCTGATCGTCCGCAGCGAGAAAGTGCCCGCCGCGCTGATTGACGCACTGCCCGATCTGCGCGTGATCATCCGGGCGGGAGCCGGCTTTGACACCATCGACACCAAGTACGCACGCAAGCGGGGCGTGGATGTGATGAATACGCCCGGCGCGAACGCCAATGCCGTGGCCGAAGAGGCCATCGCCATGATTCTTGCCGACGCCCGCTTCATCATTCCCGCCGACGCCTCGACACGGCGCGGCGACTGGGAGAAAAAAGCGTTCATGGGGCGCGAATTGACCGGAAAGACGGTCGGCATCGTCGGCTTGGGCAACATCGGCCGGCTGGTCGCCAAGCGTCTGAAAGGGTTTGAATGCCGTCTGCTGGGCTTTGATCCCCTGGTGCCGGGCGACCGGGTGCGCGACTGCGGGATCGAGCCGGTGACGCTCGATGAACTGTTCCGCGAGTCCGACATCGTCACGCTCCACATACCCGGCGGCGAGGGGACCCGCCATCTGATCAACCGGGACCTGCTAGCCCTCATGAAGACCGGCGCGACGCTGGTCAATTGCGCCCGCGCCGGGATCATTGACGAGGCCGCCTTGCGTGAGATCAAGGCCGCGAAAAAGCTTCGCCTGCTGAACGACGTCTATCCCAAGGACGAGGCTGGCCCCAAGCCGATCTCCGACATCGCGGACATCATGCTGCCGCACCTCGGCGCCAGCACGCAGGAGGCGAACTTCGTTGCGGCAGAGCGTGCCGCGCGAGAACTGATTGACTTAGACGAGAAGGGCGTGACGACCTTTATCGTCAACCGCGACATCCCCGAAGGGCTCGACAAGACCTATTGCGAGCTGGCCTACACCCTCGCGCGCGTGACCCGTGAACTCTCCGGCCGCTCCCTGCCCATCACCATGATCGAGACCAGCTTCTACGGCCGGCTTGAACCCTACGCCAACTGGCTGCTCGTCCCGATCCTCTCGGGGATCTGGGAGGACTTCGACCGCTACAACGACTACAAGGCCGCCGCCGCCTTCATCAAGGAGATGGGAATCGACTACGTCAACCGCGCGATCGAAACGGATAAGGGGTTTGCCAATTCGATCACGATCGACCTGATTGTGGAGCAGGCCGACAACCAGCTCAAGCGGACCAGCGTTCGCGGCACGGTGGCCGAAGGCGTGCTGATGGTCTCGCGGATCAACGAGTTCGACCATCTCTACTTCGTCCCGCAGGCGTCGACGCTGTTCTTCCTCTACGACGACCGTCCGGGCGTGATCGCGACGATCAGCCGTAAACTCGCCGATGCCGGATTCAATATCGAAGACATCCGCAACCCGCACGATGCGCGCACCAACCGCTCACTGGCGATCTTCAAGCTCTACCAGCCGGTTCCGGAGGCGCTGGTCGGCGAGATCGGCAAGGAAATCAAGGCCCGTTCGGCGATGTGCGTTTTGCTGTGACCGATGTCTCCGGTCTTCAACCGGTGCGTCGGCGGAGATGCGACGGCGGGATTTTGAGGATCAGTCGGTATTTGGCCACGGTGCGGCGGGCGATCTGGATGCCGGTAGCGAGCAGGGCGGTCTGGATGACCTGATCCGAGAGGGGGTCGGCGGGGTCTTCGGCGGCGACGAGTTGGGTGATCTTGTCCTGAACGGTACGGTTGGAGATGTTCGGACCGGAGTCGGTTTTGATGCCCGGCGTGAAGAAATACTTCATTTCAAAGAGGCCGATCGGGGTCTGCATGTATTTGTTGGAAACCGTGCGCGAGACCGTGGTCTCATGGACGCCGACACGGGTCGCGACGGCAGCCATGGTCATCGGATGGAGATGCCCGACCCCCTTCGTAAAAAAGTCCTGCTGCGCGGCGACAATTTCCGATGCAATCCGGTGGATGGTGCGCTGCCGCTGGTGGATGCTCTTGATCAGAAACGCGCCGGCACGGATCCGCTCCCGGATGTAGGACTTGACCTCGGCCGTGACATCCGGGTTTTCCAGCAGTCGGCGGTAGTGGGTGCTGATGCGGATGTGGGGGAGCCGGTCGTCGTCGACGACGACGATGAAGCGGTCGGCGATCTTACGGACCACGACCTCGGGCTCGACATATTCGGTGGTATCGGTGGAAAAGGCGCTGCCCGGCCGGGGATCGAGCGAGCGAATCAGCTCGACGGCCCGCTCGAAGGTCTCCGAATCGGTGTGGAGCGTGCGGATGAGGGCCTTGCGATGATTGGCTGCCAATGCCTCCAGATGCGAATCGACAATGGTTCGCGCCAGCAGATGATCGGGGGTCTCCGGCAGGGAGCACAACTGCAGCAGCAGGCATTCACGGAGGGTGCGCGCGCCGATTCCAGGCGGATGGAAATTTTGGACGACATCGAGGACTGCCTCGAGTTGTGCGAGGGTGGCGCCGGCCTGGAAGGCGAGCGTTTGCAAGTCCGATTTGAAATAGCCGTCCTCTTCGATATGCCCGATAATCAGCTCGGCCAGGCGGACACCAGCATCGTCCAGATCGGCGAGCGGGAGCTGGTCCAGGAGGTGGTCCTGCAAGGAGACCGGCTGCCGGACGGAATCGAGCATGTACTGGCGCCGCTCCTCCATATCCTCGGCGGCGGGGGAGTTCTCCATGCCCTGCAGGAAATAATCGCGCCAGTTGTCGTCGAGTTTGGTCAGCGCGTCGAACTCCGCGTCAAAATCCAGAGGCGCGTCCTCGGTCACGAGCTTTTCCGGTTGCGGCTGCTCGGCTTCGATCGAGACTTCGTTCGGGTCACGCACGTCCTCGATCACGGGATTTTGCTCCATCTCCTTCTGAATCACGGCCCGTAATTCGAGGATCGGGAGGTGGAGCATCTCCAGAGATTGACGCAACTGCGGCGCCAGAATCATCATCTGGCGCTGCTGCTGACTTAGATGGAGGGAGAATGCGGCCATGGGGTCCATTTCATAATGAGTGCCCCCATGGTATTTGATATTCCGCACCGATGCAAGCAAAAGGATGGATGCTTGGCGTGAAAAATGCTAAAAGCAAGTACCCCGTTGTGCAGACACCCAATCGCTTTCGCTTCTCTCTCCCTGACCCTGCATGGACTTGAGCCTCCCTGTGGCGCCGGCTTTGACTTCGACCGGAATCACGTGCGGCCCCTGCGCCAGCAGGTAGTCCACCTCTGCGATGGAATTCGGCTTGTCGCGCATCCAGCAGTACAGCGACGGTTCCTCGTAAAAGGCCCCGCTCAGCAACAGGTGCTGGCCAACCAACTGCTCACAGACAGCTCCGGCGTTGACCAGAATCGGATCTCCGGCTTTCTCGACATCCAGCACGCGAACCCCACACGCGCGGGAAAGCAGTCCGACATCGAGAAACAGTGGCTTGAACAGGCACTCAAGGACGCCGTCGGCGCGGGCGCAGAAGTGAGCGTTTCGGAAATGTCGACGCCTCACACAAACGCGGTCAGGAAGCGGGCGGCTGGGATGACCCGGATGCCGGTGGCTTTGTCCGCGAAGTCATCGGTTCCGGTGGGGCTGATCAGGTAGCGATGGGTCGTGATTCCCTGTCGCTCAGAACAAGGATTCCGTCTGCGTAAAGGGGAGCAGCCGGCAACCCTGAAACTGCTGCTCGGCCTCCCCGGCATAGACAACCGCGCCCGGCTTGATGCGCGGATCGAGCGCCTCGAAGGCCTTGAGCCGTTTGACGAACTCCGGGTTGAACGTGCGTGAGGCCTTGATCTCGATGGGGGTCAGCTCGCGATGCTCGGATTGGATCAGGTCTATCTCGAAGCCGCGTTGGTCGCGGAAGAAGTAAAGATCCGCATCCCGTCCGGCGTTGTAGCGGGCTTTCAAGGCCTCGATCACCACCATGTTCTCGAACAGATTTCCCATCAGCGGATCACGCGCTACTTGCTCCGGGGTCCGAATCTCCAGCAGGTAGGCCGCCAAGCCCGGTTCCGTGAAGTATAGCTTAGGCGATTTAATGAAGCGCTTCCCAAAATTTTCGTAGTAGGGCGGCAGTCGAAAGACCACAAACGAAGCTTCCAGTACCGCGAGCCACTCGTTGAGCGTGGTGCTGCTCACGCCGACTTCGCCGCCCAACGCATGGAGATTAACGACCTGACCGATCCGGCCGGCCAGCAGTTTGATGAACAATTCGAAGGTGTGCAGATTGCGGACGTGGATCAGTTGTCGCACATCCCGTTCGACATAGGTCTCGAAGTAGTTTCGGTAAAGCGAATCGGACGGAATATCTTCCTGATAGCGACGCGGCAGGAAACCGTTGTGCAGATAGACATCGCGGTCCAGCCGGAAACCGGCGTCCGTGAGTTCGCCGATGGACAGCGGTAGCAGTTTCAGCACGGCAGTCCGGCCGGCCAGCGATTGCGCGATGGAGGCCCGAAGGTTCAGTTGCTGCGAACCTGTCAGAACATATCGTCCTTTTCGGTCCGGATGTTCGTCAACCAAGACCTGAATGGTGCTCAGCAAGTCAGGGACGCGCTGAATCTCGTCCACAATCACCGGCTCTGGAAAACGCCGCATAAACTCCTTGGGGTCACCCTGGGCCATGGCACGGAGTTCCGGATCTTCCAGATTGGCATAGGCGTAATCGGGGAAGATGGCTTTGGCCAGTGTGGTCTTGCCGGACTGGCGGGGGCCGGTCAGCGTGACCACCGGGTAGAGTGCGGCAGCTGCCCGCAATGATTTTTCCATTCTTCTCGGAATCATCGGTAGATAGCCCTCATTATAACTTACTCGGAAACAACATAATATAAGAACGGCGGTGTTTTTTCAAGTACAATTTCAAAACAAACCATTCGTGCGCTTTTGTGCAAGGGATTCGGCCTTGTCTCGGAGTTTGTTGGAGTTTGTTTTTGAAGGAAGGTTTCGAAGGCGACTCGGTGGTTGCGCAGGCGTTGAAGGACGCCGAGGCGCGGGGGATGAAGTGAGCATCAGGATCTGCTGAGTAGTTCTTCAAGCAGGAATTGCGTCTTGGGCGGGATGATGTGGCGAGGATAGTACTGTTCGATGATGCGGAAGGCTTGGTCTGGGGCCTTGATTTCGAGGTGCCGGAGCAGGAATTTCGCGTCGTCCAGATCATGGGAGTCGAATCGGGCCGAGACGCATTTCATCGCCAGCATGTATTCGGCTTGCGGCGCCCAGACGCGGAGATGGGAGAGTTCCATGACCTCGTGAACCGGTGGGGATTTGAGAAAGTAGCACTTGGTTGCATCGTTGAGCCAGTCTTCTGCCAGGCCCAGCCGGGTAGCCACCGTCCGGCTGGCCTCCCGGATTTCGCGGGTGGGGTGGAAGATCGCGTCCACATCCTTTGTCGACTCACGTGCCTGAAATACCAGGCACATGACCGCGCCGCCGCAAATGCCGATCTCTCCTATGACCCCATGCGCGGCCAACTCGGCGTTCAACGCTTCGAACAGCTTCAGGATGGTTTTGGCGTCCAACATGGTCAGGCCCTGCTTAGAAAGTTACCCAACACAAAGATATTCCGCGACCGGAACCATACCGGCGACTCCACCAGTGACATGGCCTTGAGATTCTCGATTCCGGATACAAACCACGGGCTGGGCAGTGACGGCACACCGGCGCACCACGCGGGCGCGTTCTGAGCCTTTTCTGCGCAAAGCGCCTCGGCCGTGGATGCGCAGAGCGCTTGCAGTCGGGCGTCCAATCCGTACGCCGGCGGCTCCAGTAACTCGTTCCTGACTGTCGCCCGGAAGGCGTCCACGAAATCGAAAAGATGCGTCTTCCACGAGTCGAAGCCGTCCAAAAGCATGCGAATCGAGATTTCGGGGATCGAATCAGGGCGCATGCGCAGAAAGCGATCCACCACCAGATCCACCCCCTGCCCGGGCAGATGGAGCGCCTCGGCGACACGCGCAACGGTCATGACTTCCCAGTTGTGTCCCCCTTTTTCAAGGAGTTGTAATCCGCGGAACGACACAGCCGCGCGCTTTGCCAATGCGCGCTGCGAGATATCCCTTTGCTTTCTGACCTCTGCCAAGGCGTTCATGGCGAAGATCGTATATGACATACTATAATATGTCAACTGTTTTTCAGAATCCATGTAGGAAAATGCGGAAAATCATCAGTACCTTGTGGAAGGACGAACGTTTCTGGTACAACGGTGTCACATGGATACTCGGACAGACAGCGATTTGATCGTAGCTTATGCGGAGGCGGGCGATGCAAACGCCTTCGCGGAGTTGGCGGCGCGCCACCAGCGGATGATCTATCGCGTCTGCCTGCGCATGCTCCGGCACCATCAGGAAGCGGAAGACGCCACCCAGGCCGTGTTCCTCGTGCTGCTCAACAAGGCCAGCCGGCTGACCCGCAAGGGTGAACTCACCGGCTGGCTCCACGGAGTGGCGCGGAACGTCTGCCTGGAGGCCTTGCGAAAGCGGGCCCGGCGTCAGGAGGAAGCCATGCTGGACGAGACCGAGGTGACTGCCGCTGAGGAATGCCGCCCCGATCATGAGGAGGTCATGCCTTTTCTGGATGAGGAACTGGCAGGGCTATCCGGCGTGCTGCGTCAGGCCGTGGTTTTGCGCTATCTGCAGGGCTATGGCCAGGCGGAAGCCGCCCAACAGGCCGGATGCTCCGAGGTGACGCTCTCTGTCAGGGCCAGCCGTGGCATCGAACGCCTGCGGCAACGCCTGGCCAAGCGCGGCATCGCGCTGAGCGGCGTGGCCCTCGCCAGCCTGCTCACCTCCGAAGCCTCGGCAGCGGTACCGGAAACACTCCTTCCTTCCATCCTGGCGACCGTGAAAACTGCCGTGGCGACAACCGCCACGGCCACGGCCACGACCGCCACATCCACAGCAGCAATGCTGGCGAAGGGAGCGATGAAGGCCATGTTCATAGCAAAAGTCAAGATGGTGGCGGCAATAGCCGCAGCCGTGATCGTGACAGGAACGGCGGTGCCGGTCGGCATCGCCGTGGCGCAGGCGGTGGGCAAGGACGAGGCGAAACTGGCGGCGGACGGGAACGGCGCGCGGACGGTGGCGACGGGCGATTACCTGGTGATCGACATGTCCGGTGGGCCGTCGGCATCCAACTATCCGGTGGGTTATCTCAGCGCCGTGCCGTCAGGCGGGTGGACCGACGAGTGCAAAACCACCAAGCTGGTGCTGCGCAAGATCCCGGCTGGGACGTTTACCATGGGGGCGCCCACCAACGAACAGGGGCGCTCCGACATTGATCCCCAGCACACAGTCACGCTCACAAAGGCGTTCTACATCGGCGTCTTCGAAGTGACGCAGTGGCAGTGGGAGTTGGTGATGGGGAAGAACCCGAGCTACTTCACCAACGCGACGTGCTACGCGACGCGACCGGTGGAGCAGGTGAGTTACTACGACATCCGGGAGAGCACGAACAACCGCGCGATGAATACGATTAGACTTTACTGGCCGGCGACGAACGCGGTAGACGCGGATTCGTTCATGGGCAAACTGCGTGGGAAGACGGGGCTGACGGGTTTCGACCTGCCAACGGAGTCGCAGTGGGAGTACGCCTGCCGTGCGGGGAATCGCTCCTACGTCAGGCCGGATTACCGGAACAACAACTACGGCTTTCGCGCCGCCATGACCCTGCCATAGACGGGCACGGCTACCCTCACCCCAGCCCTCTCTCCCAGTCGGGAGAGGGGGAAGCGAGGCGGCACGCGCGGTAGCGCAGGTGCCGCCTCGCCGCTCGTCCAGCTATCTCTCCAGCGCCGCCTCGCAAAGACGGCGGGCCTGGCCGATCAGATAGAACGGCAGGGATAGCAGGCGGAAGGGTCTGGTGTTGCCATCAACCGGGGGCGTTCGTGTATCGAGCAGGGAAGGCACGTCGCTGTTGAAGCGTAGGCCGAAGTCGCGGTTCTTCTCCGACAAAAAGAGATGCATGGACTTGAGCCTCCCTGTGGCGCCGGCTTTGACCTCGACCGGAATCACGTGCGGCCCGTGCGCCAGCAGGTAGTCCACCTCTGCGCTGGAATTCGGTTTGTCGCGCATCCAGCAGTACAGCGACGGTTCCTCGTAAAAGGCCCCGCTCAGGAGCAGGTGCTGGCCAACCAACTGCTCGCAGACCGCTCCGGCGTTGACCAGCATCGGATCGCCCGCTTTCTCGACATCCAGCACGCGAACCCCGCACGCGCGGCAAAGCAGTCCGACGTCGAGAAACAGCGCCTTGAAGGTGCGGTCATCGGCTTCCGCCCCCAGTGGAACGCCGTTGCCGTGGCTGTGCCTGACCTTGTGCGCCACACGCGCCAGGCAGAGGAGATCCAGCGCGGCGCCGAGATCCCGGGATCGCTCTTCGTGATCCACATGGCTGAACATGAATTTGCGTCCGACCAGTTGCGGAAGCTTGCCGAAGATCTTTTCGATCCGCCGGTGCTGGACCTTGGTTGCGTACTTGGAGAAATCATCGCGATAGGTGGAGAGGATGCTTTGCTGGACCTGTTCGCACTCCTGGAAGGAGTTGTTTTGCGCGAAGGCCGCCACGGCTTCCGGCATGCCGCCTACGACGCAATACCGGCGCACCAGACTCATCAGTTCCTGATGCATGCCGTCTGGAACGGCATCGGACAATGAGAAACTCGCCAGCCACTGCTGGAGCTTCTCTCGCCCCAGTGCCAGCAGGAACTCTTCGAAGGTCATGGGTCCCAGGTGCAAGTATTCGATCCGGCCGACCGGCATCGAGAACGAATGTTCGCGAAGCACGAATTCCAGTAGCGACCCCGCCGCTATGACGTGCAGGCCCGGTGCCTCTTCATGGAAATAGCGCAGAGCGGCAAAAACCTCTGGAGCCGCTTGTATCTCGTCCAGAAAAAGGAGCGTCTTCCCCGGTTCGATCGACACATTGAACCGGGCTTCCAGCAGCGGCAGGATGGTCCGGGGTGTCTTGGAAGCAAAAAAGGAGGCCACATCAGGCATCTGCTCAAAGTTGATCTCCACTAGGTTGGCGAAGGATTCCTTGGCCAACTGCCTAACGATAAAGGACTTGCCGACCTGCCTGGCTCCCCGGATGACCAACGGCTTGCGGTTCTGACGACTCTTCCATTCCATCAGATAGTTCAAAGTTAATCGGTACATATTTCCTCCAATCGGATCCTTAAACGCACCATATATTATCCGCTGGATGGACAAAAGGCAAGGTGAATATGTAATCGGTTAGTCACAGGAATGAGCCATCATGATCGTCCTCGTC
>CAZOJL010000050.1:0-20669 GCA_964580075.1 uncultured Akkermansia sp. | reverse complement strand
ACGGCGGTGGCAAGCCTTGGGGGCGCTACAGGATGAGGGTTTTTCAGCGGAATCTCTTTTCTCGGTCTGACCCCGACGAGTCTTTCGACTCAGCTCCCCGTCCAGTACCGCAACCTCTTCCGGCTTGAGGGTCAGATGAGCCTGCGCGCCTAATTGGGCGTACCACAGATCGCACTCGCCACCTCGCGCGCTGCGAAGGGAGACCTCCGTGAGCCGGCCCTTGTGCCATTTCAAGCCAACCACGAACCCGCCTCGGGCTTTGAGCCCCGAGACGCTGCCATCCGGCCACGCCGATGGGAGGGCGGGCAGGAGCTGGATGGGGCCATCATGGCTCTGAACCAGCATCTCGGCCATGGCCGCAACAGCCCCGAAGTTCCCGTCGATCTGGAACGGCGGATGCGCGTCCAAGAGGTTGGCATATGTTCCGCCGGCATTCTCGTAATCCGTGTGCGTCGCCGTCACCGGATCCAGCAGGTTCTTGAGCAGCCGGTACGCATGATCGCCGTCCCGCAGCCGGGCCCAGAGTGCAATCTTCCAGGCTCGCGACCAGCCCGTGCCGCCGTCGCCACGCCCGTTCAATGATGTCTTCACGGCGGCCACGTAGCGGTCCGCATCGAGCGTTCCGCCGCCCCCACCCGGGCCGCTGCGCGGGCAAATCTGCCGCCCAGGATACGTCCCGATCAAATGTGAAACGTGCCGATGGTGATCCTCGGGATCGTCAATGTCGTCAAGCCACTCCTGCAACTGGCCCCAGCGCCCGATCTTCGGCACAAGCAGGCGATCCCGCAGGTCGCTCACTCGCCGGCGATACTCCGGATCCACGCCCAGCACCTCGGCGGCGGTCATGTAGTTGGTCAACAGGTCCCAGACAAGCTCCTGATCGTAGCTCAGGCCCACCGCATCGGTGGCCCCGTGCTCCGGCGAAAATCCCGGCGGCCCGATCAACGATCCGTCCGGCAGGGGACGCAGTTGATCCTCCCAGAACTCCACGCATTCCTTCATCAGTGGATGCGCCGTGGCGCGCAGGAACTCGATATCGCCGGTAAAGGCGAAGTGCTCCCAGAAGTGCTGGCAATACCACGCGTTCACTGGCGTGTTCCACCAATAGGCGTCCCCGCCATAGGGGTTGGACATCGTCCGGACCGTCCAGCCGCGCACGGCCCGGCCTTCGGACAACTGAAACTCCGCCGCCGCCTGCGTGTGCCGGCGATAGGCCGGAAGCTGGGACAGGATAAAGTCGAACAACGGCACGTGACACTCAGAGAGGTTGGTCGTCTCCGCGGGCCAGTAGCACATCTGCACATTGATGTTGGTGTGATAGTCAGCAGTCCAAGGGGGATTATTGCTGTCGTTCCACACCCCTTGCAGATTCGCCGGCAGCGACCCGGGACGCGACGACGAGATCAGCAGGTACCGCCCGAACTGGAAATAGAGCGCGACCAGGTCCGGGTCCGCATCATCCTTGGCGTTGGCGATCAGGCGCTGATCGGTTGGCAATGCCTGCCGCTCTGGCAGCGTCCGGCCCAGATCAATGCTCACCCGGTCAAACAAGGCCCTGTAGTCGCCAACATGGCGGGCGCGCAACGTCGCGTACGCTTGCGCCGCCGCCGTGCTGATCTGTGCAGTCACCGCATCGTGCGGATCATCCCCCATCCAACGGCGGCAGGCGTCCGGCACGTAGCTGGTGCCAGCGGCCAGAAACAGCGTAAGCGAATCGCAGCCCGAGAACTCCAGACGCGCGCCCGAGACGGCAACCGCCCCGCCGACGCTGCGCACCAGAAGCTGCGCTTCATACCGTTCGCCGTTGGCCAGTTGGCCGGCGAACATCAGTCCTGTCTCGCCCGGAATCGGCCGCGCGACATCCTCATGCTCACCGCCCAGTTCAATCCAGCCGGTGTAGCAACCGGACTTGTCGGCCGTGAACTGCCCAACAATCACCTGATCGGGGCAACTGGCAAACCACTCCCGGCGATACTGGATGCCGTTCGCCTCATACCGCACACCTGCCGTGGCAGTACCCAGGTCCAGATCGCGGCGGTATTGGCAGGGATTGCCATGCTGGGTAAACCCGATGTTCACGTTCCCCATGGCCTGGTAGGCCCCGAAGTCATTCGGTTCCTCCGATCCGGTCCAGAGGCTGATTTCGTTGAACTGGATTCTCTCCCGCTCCACCCCGCCGAACACCATCGCCCCCAGCCGTCCGCACCCGATGGGCAACGCGTCGGTCATCCAAGCCTCGGCCGGCCGGTCGTACACTAACTTCAAATCCGTCATGTCAACAGCTCCCTGAGATTAAGACCCGAGATTAAGAAACTTTCTACCGTTCTCCTGAACCCTGACACCTTCACCCTGAACCCTGAACCCTCTCTCACATCCCCGCCCGCACAAACCGCACGATCACGATCCCCGAGCCGCCGTTGCCGCCTTTGGCTTTTCCGTCATTCTGGCCGCCGCCCCCGCCGCCAGTGCCCAGGTTGGCCACGGCATCGACGCCGTCGGTATTCAAGGCCCGGTAGCCGCCCGCGCCGCCCCGGGCATATTCGACCGCTACGCCGGAGAAGGTCAGGTTCGTTCCCGCACCGCCGCTCCCTGGCCGGTTGTTACCCTGACCGGCCGCTCCTGCCGCTCCCGCACCGCCACCGCCGCCCATGGCGCAATCGCCCGCCGAATTGCCGCCGCAATGGCCCAGTTCGCCTCCACCCGTGTAGTACTGGCCTTCGTGCCCCTTTAATCCGCCTCCGCCGGAACCGCCGTAGCCGCCTTCCCAGCCGTCACCGCCGCCGCACCCACCGCCCGTGGCGCTCACGTTCACAGTGTCCCCGACGATCGTGGAGGCCGTCCCGTTGGACCCGGCGCCCCCGTTGCCGATGCCGCCGGCACCGACCGTGATCGTCCACGAGGCGCCCGGTGTCACGGCGACGCGTCCCAGGCGGACCCCGCCCGCACCGCCGCCCGCGCCGTTATGCCCGCCGCCGCCCGCGCCGCCGCCGGCAACAAGCAGATACGCCACCTCGCCGCCCCAATTGGCCGCAGCGCGGAAGCTGCCGTTGGTGGTGAAGATGTGCGCCGTGTAGCGCACGCCGCTCTCGGTGTAGTGGGTCATGGTCCCGCCCGTGGCCGCCACAAACGAATCGTTCGGCGCGAGAGTCAACGCCAGCGTCTGCGTGTCCTTACCCTTTGCATTCATGGCCGTGAGGCTGACTTTCACGGCGCCCGCCACTTCCGGACGGCCGGAGATCACCCCGTTGGTGGGGTTCAAGGAAAGCCCCTTGGGCAGTCCGGCGGCGGCAAAACTCTCGGGACCGTTCGATGCCATGATCGTATAGGAGAAGACAAATCCCACACCGCCGGTTCCGGTCAGCGGACTCGATATCGCCGGAGCCCGGACGACAGGCAAGGTCGCCGCAGTGGCGGTTGCCCAGCCGGAAAGCCCGGCGCCGTTGCGGGCCGCCAGCCGGTACTGATAGCGCGTTCCCGTCTGCAGATGGAACCCGGCATCGGTGTACGAAACGGTATTGGCCGGCAGGGTCGCCAGCGGGGTCCACGCCGTACCGTCTGCCAAACGCTCGAGCACGTAGGCGGTTTCGTTGGTGGCGCTGTCGGACCAGGCGAGGTCGATGCGGTGGAAATCCACCGTCGTGGTGATCGCACCCGGCTTGACCGGCAACGTCGGCGCGCTCCACGCCCCTGCGGTCCAGGCGGACACATCGTCCGCGCCGCCGTACTCGTACGCTCCCGCATCGGGCGCGCCGACAGCCCCATCCGTGATGTTGGAAACCGCCACGCCCGCATTGATCGCCGCGGAGACCGCTTGTAGGCGGAAGTCCAGTCCGCTGGTCGCCTTGTTCGGATCACCGACAAATAGCTTTTGTTCCCGCGTGATCAGATTGTTCCGCTGGTCGCTTCCGAAAAAGGGCGGTCTATTGGCGAGGTTGTTGCAGACTGGGCCATTGAAGCGCGAATCGTGGAATGCCGTGGATCGAGCCCAGACGGTATTGTTGTAAACGCCGTGCGGCCCTGCCTTGCAGAGAAAGCCGTTCTTCACGTCCCAGATCACATTGTGATGCGCAATGAAGTTCTGATCGTTATCGTCGAAATAGATCGCGGCATAGTCAACATCCCCATCCCCGTGGATCCAGTTGTAGGCGATTTCCGTTCCGCCGCCATTGACGGTCCAGGAATAGATGGCGCCGCCATCGTACGCAAGCATCATGAAGTCCGACAAGTCGTTGTGCAGTATCCGGCTTTTCGTATAGGGGGTTACGGTATCGGTCGATGTCCAGTGAACAAGGCCTCTGCTACCTCTGCGGATCGTGTTCCGTTCAATGAGATGACCACCGCTTTCGCCGCCGACCGGAAACCGGAAGTCGATGAAGATGTTGCTGAAGTAGTTGCCGCCGTAGATGTCCGAGACGATGCAGTTTCGCACCACATGGTTTCGCCCGGCCAACCGGACGCCCGTGGTGGCATAGGCGATTTCGCATCCTTCAATACGGTTGCTTTCTCCCGAGATGTAGATGGCCGAAGCCGCCGGATCGTCTGGCGTGGTCCCCAGCGGCTGGTCGCCCCGGCCGTCCGCGAACGTGTAGAAATGACAGGAGTAAAGGTGACGGCCGTTCAGAAGCGCGCAGCGGGTCGCGCGGCTCATGGTAATGCCGCCCATCATGGTGTTGACGCCATCGAAAACCACGTTGGTCAACCCGCTCATGTCCATGACCGTGACGCGTTTCTTCGCGTAAATCGCCAGACGGGACGGATAGACGCCACCGGGCGCCCGGAAGTAGAGACGGCCTGCGGCCTCATCCAGGAAAAACTCCTTATCGGCATCCAGCGCGCCTTTAGCCCCGGTGAGAAAACAGGCGCCTGCCCAGGGAAACCACCACTGCTCGGTCATTGCTCCCACAAGCAACCGGTAGCCATCCCCGACGGCCTGTGAATTCGTGATGATCGCGCTCTGGCTTGCCCAGCCGTCGCAGGCCCAGATCACACCGCCCTTCCAGACGTCCTCGCCCCATTTGGGTCCGCCCGAAACGACGACCACGTTGCTGCCAGGCACATACCATGCCTTTTGCGCCGCCTTGTTTTCGGGAATCTTACAGCCGAACAACTTCTTCTGTCGGCGGACCTCCACGAGATCCTCCTTGCCCGCGATATTCGGCTCCCGCGCCTCGATCATCAGGTCGCCGTCGGCCACCACCTGATTCCGCCCCGGACCCATGCCCCACTTGCACGACGCCCAGTAGATGCCGTTTGTTTCCAGCGTCCACGGCCCGGTCACGCGGTCGCCCGCGCAGATCGTCGGCCGCTCCTCGCCCGGACAGTTGCGGAAGGTGATCGGGCTGCCGTCTTTGCCCGAGTTTTTCGGCTTCACCGATTCGGTGTACGTCCCCGGCTTGATGAACACCGTATCGCCAGCCTGCGCCACATCAGCCGCCGCCTGGATAGTCGCAAACGGCGTCTTGGCCGAGCCATCGCCACCTTTGGCCTGCCCTGAGCCAAGTCGAAGGGCTGTGCCGTCTACGTAGTAATTGGCGCCTTGTGCCGTCACGCCCAGGCTCAAAGCCAGGACAGTTGCGAACATGAACTGTTTCATCTGCATCTCCTTTTGCTCCGTTTCGGTTGACGATTACGGCGACCCGTCTTCGCGCTTCGCGCTACGCCGTGGCACGCGATTACGGTGGACGATTGTGAATGCTCTCCTCGTTGACCGTAATCGTCGCCGTAGTCGTCAACCGATCTCCCATCGTTGTCCCAATCATTGTCCCGATCATTGTCGATCTCCCATCCTTGTCACGATCCTTGTCCTGATCGTTGTCGTTCCCCCATCGTTGTCCCCATCATTGTCCTAATCGTTGTCCTGATCGTTGTCGTTCTCCCATCGTTGTCATAATCGTTGTCCTAATCGTTGTCGACAAAGATTACGACAACGATAGAGACGATGATCGATCCATTCGACAAAGATTGCGACAACGATTGCGACAACGATCTGAACACTGACTTCTGAACACTGAACACTTCCTCTACTTCCCACCCGTCACATACCTTACAATCACGATCCCCGATCCGCCGGTACCGCCTTTGGCGCTGCCGTTGCCGGAACCGCCGCCGTCGCCGCCATCGCCGGTGTTGTCGGCCTTGGATCGCCCGTCCACAACCGGAACGTCTCTGGGCCTGGCCCGGCCCACACCACCCGCAGAGTAGGTGACCGCAGTGGCGCCATCACGCAGCGTGGACGCGCGCCCCGGTCCGCCATCCCGAACGGCATTGGCGCTCGCGTTCTGACCCACGCCACCCGCGCCGCCGCCCCCCGCACCGCCAGCATCCATCCCCGCAGCCCCACCGTCGTAGCCCTGCCGGGGCGGACCCGCCACCCCGATTCCCTTGGGCGCTCCGTGCGAGCCGCCACCGCCCGATCCGCCGTTGCTCGCCGGACTTGAACTGCCGCCATACCCGCCGCCGCAGGCACGGACCCCGTCCACACCCTCGCAGGAAACCACCGAATCGTAGCCGTTCGTCTTGCCGCCCGTGGACCCGTGGCCGCCGCCGCCCGCGCCAACCGTGACCGCATACACGCGATTCGAAAGCATCATCCGCCCTGTCAAGAATCCGCCGCCACCGCCTCCCGCGCCGTCGTAGAATCCACCGCCGCCCCCACCGCCGCCCACCACCAGGTACTCGACCTCGCCCGCAGCCTTTACAGCGAGCACCCCGCTGTTGGTGAAGACATGCACGGTCCAGTTCGTGCCGCCTTCGGTATAGTACGCCACCGCGCCCCCCGTGGCATGAATTCCTTCCCACGCGCCGCTGGCCGTGGCCACCACACACACCGGCGCCGAGGTCGCCACCAACCCGCCGCTATCCGTGGCCCGGGCCGTCACCGTGTGAGACCCCGCAGGCACGTCGGACCACGTGCAGGCGTAGGGGGTGGCCGCAGCTTCGCCGATCTTGACGTCGTCGCGGAAGAACTCGACCTTCCGGACCTTGCTGTTCCCCTGCAGGATGGAAGCCGTGGCAGCCAGCTTCAGCTTGGATCCGGCCTTGACCAGCGTCGGGTTCATGGGGGCCGTGATCGCGCATGAGACCACGAACGAGAAGCTGGCCCGGAGCGCCGAGTCATCCGTGACCCGCACGGTCGTCTCCGCAGCCTTGGGGTCCGTAAATTCCGCCGCGCCATTCACGACCGTCCACCCGGTGAAGACGTGGTTGGGCGCGGGCATGGCGCGGATCGGGATCGCCATCCCTTTGGTTGCCAGAAGGGCGTTGCTGGGCGATACCGCACCGCCAGCCCCGGCGGACAGCTTCAACGACGCACAAATCTGATCCGTGCGGAAGGGCGAAGCGGGCAACCCTTCGAGGTTGTAGAGATTGCAAACCGGATAGCGCGAAAAGCCATAGTAAACCGCGATCGGGGCGGCCACGCTGCCGCTGGTGACAACCACGGTGTCGCCGACAATCTCCGCCTGGGCCGGCTGGTAGACCTTATCCTTGCCGCACACGCTGAAACTGACGAGCGCAATATTGCCGGTTGACCCTTCCTTGACGCGGTAAGCGTCGCCAGACCCGTCGGCTTTAGGAGTCAGGACCATTTCCTTTGCCACGAGTCCGCCGCCAACGTGGGCGAAGCCGAGGATCGCCTTGGCGCCGTCGAATGTCAGGCTCTTGAGCATCGGGCCGGAGTAGACGATCTTCTCCCCATACGTGATGCCGCGCGCCGCCAGCGCGAGCCGTTCGCCGACCGGGCGTTTCGGGTTCGGGTGGATGCACCCCCCGAAATCGGTGATCACGGCCAGGCCGGTGTTCTTGAGCGTGAGCGCCGTCAGGGTCTGCGCTTCACGCACCACGGGAACGCCGTCCACGGTGGGTTGGGTCGGGCCATTGCCGATGGCGGGAAGCTGGACGATGTGGAAGGCGAGATCGGGGTTCTGAAACTCGGTCCGCCAACTATTGATCATCGTTGGAAGCAGGTCGCGGTATCTTATAGCATCATCCCCCGAGTTGCTCTCGCCCTGATACCAGATCACGCCCCGCAGCCGGTAATCGAGCAGTGGCTGAATGATCCCCTTGTAGAAAAACGAAGGCGCATTGTACTCCGGTTTGGCGTCCGGGTTCGGCTTTTCGAAAGGATCGACGGCCGACGGACTCATCCACTGCTGGATGCGGGTGGCTCCCACGCTGGCATGAATGAGGCCGACCGGCGCGTTGCGGTGCTCCTGCAGGCTGCGGCCAAAGAAGTAGCCGACGCCCGAGAAGCCGTAGATGGTCTTGGCATTGGCCTCGACCCAGACCCCGGCCGGGCCGTGCGCGGTGGCCCCCGCATCATTATGCGCAAAGGTCGTGAACAGGCGCAGCATCGCGTTGGAGGGCGCGGTGTTGGCATACGCCTTGTCGCTTTCGTCGCAACTGTTGAGCCCCCAATCCATGTTGGACTGGCCGGAACAGAGCCACACCTCACCCACGAGCACGTTCTTGTAAGTGAGCGTGTTCTTCCCGGCGATGGTCAGCTCGAACGGCCCGCCCGCCTCACCGGCCGGGATGGTGACCACCCAGCGACCGCCATCGCCGGCGGTTGCACTTGCCTGCTTGCCGCGAAACGTGACGGTCACCACCTCGTCGGTATCCGCCGTGCCCCAGAGTTTGGCCTCCGTCTGCTGCTGCAGCACCATGCCATCGGTGCAGAGCGGGTACGGCTTGACCTCCGCCCGCGCAGTGAACACGAAAAGCCCCAGGCTCAAGCCCAGGATACTGGCAAATAGAACTCGTTTCATGTGCATCTTCTTCTCTCCTTTGTCGCTGCCTTCATTACAATCGTCAACCGATCTCCCATCCTTGTCCCAATCGTTGTCCCAATCGTTGTCGTTCTCCCATCGTTGTCATAATCCTTGTCTTAATCGTTGTCGACAATGATCGCGACAAAGATTGAGACAACGATTACGACAACGATCTGAACACTGAACACTGAATACTGAATACTGAACACTGAACACTTCCCCTCTCACTTCCCTTCCTCGATCATCGCCACCAGATTCTCCTCCGGCGTTTCACGCCCAACCTGGTCGCCGGTGCCGATGATGACACGCGGGGTGCCGCGGAAGGCTTCGCGGATCTCGCGCACTTCGCGGCGCACATCAGCGGGCGTTCCGCGGATGAGCGTCTCGACTGTGTGGACGTTGCCATTCATGGTGGTGCGACCGGCGAGCAGACGCTCCACGGCCTTCAGCCCCTCCAGACCGACGATATCCCCGCCCGGCGGACGCTCGAACGGGCAGACGCAATCCACGCCGATTTCCGGGAAGTCCGCCACGGTCTCCAGGCACTTGCCATGAAAATGAATGTGCAGCAACTTGCCATGCCGGTGGATCTCTTCGGCGATGGCGCGAATGACCGGCTTGTCCCAGCGCCGCCAGAGATCCGGGCCGATCAGCGAGTTGCAGCTCCATGCGCAGCCGAGGCAGAGGCTCTCCAGAGGGGTCTTCTCGCAGATTGTGCGCGCCATCCGCACCATGTAGTCCGTGTAGCGCGCCTGCAATTCCAGCAGCTTCGACTCCATCTCCGGCTCGAGAAACGTGTAGATGCCCTCTTCCAAACCGCCTTGCATCGCGGTGGCCAGAAAATCGAAGAACGGCCCACCCAGCCACGCTTCCAGCAGATAACTCTCGCCCACCTCGTTCCAGGCCCGGGTCAGACCGGAAACGTCCATGGCTTCGGGGACGCCGCCCAGGGCGGCCAGCTCCCAGGCGGGGAGGTCGCGCTTCAGATCCTTGATCGGACGCTCGACGCTCCAGCTCGGTTCCTCGCGGTTATAGCGTTGCGCGGAGGTAAGGTCACCGTGCGGCGTATGCGTGATGTGCCGGACCTCCAGCGTTTTGTCATCCACCCAGCGTTCGGAAGACTCGCCGCTCACACGGTCGTTGGGCGCGCCGGCAAACGCCACGCCCCACCCTTCGCAGCCGTAGTGTTCGAAGGTCTTCTTCAGCGCCTGATGAAACGGCACGGCGCGTTCGAACTCGATCATGTCCACGCCAAGCAGCTTGGCAGGATAGTAGTACCAGAGTTCCGGCGCTACCGGCAGCCGGTCGCTCGGAAGTCCACGGTAGGCGTTGAGCATGCGTTGTTTAGGTGTCATTTCCCGAGCGCCTTGTTCGTCGCTTCGACCATCCGTTGCGCCACGATCTTCAGTCCCGCGTAATTCCAATGGTTCTGGTCAGACTCCATCCCGGCGCCGGTGGAGTTCACCACAAAGACGCCGGGTTCCTCTGCCGCGATCTCAGCCAGCGCCTTGTCCGTAGCAGCATATCGCTTCATGGACTGAAACTGCGTCATCACGATCGGGGCACCGGGCAACTCCTTCTTGATCCGCTTCAGATGCGCGAGGGTATCTTGCTTCCATGAGGTAATCGGAGTGTTGTAGATGGCGTCGTTGATTCCCAGGCTGAACCAGATCACCCACTGCGCGTTGGTCGGCACCTGCCGCGTCGCCGCCGCGAGCCGCTGGTCGAACTTCTGCCAGTACCCGGACTGGTGATCCGGCGCCCATTGCTCGATCGTGGATCCGCCCTGGCCGGTCTTGACCAGATAGACTTGCTTGCATCCGGCGAACGAGCCAGCTTCCACGGCATTGGCCAGACCGAGTTCAAGTCCGTGGCAACCGGCATAGTAGCCTTCAAGCCCGGCATGATCGCGCAGGTTGTTTTTTCCCAGCAAGAGCGCCTCGAAGGTAAATAGCCCGTTGGTCAGGTTCATAATCTGGACGCTGGGACGTGCCGCCTGCTCCGCCGGCGTGGCCTCGGCGTTCCGGCCAATGCCGCCGGAATTGCTCTCGCCAGTGAAGACGAAGACTAGTGGGCGCTCCGCTGCGGAGGCGGACAGGGTGAGGAGGAGGAGAGAGAGAGTAGCGGTGGTTTTCATAAGATGTATCCTTTTGTGTCTATGGTTGAGAGGTATCCACTCGTCGTCCGTAATCGTCGTCCTAATCCTTGTCCTAATCCTTGTCACAATCGTTGTCGTAATCCTTGTCCTAATCCTTGTCGTAATCCTTGTCGTAATCTTTGTCGACAACGATTACGACAAAGATTACGACAACGATCGAGAGCGACAACGATTAGGACAACGATTACGACAAAGATCGATAGCGACGACGATGATCTTCGCAAAAGTCCCGGTATACCTCGAGCATGTACTCATAGTTCTCCAGCGGCATGCCGGGGAATATGGTATTGGAAGTTCCGAAGATATACCCGCCGCCGGGCGAAGCCTGCTCCAGACAATAGCGGGCGGATTTCCGGATCGCCTCATTCGGTCCATCCTGCAGCAGATTGCACTGCACATTGCCCATGAGCGCCATTTTGCCATGGCAGCGGCGCTTGACCTCCGCGATGTCCATGCCGGCCATGGGGTCTACGGACTGGAAACAGGCGGCGCCGAGCGACAGGTAGTCGTCGAGGATCGGCATGATATTGCCATCCGTGTGCACGAACGGGATCACGCCCAGCGACCGGATGTGCTGCATTTGCCGACGAAGGTGCGGCGTGATGAATTCGCTGAACTGGGCGGGCGAAATGAACGGGCCGGCATTGAAGGCCACGTCGTTCACTACATGGATGAACTCCGCGCCGGCCTCCGCCAGCTCCTCGAACGTCGCTAGGGCGGCCTGCGTCTTGCGTTCGGCCTCGGCGTGAATCACCTCTGGGTTCTCGGCCAGGTCAACGGCAAACTGCTCCCAGTCGGTCATCCCTTCGATGGACCAGATCGTGCCGCCGACGATACTGCCGATGAGGATCGAGTCGCCGAACGTTGCCTTGGCCGCGCGCACGCCATCCGGATCACTCCAGGGCCAGAACACGGCCAGGGCATCCCATTGGTAGCGCGCGACGATCTTCTCGTAGATCGTCATGCAGACGCCGATCATGCGGTCCTTGTCCGCCCGCGAGCAGC
Organism: uncultured Akkermansia sp.; assembly: GCA_964580075.1. Classification (GTDB taxonomy): domain Bacteria; phylum Verrucomicrobiota; class Kiritimatiellia; order RFP12; family JAAYNR01; genus VGWG01. Next base: position 8,738 of record CAZOJL010000050.1, on the reverse strand, counting down.
CCTGCCACGCGCGGCGGTCGGGGAACTGCAGGCCGAACGCCTCCTTCTCGAGCTCGAACATCACCTCGAAATGGGGCGGCCGGTCCGGTTGCTCGAACTGCAGCGTCTGCAACATGCGTTGTTTACCTGTCATAAATCGATACTATAGCGCATCCGTTCGTTTCCGGCCATGGACAATAGTGACTTTTTACTTGGATTTTTGTGACCTGCTTTTGGACGGAATTCGGTCGGGGAAGCGCGCAAGATCGCCTGCGGCGCAATCTTTGTCGCGATCCTTGTCGGTCCCCATCGTTGTCGTGATCCTTGTCGTGATCCTTGTCCATCTCCCATCCTTGTCCCAACCATTGTCCTAATCGTTGTCGATCTCCCATCCTTGTCCCAACCATTGTCCTAATCGTTGTCGATCTCCCATCCTTGTCATAATCCTTGTCTTAATCCTTGTCGATCTCCCATCGTTGTCACAATCCTTGTCTTAATCATTGTCGACAATGATCGGGACAACGATCAAGACAAGGATGACAATCGCCAAAGATCGGGACAATGATCGTGACAACGATCAACTGATCCTGCGGCTTGCTCCGTCAGAACGTTTGGCCTCTCTCTCCTCGACCGTAATCGTCGACCGTAATCGTCGACCGGGGTTGCGCTTTCGGTCTACGAGTACGGGCGACGAGTACGGTTTACGATGATGCGCGAAGCTATCGGTAGGGCAGCGGCGTCCCGCCGCGCCGAAGGTGAATGGATGATGCCCAACGCCCAAAAACCAACACCTGAACCCTGAAACCTGATCCCTTCTCCCTTCTCCCTTCTCCTCTCCATTGGCCTTCGGCGCGGCGGGACGCCGCTGCCCTACCCGCTTCGCGCATTCCCTGTTCATCAGCGCGAAGCAATCTGCAGCGGCGTCCCGCCGCGCAGCAGCCCATGGATCAGCGCCCATCCGACGTCAGTGGGTCACGCGGCCGGTGGCCAGATCGCTCCCCACCCTTACACGCTCACCCTTACCCGCCAATCCTAATCTACTCCCTTTGTCTACTCCCTTTCCCGATGGGCGCGGTTGGCCTTGTCCTTGTCGACGATGCGTTCTCGGCGAAGTCCTGAGGTTCGATCACACCGTAGCGTTCAACTGGTCAACGCGCGTTCCGCAATTCGTAGTTATGGAAGGCTCTATTGAGGCGCTTGCAAAACCCTTTGAAGCGTCGGAAAACAGGGTTCAGGATGGCAGGGTTCAGGCCGGAAACGTCTCCTGAACCCCGAACCCTGAACCCTCCGCTTGCACAAACCGGAGGTTTTGCAAGCGCCTCTATTGACAACACATTATCAATAATGATATTTTGCTGCCATGAAATTCGAGGCCCTTCTGGAACTTGTTGCGGCAGAGCCGATGTTCGAATCGGGTCTGCTCATGACGGGCGCGGTGTCGCCCGGCAAAATTCGCCTGCAGATCAGTCGCTGGGTCAAGGCCGGCAAACTCATTTCGCTGCGCCGCGGCTTGTATGCGCTGGCGCAACCGTATGCCAAGGTGTCGCCGCATCCGTTTCTCGTGGCCAATCGGCTCTGCCGGCCATCGTATGTCAGTTTGCAGTCGGCCTTGGCATGGTACGGTATGATTCCCGAGTACGTTCCCGCGGTCACCAGTATCACCAGCGGCCGTCCGCGCCCCTGCCGTTTGCCTCTGGGCGATTTTTTGTTTCGACATGTGAAGACACCCGAATTCCGGGGGTATCGGCGCATTGAGGTTCAACCGGGGCAATTCGCCTTTGTGGCATGCCGGGAGAAGGCGCTGCTCGACTTGATCCATCTGACGCCCGGCGCGGACACCCGGCCCTACCTGATGGAACTGCGGCTTCAAAACCTTTCCGAACTCTCGCCCAGAAGCCTTCAGCGGATGGCGGCGGACTGGGGTAGCCCCAAGCTGCTGCGCGCCGCGAAGCAGATCATCGAGCTGCGGAAGGATGAGAAAACGTGAAGGACTTTCTCAAAGAACTGGTCGCCGAACAGCGCACCCCGCTTCTGAAACACAGCGTCGCCCGAGAGTATCTGCAGGCGCGCATCCTCGGGGTGCTTCAGGAACACGGCGCTTTCCTGAACTGGGTGTTTCTCGGCGGCACGGCGTTGCGGTTTCTCTTTCGCATTCCGCGTTATTCGGAGGACCTGGACTTCGCCGTTCTGGACCGCGCGAAGCCGCATGGTTTCACTCGGATCGTCGAGCGCATCCGCGCCACGTTCGAGGCGGAGGGATATCGGGTGACGGTCAAGTCCGCTCCCGACAAGACCGTGGCCTCCTGCTTTGTCCGATTTGGTGGTTTACCGCACGAACTGGGGCTTACGCCGCACCGGAACCAGGTTCTCGCCGTTAAACTGGAAATCGACACAAACCCGCCGGATGGCGGACACGTCGCGACCACGCTCATCCGGCGGTACGTCACGCTCCGTCTGCTGCACCACGACAAACCGTCCCTGCTGGCCGGAAAACTCAATGCCGTGCTCTGCCGCCCCTACGTGAAGGGACGTGACCTTTTCGATCTAATCTGGTACCTGGCGGACCGCTCCTGGCCGGCGCCCAATCTGCGCCTGCTCAACGCCGGTCTCGAACAGATGGGGTGGCGCGGACCCTCCCTGGATGCGGATAACTGGCGCGCGATTCTGCGGGCGCGTATCGAGACCATCCAATGGGAGGAGGCCATGGCGGACGTGCGGCCCTTTCTCGAACGCCATGCCGATCTTGACCTGCTGACGAGAGAGAACTGCCTGTCGTTGTTGACCTGACGATCAACTGATCCTGCGGCTTGCTCCGTCAGCCCGTTTGGCCGCTCTCTCTCCTCGACCGTACTCCTCGACCGTACTCGTCGACCGTACTCGTCGCCCGGGGTTGCGCTTTCGGTCTACGAGTACGGGCGACGAGTACGGTCTACGATTAGGCGCGTCGCTTGGGAGGGCGAGCCTCCCGGCGAGCCGGAAACCTGAAATTGGCAAAAGGGACGGCTTGCGGCGCAATCGTTGTCGCGATCCTTGTCCTAATCATTGTCGTTCTGCCCTCGCGCGAAGCGCCTTTCCTTTTACCTAGCATCTTTGCTCTTGACTAACCATGACTAAGTCCCTATTCTCGACGCCATGAAAGAGATTACCACGCACTATGCCAAGACCCACTTGTCTGAAATTCTCAGGGAGGTTCGGGACGGCGAAACCGTCATCATTCTCCAAGGCCGCACGCCTGTGGGAAAACTGATCGCCGCCTCCACCACCCGGCCACCGCGTGGCCCGAAGGTTGGCCGTCCGACCTCCGCGCCCGTTCAACTCGCGCCAGACGCGTTTGCGCCGCTTTCCGTGGCGGAACTGAAAGCCTGGGGGCTATGAGAGTACTCCTCGACACCTGCACCTTCATCTGGTTGTGCGCGGAGCCTTCCCGCCTGTCGGCCAACGTCACGCAGATCCTCGGCCGCCGGGACACGCTGCCGGTTCTCAGTCATGTGTCGATCTTGGAGATCACGCTCAAATGGACCGCAGGCAAGATCATCCTGCCCGCTCCGCCCCGCCAGTGGATCGGCGAACAGGCCGCCATCTGGCAGATGGCGCTGCTGCCGATCACGCCCGACGATATCTACCGCGCCAGTGAACTTCCAACGTTGCACGCCGACCCTTTTGATCGCCTCCTCATGGCGACCGCCATCGGCCGCCGCCTCAGCCTGCTGACGCCTGACGAGTGGATGAAACGCTACCCGGTGAGTTGCCTCTGGTAACCACCATAAGGATCGGGACAACGCATCGACCGTAATCGTCAACCGATCTTTCCTTCTTCCGGTGGACGACTACGGCGACGAGTACGGTCTACGATTATGCGCGAAGCCATCGGTAGACAGCGGCGTCCCGCCGCGCCGAAGGTGAATGGATGAGAAACAACCAACGCCCAACAACCAACGTCCTGGCCACAGAAGGCACATAAATCACAAAACGCTTGTGTGTCTTTTGTGCTTTTTGTGGCCATCCAAAAAATGGAAAACCCGCAAGGGATGGGCCTTCCGTCAGCCCTGATCGGGGACATTCTTTCTCGCAAAGTCGCCAAGACCGCCCATTTCAAGGGATACAAAATCGATTCTTTGCGCGCGTTGCGTCTTGGCGAGAAATCGTCTCTTCCAACCCCCAATCGTCCGTCCCCTTCCATCGGCATTCTGCCTTCGTGACTTCGTGTGTATAAACTGCCGGTTTTAGGCTGAACCCTTCTCCTCTCCATTGGCATGCGGCGCGGCGGGACGCCGCTGCCCTACCTCGCGCGAAGCGCCATTCCTTAAACTGACGGTGATCCGTGCGGGCGCGAAGAAATCGGCAGCGCGAAGCAATCGGTAGGGCAGCGGCGTCCCGCCGCGCCGCAGCCCATGGTTCAGCGCCTTCCCGGCGTCATCAGGTAACCGCGTCACCGCGTCACGATCACCACCGTCCACCCTGACGCGACGGGGACGTCGCGTCTACCCTCAACAAAAACCGGGGCGGGCCGATTTTCACCAGACCCGCCCCGTGTCGCGTCCTTCTCCGGTCTTAATCTCCGGTCTTCGTCTCGGGTCTTTGTCTTTCCGCGGAAAGATTAAGACTGGAGATTAGGACCGGAGATTAAGACTCAAGACAACGACACACTGACTTCTGTCCGCTGGCAACCCCGCGCCCCAGGCGCGCCGTAGCCCCGCCTCCCCAACGGGAGGTCGGGGCGAAGGCGGCTACCGCAACATGAACACGGTTCCCTTGGGCGGCGGCGGAAACGCATACCAGACAATTACGATCCCCGAACCGCCGGAGCCGCCCGTGCTGCCGTTCCAGCGTCCCCCGCCGCCACCACCGCCCGTGTTGGCGCCGCCGGCGCCGCCGGCACCACCGCCGTTGCCCCCGGAGTATAGGGCGTTGGTGTCACCGGCGCCGCCACTGTAACCGCCCTCATCCGATCCGCCGCCGCCACCGCCCTTACCCCCGTCCCCACCGCCAATCATGTAGCTGCCGCCGCCACCCCCGCCACCCCAGTAGTAGTTGCTGTACACACATGTGGCGATCTTCACGCCGTCGCCTCCAGGGCCTTTCGTAGTCGCGTTCCCATCCGATCCGGGCGTCCCCGCGCCGCCGCCGCCTCGTCCACAGGTCTTAGCATCACCGCCCTGCGCGCTTAAAACACTCCCGCCCCGGTTCGTGTAGATCGTGCCCGCGTAGCCGCCCAACGACGAAAGCCCGTCGCTTGGACCGCCAGCAGGGTAACCCCCTGCGCCCGACCAGTCGGCGCCCGCACCACCACCGCATCCGCCGCTCACGCCATGCTGATTGCCTAAGGCCCCCCCCCCTCCCGGTTCGCCGTAATAGTACACGCCGCCACCGCCGCCACCCTTGGCCCTGGCGGTTCCGGACTGGCCAGAAAACGTCGTGTCGCCACCATTGCCACCTCGGCTTGACCCGCTTCCAGCGCCGCCGCCGTCACTGTTTGTGATGCTGTAAGAGCCGATCGTCAACAAGGCATTCGTGATATCGATGACCGCGCCGCCGCCGCCCCCGCCGCCGGTCGCTCCGCCGCCACCACCGCCGCCGCCCACCAGCAGGATCTCAGCCCTGACGGGTGACAAGACGCTGAGGCTGCGCTCCCCCACGTTCGTAAATACGTGGACGCCGTACACCGTCTGAGAGGAGGTGCCCACAAAATTCGTCCAAAGCGTCTTCACGTCGCCGCCAAAGGCCAGAAAGGCGCCCGCCGACCCCGTGCCCGTGAGCGTGATGTCGAACGAGCCATCCCCGGCGCCATTGCCGATGTGCAGGCCAGCCGAACGCGCGCCGTTGGCCGTCGGAGTGAACGTGACGGTGAAATTGGTGCTCGCGCCCACCGCCAGCGAGGCCGGCAGCGCGCCGCTCACCGTGAAGTCGCTCGAATTCCCGTCTTTCGTGATCCCCGTCAGCGTGAGCGCAACGACCCCGTTGTTTGTCACCACAAAGGTCTTTAGCGTGCCCGCCGTGCTTCCGAAATCAATGGAGGCACTCCCGTCCGCGAGCGCGATTCCGTTCGTCTTGACCGTTATGCTCTGCACGGCCCCGGTCCCGTTCAGTGTCGTCAACTGGTTCGTCGCCCCGGTGCTGGAGGCGGTGATGACGATGGGACCGTACGCTCGGGCCTCCGTGGGCAGGAATTGCACGGTGATCGTCTGATTCGACAAAGTTCCACCCGCCGGCAGCGATTGGTTCGGAACCGGCAGGATCACGCTCGTCCCGAATGACGCCCCTCCGTTCGTCTTGATCAAGAACCCGGTGCTTCCCGGTACGGTCAGCGTCACATCGGCTTCCATGTTGCTGCCCGAAACCGTGTAGGTCAGGTTGCTCGGCGTGTTCATGAGCACGTTGCCGAAGTTGAGCGATGTGGCGCCGACGTAGAGGCTCTGCACCACTCCGGTGCCTGTTAGCGACACCGTCTTGTCCATACCCCCGGTGGTGCTGTTGGTGATGCTGCCCCCGTAAGAACCTGACCCGTTGGAGGGAATGAACCGCACGTAGATCGTCGTTTCGGAGAGGGTGCCGGGCGCGTTGGTCGTCAATGAAAACGACGAGACAAAGTCCGTTCCGTTCGAGGAGACTTTGAAAGACGCCGACGACGCGGTCACCATCACGTCGCCTTGAAGCAGCGTCCCCGACAGCGTGTAGGTGGAGTTGACCGAGGGCTTGTTCGTGATCACGTTCCCCAGGCTGAGCGATGTCGGAGCGACGATGAGCACCGGCTGTATGGGGATCGCCGTGGCGGCCAGCGTCACCGTCTGGGTCAAGGACCCGCTGATGTTGGTGATGGCCCCAGCCCAATTCTGCGCCGACGTCGGAATGAACCGGACGTAGATGTTCGTGGTGGGCACCGCGCCCGACGCATTGGTGGTCAGTGTCAATGACGAGGAGTAGTCCACGGCATTCGTGCTGATCGCGTATACCGAAGACGGCGACACGGTCATGGTGATGTTGTCGGTCAGGTTGACCCCGGACACCGTATTGGTCTACACGTTGGTCGTGCCCACAAACACAAAGTTGCCAAAATTGAGCGTTGAGGGGCTAACGGTGAACAGCGTTGCCACATACCGCACGATCACAATGCCAGAGCCGCCAGCGCCAGATACGTAGGCTTGGTGAGAGATGGGCGCTCCACCGCCGCCACCAGTATTGGCTATCCCGTTATTTCCTACAGTAGCCGTGGCGTTACCACCGCCACCTTTCCCGCCAGTACCGTACGAGCCAGCATTATATGTGCTACCGCCACCACCGCCCGCAAACCATCCCGCTGGAGAACCAGCCACGGAAGCGTATTGAGGGAACTCTAAACCTACACCACCATTTCCAGCCACACTATCAGTGCCGGTTCCACCAATAGCACCCGCCCCGCCACCACCGCCAGTGCCTCGGGACCCACCCGCATTAGCAGTTCCGGGACCTCCATCGTTTCCTTGTCCGCTGGTTTTTGCCCCCCCAGTATAATAGGAGTTAGCCGCCGCGCCACCACCCCCCGACCCTCCAGCCTTTCCAGGTCCACTGGAATAATTGCCCCCGCCTCCACCACCAGTCGCTGTTAAAGAATTGAACGAACTATCGTCACCGTTGTTACCCTGAGCAGTCGAATTTGCAGCCAACGCTGCACCGCCTTTGCCCACCGCAACCGCGTAGTTGCTGCCGGCAACGACCGGGTAGGTGTTGCTGTAGATCAGCCCGCCCGCGCCACCGCCGCCTCCATGGTACTGCGAACCGCCTCCGCTGCCGCCGCCCGCCACAACCAGCACCTCGACATTGCCGGCACTCGTGACGCTGAAGTTGCTGGTCCCGACCGTCGTGAAGATATGCACCCCAAAGTTGGTTCCGTTCAGCGTGTAGTTCGTCACCGTCCCGCCCGTGGCCACCACCGCCTCCGCTCGCGGCGCGAACGCGGCCATCATTCCTGCGGCCAACGCCACGCCAGCCGCCACCGACAATCGATTTCCGACGTGTCCGCCATAGCTTTCCAAGCGACGGCGGATCGTCGGCAACCATCCTCGATTCCTGAATCCTGCTTGCTTCTTCATGAGTTTCGTCTCCTGTTTGGTTTTTGTTTTCGGCAACCGCTCACAACGCAGAAATCATTCACCACATGAGGCGCTTGCAAAACCTCCGGTTTGTGCAAGCGGAGGGTTCAGGGTTCGGGGTTCAGGAGGCGTTTCCGGCCTGAACCCTGTCATCCTGAACCCTGTTTCCCGGCGCTTCAAAGGGTTTTGCAAGCGCCTCCACACGGAAACACAAGGAACACAAAGATCAACTTCTTTCTCTGTGTTCTCTGCGTTCTTTGCGGTTAAATTTCTCGGGTCATGAACAGCACCGTCAACGGTTACGTTTTTCAGCATTTCAGCATTTCAGCTTTCAGCTTTCAGCATTTCAGCTTTCAGCTTTTGTCCTTCCGCCTTCAGTTTTAGATCACCATTCGCAATTAATTTAGCGCATGCGGCCGTTTCTGTCCATGGACTATTGTGACATTTTACTTGGATTTTTGTGACCTGCTTTTGGACGGAATTCGGTCGGGAAAAGCGCACGGGACCGCCTGCGGCGCCATCCTTGTCCCAATCATTGTCCTAATCGTTGTCGTTCTCCCATCGTTTTCATAATCCTTGTCTTAATCATTGTCGCTCTCCCATCGTTGTCCCAATCCTTGTCCTAATCGTTGTCGACGAAGATCGCGACAACGATAGAGACAACGATCCATTCGACAACGATTGCGACAACGA
>CAZOJL010000049.1:0-20800 GCA_964580075.1 uncultured Akkermansia sp. | reverse complement strand
CTAACTCATGAACAAGGACTTCCAACCTAACACCCTCAACCTGACACCTGACACCTGAAACCTGACACCTGAGAGAAGGAAAGCGTAAAGAAGATCGAATCGGGACGGGCCTTCTCTTGATCCGAACTCGTCCACCGATCTCGTCCACCGATCTCGTCGCCCGTCCTCGTCTGCCGATCTTTCCGCCTTCCGGTTGACGAGAGTGGGCGACGAGAACGGATTACGATTTCCTGGAATCGCCCGGGTCGAGGTGCACCAGGGCAAGATCGGCCTCTATCGCGCGCACAGCCGTCAGACGCTGCTGATCGGCAATCGCAGTCCCCGCCTCACTGCCGCCAGCACCGACAGGAAGATCGCCCAGCTCATCGCCTGGGTGGAGCGCGTGGGGGTATAGGTGATAAGAGCCGCTTGCAAACCCTGTTTTTCAAGCGGAGTGTTCAGGTGTCAGGTTTCGGGTGTCAGGAAGAACCACACGATGTTGCGTCTTCCTGAAACCTGAACACTGAAACCCGAAACCGGCGCTTGCAGGGGTTTTGCAAGCGCCTCAGCGTAGTAGCCTTATTGCAAACAACGAAACAAGCGCTTGCACTTGCCCAATAAATTGACTTATACTTGACTTATCTTGGGACGAAAACGATGAGCTACGAACCTCACTTCACGATCACGCCGCTGCTGCTCGACCGGGTGGAGCGTATCGCCGCCCTGCGGCAGCGCATCGTCTCCGCGACCGTGGATGTCGCGTGGATACCCGCGCTGCAGGCGGACACGCGCGTGCGGAACGCCCACTCCTCGACCGCCATTGAGGGGAATCCCCTGACCTTGGAGCAGGTCCGGGCGGTCGAAAAGGGGCGGGAACTCCCGTCGGCGGGTGACCGGCCGCAGCGGGAGGTGCTCAACTACTTTGCGGGGCTGCGCTATGTGGAGAAGCACGCCGACATTAAGACCATCCGGCACGAGGATATTCTGGAGCTGCACCGGATCGTGGCGGCGCGCGTGATGGATCAGGGCGAGGCCGGGCGTTACCGGACGATCCGCGTGCGGGTCGGGCCGCACGTGCCCCCGCCGCCGGAGGAAGTGTCCGGCCTGATGTTCGAGCTGCTGGAGTGGTGGGACCGGGACGCCTGCAGCCTGTCGCCGGTCCTGACCTCAGCCATCCTGCACTACCGGTTCGAGGCCATCCACCCGTTCGCCGACGGGAACGGCCGCACCGGACGGGCGCTGGCGTTGTGGGAGCTTTACCGCCGGGGGTTCGACACGCACCACATTTTCTCCACCGACGAGTTCTATTGGGAAGACCGGCCCCGCTATTACCAGGCGTTGCAGGCCGTGCGCGAGGCCGGGAACGACCTCACCGCGTGGCTGGAATATGCGGCGGAAGGGCTGGAGCGCACGCTCGACCGCGTTTGGAAGCGCATCCGGGAATACGAAACCCGCTCCGCCGCGCCCAAGCTCGTGCTGCGCCCACGGCAGGAACAGCTTCTCCAGTTCCTGCGCGATCGGGGACCGCTGCGGCCGGCCGAGCTGTGGGCAGCGCTCGGCGTATCCCGGCAGGGGCTTCTGCTGCTGGCCCGCCCGCTGGTCGAGGCCGGGCTCATCGAACGTGAAGGAACGCGCAAATCGGGATGCTACCGATTGGCGCGACCAACGCCAACCTCACACACGGAAAAGCACCAGCCAGGAACGACCCCACCCCCATCCAGCCCTGGGCCAGGAATTCACGAACCACGTGGCCGCCGATAAAACCGCCGGCGCCGGTCACGAAATAATAAGAAATCGCTTTTCGGCTGGTGCCGCCCCATGCGGTCCCACACCGTCTCACACGGACCGAAATCATGCCGGACCCAGTCTGACGCAACGATTAGGGGTCACTTCCTGAACGTGTTGCGCACCCGTCTGGAAGTCAGAAAGTAGGGAATCCAGATGCACGCGGCGAGGATCGCGCGGGGCACCTCTTGTGGGGTGGAGCCTTGCTCGGCCACCACCGGAATGCGTTGCGACAGAACAGTGTCCGCCACGATCAGGACCACCTGTGCCATGTAGAGCACGATCATGAAACGGGGAAAGCTTGTGCGACGGCGGATAAGCAGGACCCCATTGAGCGCCAGCAGCGCGAACATGAAGCTGTTCCCCAGGAGTTCGAGCAGGAACGTCGGAAGCCAATACGGATGGTAGTCCGGGCTCCCCGGCGTGGTCAGCGCCTGCCACACCGTCGCATCGAAACAGACGTTGAGTTGCGCCAGACTCCTCAAAATGGTGAACACGCCGACAAAAAGCCCGATGCACGGGAGAATCAGCCAGCCGCCAATGCCGTGCGGCGAAGCGTCCGGTTTTTCCAGCGAGATGTCGGACAGGACCGGCGGCGGGGAGCGATGGCGATAACAGCGGACCCCGGCGGCTAACAGCAGCGCGCACCAGAGCGCGCACCCCCCTGCCAACGGCCAATTGAAAGAAAACGCGGGCTCCACCGCGGCGGGTTCACCATTCGCGCCGCTGGTGACAGCGTAGTCGAGCGAACGCGCGATCTGCCGGCGTATGTCCAGATGCGTCACCATATCCGCGACGGGCACGGCGTCGGCCAGCGTGCGCAGCCGATAGGTCAGCGTAATGAGACGATTCGTGTAGACCGCCGAAAACTCGAAATGCAAATACGGATCGCTGATCACCGAACGCTCGGGTTCGACGTTCCAGTCATCCGGCATCAGAATCTCGATGACTTGCACGGCATCCACGGGGTACGGAAGGCCCATGGGCATGGTACGCAAGACCGTTGTCGGTTGCTCGACGTAGACCTGAAGCTCCTGGGCGGTAAACGTGACGCTTTGGCGATTCGTTGCGTCCCGATCAGGCGACCAGATATCATGGATCGTGTAGCGCTCGGTAATCGTCACACCCTTGGAGGCCGTGGCGTCATCGACGCTCACCTCGCCGTCTTGCTTGACGCCGGCATACCGCTGCGCGTAGTAATTCAGATAGTGGCGTTCCAAATCGGCCCGCGCAGTGTTTGAAACCCGTGCGCGGCTGTTCTCGGCGTCACGCCCCCAGAACTGCGAGCGCACGGTGAGGCGCGCAGGGCCCTCCGGATTGCTGAGGTCAAAGCGCTCATTGGTCTCCGTCCGCGATTGTTCCGCTTCTCCCGCCTCGACCGGCTGCAGCGCGGTTGTCGTCTCGGCAATGACCAGGGCGGTTCCGTAGGGCGGGAGGTAGCGGTCGCGCAGGCGCCCCCGTTGGTCGACACGGGTGGGATCCATCCAGACGGGGGTTCCGTCAACGTCTGCAACGACAATCACGTGGTTGAAGGCGAAGGGCGAGGGCAATTCGTCCGCCGTACGCTGGCGCAAAAACACATTGACCAACGCCGGCCGTGCTTCAATCCCGAGCGCGGCGAGTATCGTACACAGCAAGACGGCCTTGTCCTTGCAGTCACCGAAACGGCGTTGCAAAACGAGTGCGGGAGGATTCGGCCGATGCGACCCCGCACCGAGTTCGAGCCCAAAATAACGGATCTCATCCTGCACGAATTCCAACGCCGCCACCGCCCGATCCTCTGCGGAAGGCAACTGCCGCCACGCGTCGATTCGAGGGGTCAGGACTTCGACGCCGCCCGTCGTGGTGTAGTGTGCCGCAGCCCATCGGGCCACGTCCGCCCAGGACGCATATTCGCTGAACACGACCTCCGGCAGCGGTTTGTACCAGATGGGCAGGCTGCTCTCGACCTGGAGCGGCGTAGCTGAGGTCTGATCCCAGAGCCACTCCCGCGCGTCGGGCGCACGGCTTTCAACCGGCTCGGGTGCCGTTGCACCGGTCATGCGCCGGTACAGCATCCGGGGCGTCGGCACGCGCACTCGCAGACGCTGGTGGAGAACCGGAACCGTCCATCCGAGCAAAAAGGATCCACCATAATTCCCCTCAAAGATCGGGTTGTCACCGATCACGGTATAGGCGTATTCCAGCACATCGCCCACGCGGACATCTTCGATCACCGCCAGCAGGGTCAACCGGCCGTCCAAGAGCTTCCATTCCAGACTCGTTTCGCGCTGCAGCGTCCGGAACACCTTGGCATCGAGACAGTCGATGACCTGGGCTCCCCGCCACAACCGCAAGCGATGAAACTGCACCGATTGATAGGAGGGATCGCATTCCACCTGAATGGAAGAGCTCTCCCGGACACCTGCTTCGGTCAAGAAGCGGAAGGCGTAGTGATAATAGCTCGCATTCGTAGCGCCCAAGCAGACCTGGTTATCCACAACGAGATGCTGCACGCCGTCACTGATCGCCTCGCGTCCTTCCGGCACCGCCTCAAAAACGTCGGACACCGGGTCGACCCAAGCCGGTTCGGGCGCGATCGAACAGGAGGGCGGCAACCCGGCCGTCTGGGCTCCCCCGTTCAGGGCCATGAGCACGAGCAGCGTCTGCGCCAACGCACGGACGGACCGTCTTGCACAATTTTCCATGCTACACAAAGCCGCCCCTCTGAAACAAACACGGAACGACATCAGCCGTTTACACGCACACAACCGCCCCTTCGTTGTTCTCCGTGCAGACGCACCCGCGCCTATCCGACAAGTCCGTTTTACCTTCCCGACCGGAAGAGATCCTCATTCTACGGCTTTTGCCGCCCGCTGTCAACGGGTCAAGACGGCGGTTTATCGGATTCCGTCCACGCTCGCCTGGACCGTGAAGGTCCCGAGTTGCGCGAAGCGGACGGGGTAAACGGAAGGCGCGTCTCGTGTGATACGTGCTGGCGGTGGCGTCTCATGCTATCGCCCCGGCGGCAGCGTCTGGAATGCGCGCGGCAAGCGGTATCCCGCGCGACGCCGCTCTATCACGTCCGAAACGCCTCAACCCGACCGAGATGAACCACGAAGGACACGAAGATCACGAAGAAGAACGAAGAAATCGTTTTTGTGTGTTTTTGTGCTTTTCGTGGCTACAGAGGCGCTTGCAAAACCCCCGCAAGCGCCGGTTTCAGTGTTCAGGTTTCAGTAAACGCAGTATTCAGAAGCCAGTATTCAGACAGCTCGTCTGATGCCATCGCCCCGGCGGCAGCGTCTGGAATGCGCGCGGCAAGCGGTATTCCGCGCGACGCCGCTCTATCACGTCCGAAACGCCTCAGCCCGACCGAGATGAACCATGAAGGACACGAAGATCATGAAGAAGACGGTGTTGTGTTTTTTTGCGCTTCCGGGTTTGTGGGGGGGAATTGTCATTGACGATTGTGCTGGGATCAACCGTAAGGATAATCCGAGTAAGTGTAGCCGACCACTTAGTCGATGCCAGATGCGAAAGTGCCCGCGTTTGGATATGTCTGCCCGTGTTATTCGACCCGGATACCGATACCGACCCCGACCCCGATTCGCACATACTCACGCACCCACATACTCACACACCCACAAAAACCCGGAAGTGCTCGTAAGTGGTGGCCCCTCCCCCTCACCCCGATGAACCGTGGTGGGAAGCGCACCCCATCCGGGGCACCCGGAATGATTCAAGTTGGAAAAGCGCCCGATTTCGGCTATCATGCGCGCGTATGTTGTAAAGGAGCGTGCGCCCGCGCGCACGGGATATTGGAATATCGTATGGACAACGCTGACATTGAAGCCAAACTCAAAGCGATGATCGTTGAACGGCTGTTCCTGCAGATCAAGCCAGAGGCGATCGAAACGGACGCCTCGCTGACGGATGTTTATGGCGTGGATTCGGTGAGCCTCCTTGAACTCGTCGTCGGTCTCGAAGAGGCGTTCGGCGTCCAGATCGAGGACGGCGACTTCAATCTCGCGTATTTCTCGTCTGTCGCAAGCTTGCGTGATTTTGTCAAGGAGCGGCTGTGAGAGGCGCTCCCCATGCAATTGCCTGTTCTGCATGGCGCGTGTTCGTGTTTCAGGCAATAGCGGTGATGCGCACCGCGCGACGTGTTGAACCCCGCCCGTGATCTCTGTTTTTCGGCTCTTTCAGGAGCCCTCGTGAAAGGAGCCCATCATGCCGACATCACCCACATCCGCCACCGGCTTCATCGTCTTTGTCGGACCCGACGCGTGGAGCCATCTGCGCAGCCTCGGCTGGTACGCGGCACACCGCCCCGACGGCGTCGCCTGCCTCTTCGCCACGGGCGACATCGCCGGTTCGAAGCAGGCGGCCGACATCCTCCGCCGTGTGGCGTCCAAAAGATGGCCTCTTCTGAGGGTGATCATTCCCGGGGAACCGTCCGCCAACACGGCTGAGGCCTTCTCCCGCCGCTTTGCCGATTGGAAGGCCTTTCATCCCGAATTGACGGCGTGGGTGATCGACGCCACCGCCGCGACGCTGCCGGTACGCGTGGCGATGGCGGCCGCCGTCCTGTCCGAGCCCGCCGTGACACTCCTGTCGCGGGAACGCGACGGCTCGTGGTCGCAGTTGGTTCGGGGCCCCATCGCCGGCAAAGTCGTCGCCATGCGTGTCGAGCCACCGCCTGCGGACGTCGTGGACAACGGCCCCCTCACCGACCTGCTGGAACCGTTCTGCCATGGCGTTGCCGAGATTCGCTGGCGCGAAAGCAGGGCGCCCCTCGCTCTCACCACCGACGAGCTGGCGCGCATGGTCGTGGCGGGCGTCCCGTCCAACTGGAGCTGGCGCGAAATGGTCGAGGCCGGCACCGGCGCGCCGTGCCACCAGTACGACTACGACTTTCGCGATTTCCTCGCCACCGCCCTCCATGCCCTGGGCGTGGCCCACGTCCGCATCAACGTCAGCCTCGCGTGGACCTCGCTCAAGGATGACCCTCTCACGCTCGATGTGGCCGTCTGCCATAACGGGCGTCTCACCGTGTTCGACTGCCAGACCACCGAGGAGAAAACCCTCACGCCTCAGGCGGTCGACAGCGCACGCGCGATCTTCTCGCAACTGGACATCACGGGGGTCGTCCTCCGTCCAAACCGCTGGACGACCGGCGCCGAACAGACGCTCTCGTCGCTCACGCCGTCGGCATGCCTGTTAGACGCCGAGGCCTGTCGGCAACTGTTTTCCCGCCTCGGGAACCTGCTCAACATCCCCGTCCCGCAGGCGCTGCGTGAGGTGGAGCGGACAGCCCTTCGCTTCGGCGGACGCAAACTGCCGGTGATGTCCGCCGCCACCGACGCCCAGCGCGTGGGCGCGGCCATGAAGGTGGACGAGCGGATCTACGATGTCTGGCGCGGCGCGCATGTAGACGATGCCTCGACCGACTGGCCGTGGCGCGCGGCGCGCGTCACGCCCGACCGCTGGTTCCTTCAGGGACGCGTCATGCAGGGGGGCAATGCCGACGAGTTGTGCCGGAGGCTGGCCGCGCGCTTCGTCGCCGAGCGTGTTCGTGTCGACATCCGCTTCTTCGAACTCTCCGCCAATCGCCGTTACTGGCACGCCCTACTCGCCGTACCCGGCGATCCGCAAACCTTTCCCCGCTGGCTGCGCAAATGGGAGAAAGTGCCGCTCGTCATCTGAGGCGCCTGCAATCGCCGCAGCTTCTGCGGACTCAGGGCGTCTCGTCATGGATCATCCGGTAGTACTTGATGAAGCAGGCGAGGATATCGGCCTCGGCGACGTCGTCAACGCCGGTCGCCGGTGTGTCGCGCAACGAGGCGTCGTACTTGGCGTAACGGTTCCCCTTCGCGAGCCGGATCTCGGCATACGGAACGGTGCCGCTGGAGAGGTAGCGTTTCATGACGCGGAAGGTGATCTCCTCAAGACCATCCTTGCGAACCGTCAGCACCACGCTGGCCGGCGCCTCGCGAATCGAGGCGTCCCGTCCATAGGACATCATCTCGGCGGCGACCTGACGCAAGGCGGGCGTGGCGACCCCGCTCAAGAACGCTTCAAATTGCGCGTTCTCCTGTTCCGCACGCGTTGCTCTCCCTTTGCCGTTGATGATGCCACCCAGTTCTGCACGCCAATCCGCCATGATTCAGCCTCCTCTTTCCGTCAACCCCGATCCCGATGCGTGTTCAATGGCCCCGACGCGTGCACCCGACGCGGTACGCGGGAAATCAGGCACGAACCCGACAACCGGCTTAAGCATATAGGACACGCCGCCATCAATGCAACATGAATTGCATGCAACAGGGCGCATCCCTGTTTCAGTACAGGCTTGAGTTCGGTGGGCCGGAACTCCGATTCCGGCCTTGGAATGGGCCGCAATCGGAGTTGCGGCCTACCGTACCACATCGCAAGGTCAATAAAACAGGGATGCGCCCCATGCAACATGAATTGCGGGTTTCGTTTAAAGCGGGTATCATACCGGCGCGATCTCATCGGGGCTGGCGTGTGGCCGGCGCCATGACGGTGTGCGGGCGGAGTTTGTAGTGTGAAGCGATATATCATCCGGCGTCTTCTGGAGGTCATTCCGACAACGGCAGGGGTGCTGCTGCTGACGTTCGCGCTTTTCCATGTGGTGGGCGGATCGCCGGCGGAGGTCGTACTGGGGAAGAACGCGACACCCGAAGCGCTGGCGCTCTTTGACGCCAAGTACGGCTACGACACGCCGTTGCTGGCGGGCAACTGGTCGGCTTCGCGCGTGTTGGCTCCCGGCGCAACTGTCGCGCCCGACGGAGCCCTGCCACTGGCCTTTCCCCCCGGAGCGGGCGTCTGGCGGCTCACCGGGAGCGCCTCCGAGCGCTGGGATGTGACCGTGCACGTCGTGCGCCGCCACAGCGCAACGGGCGCGCGCGAAACGGCGCAGGTGGCCGCCACGGGAGGATACGGACCGGCATGGGAGGCACGCCTCACGATCCCCGCGGGCGCCGTGGCCGAGGCGATCACGGTCGAAGGCGCGGCTGGAGCGTCGGTGCGGCTCGCGCGACGCACGGCGCATGTGTTCGATTCGCAGTTGGTCCATTTTCTGGCCGGCCTGATCAGGGGCGACCTGGGCGAGTCCTCGGATCTCGGACGCCCGGTCGGTGCGGTCCTGCGCGACGGGGTCGGTCCGTCCCTCGCCCTGACCGTGCCGATTCTGGTCGGCGGCGCCCTGCTGGCGATCCTGTTCGGCCTCTGGTGCGCGTTCGTCCGCGGCGGTGCGGCGGATCGGTCGGTCCTGGCCGTCTCGACCCTCCTGATGAGCGTCAACTATGTGATCTGGGTTCTGGCCGGACAGTTTGTGCTCGCCTATAAACTCCGCCTGTTCCCAATCTGGGGGTTCGAACATTGGACGTATCTGGCCTTGCCGGTGCTGATCGGCATTGCGAGCGGACTCGGCCGCGACATCCGTTTCTGCCGCACGGCGATTCTCGACGAGGTGGACAAACCGTACGTGCGGACGGCGATCGCCAAGGGGCTGACAACGCAACGGGTGATGTTCCGGCATGTCCTCCGTAACAGCCTCATCCCGATCGTCACCTATATGAGCCTCTCGGTTCCCTTTCTCTTTACGGGCAGCCTGCTGCTGGAGAGCTTCTTCGGCATTCCGGGACTCGGGAGCGCAAGCCTCAACGCGGTGCACTCGAGTGATATGGCGGTGGTCCGCGCCGTCGTGGTGATCGGCGCGCTCCTGTATCAGGGCGTGAATGTGTTGGCGGATCTGAGCTACGCCTGGCTCGACCCGCGGGTTCGATTGAGGTAAACGGATGCGTACCGCAACGACATCAGTGTGGCAACGGCTCTGGGCGCGACGTGACGCCCGGTGGAGCCTGATCGTTGTCGGGGTCTACCTCGCGGCCGCGATCTGGGGCGAGTGCGGATACCGCATGAGCCGGCTGGCGGACCGCACGGCGGCGTACAACCGCGTGAACGAAACCCACCGGTACCTGCCGCCCGCGCCGCTCCGTTGGAGGCGGGGTACCGCAGCTTATCCAGGCGTCTCCACCTGGGCTTATCCGCTGGGCAGCGACAACCTCGGACGCGATGTGCTGGCGCGCGTCGTCCAGGGCGCCCGTATCGCGTTCCATGTCGGCATCATCACCTCGCTGATCGCTCTGCCGCTCGGTGTGATCCTCGGCTGCCTCGGCGGCTACTTTGGCGGACGTGTCGACAGTGTGGTCAACTGGTTGTGCGCCACGATTGCCTCCATGCCGGGGCTTCTGTTCATTCTGGCGGTTGCGCTGGTGGTCGGACAGGGATTGGCGGGCCTGTATCTGGGCATCGGGCTGACCACGTGGGTCGGCGTCTGCCGCAACGTACGGGCCGAGACGATCAAGCACCGCGACCGGGCCTATGTCCAGGCGGCGCGCGTGCTGGGGTACAGCCATGCGCGCATTTTGTTCCGACATATCTTGCCGAATGTCCTCCACATTGTGCTAATCTGTTTCTCATTACGGTTTCCCGCGGCTGTGGCAACCGAGGTGTTTGTCAGTTTTCTCGGCATTGGCGTGCAGGGCGAGCCCTCGTGGGGGATCATGATCAACAATGCGCGCCTGCGCCTGTGGCAGGGGGTCTGGTGGGAGATGACGTGTGTCTCGGTGGCTATTTTTGCATTGGTGATGAGTTTCAACCAGCTCGCCGATGCGTTGCGCGATGAGTTGGATCCGGCGTTGAGGACGGGTGCGTGAAGGCGGGGAGAGCGGCAACAGCGATGGGGTGCTGAACAGGCGGGAACGGAGTGAGCGAGAAAAACGGTAGGGCGTTCGGGACGGCTAGTGAAAAAGGGGCGGAATCATGAAAATCGCGGTGATCGGTGCGGGACATGCGGGCGTTGAGGCGGCGGCGGCTGCCGCTGCAGGCGGCGCAGAGGTGGATTTGTTCTCAAACGAGTCGGGGGTGCCGTATTTCCGTCCCCGCCTGACCGCCGTGGCCTGCGGGCAGGCCGATCCCGACGGGATCGCGATGCATCCCGCCGAGTGGTATGCGGCGAAGGGCATCTGTCTGCACATCGAAACACCGGTCGTGGTATTTGACCCGGAAACACGGCGCGTGGTCTGCAAAGCGGCTGACGCGTCCTATGACGCCGTGGTTCTGGCATGCGGCTCGGTGCCGATCATTCCCAAGATCGACGGGTACTGCGAAGGGATGCCGGTGACGGCGCTGTGGACGATGCACAACGCCCTGAACGTGCGCCCGCAGATTGTGCCAGGCGCCCGTGTGCTGGTCATCGGCGGAGGTATCCTCGGCATCGAGACCGCGCTCCGCGCGGCCATGGCGGGCGCGAAGCCGGTTGTGGTCGAACGGCTCCCCCGTTTGCTGGCCCCCCACCTGGGGGAGACCGCCGCTGCGGCACTGCACGAGCAGGTTGCCGCCGCCGGCGTTGACATCCGCTGCGATCGCTCTGTCCTGATGTTGCGGCGTGAGGCCGACGGCACGGTCACGGCCGTCCTGGACGACGGCTCCAAGGTCGAGTCCGATGTCACGGTCTGTTCGATCGGCGCGTCTCCCAACCGCACGCTGGCACAAGCCGCGGGGATTGAAACCGACCGGGGCGTTCTGGTCGATGCACAGTTGCAGACGCGCTGGCCCGGCGTGTTTGCGGCGGGCGACGTGGCGCAGTTACGGGAAGGCGGGACACGCTGTTCGGCCCGCGAGGCGACCCTGCAAGGCAAGATCGCGGGCGCGAACGCCGCCGCCTGTGCCGCTCCACGGGAACTCCAGCGTTACGCGCTGCCGTCACCGATGGTGGCGTTGAAGGTCGGCACGGTCGAGGTCTATGCCGCCGGCGTGATGAACGGCGGCGAGGCGTGCCGTGAAGAGCGGTTGGACGACGGCTCGCTCCGCCGCGTCTGCCGCGTGCGGGTGAGCTGCGGTGACGCGGTCGTGGGCGTGCAGATGGTCGGCTCGCGTGAGGGGTTTGATGCAATCTGCAAGCAGTGGGGCGGACAATGAAGAATGTCAGCGTGCCCTCCGCCTATCCGGCCATACACCACGTCGGCATCGTGGTGGAGCAGGCATACGCCGACGAAGTCGCACTGCAGGCGGCACTCGCCGGTATGGCGGTCGTCACGCCGCTGCACGAAGGACGCGCCTCGCGCACCGGCAAATACCGCACGCTGCGTCTGTCGGTGCGGGTCGAATCGCGCGCAGAATTGGATACGCTGGACCACGACCTCCGGGCGGTGCCGGGCGTGAAGCTGTTGTTGTAGGGGTGAGACGATGGCCAGACTGGGCATTTTGGGCGGCACGTTCAACCCGGTTCACAACGGGCACCTGCTGATGGCGCACACGGCTGCCGAGACGTGGGATCTGGAGCGGGTGCTGGTGGTGCCGACGTGCATTCCGCCTCACAAGGACGTGGCCGCGGGGGTCCCGGCAGAGCATCGGCTGGCGATGGTCCGGCTGGCCGTCGCCGGAGATCCGCTGCTTGCAGTCGACACGATGGAGATCGATCGCGGCGGTGTCTCATACGCCATCGACACCGTGCGTCATCTGGCCGGTCACCATCCGGACGCTGAATTGTTCTTCATCATTGGGCTGGACTCGCTGCTCGAACTCCATCGGTGGAAGGATGTTGCCAGCCTCCTCGATCTGTGCCGTGTGGTGACCCTACACCGCCCGGGCATCACCGGCCGGCCCGTGCGCGAGGCGGATCTGAATCTGCCGCAATCCCGGGGGCAGCGGCTTCTGGCCGACGTGGTGACGGGCCGGCTGAGCGACGTATCGTCATCGGAGATTCGCGCGAGAATTGCCAAACGGCTGCCAATCGGCTATCTTGTCCCCGATTCGGTCGAACGGTACATCCGGGATCACGCGTTGTACGGATGGACAAATGAGGAGGCGGGCCATTAACGCACACGAGATTGCAGGCGAAATCAGAAAGGCGCTTGAGGATAAACTTGCCAAGGACATCCGCGTCTGGGATGTTCGGGGAATCTCCTCGATCACCGAGTTTTACGTTGTCGCAACGGGCACGTCGGGACCGCACCTGAAGGCGTTGCTTTCGGAGGTGCAGCGCCACATGAAAGATCTGGGAGTGGCCAGCTACCGGTTTTCCGGAACGCCCGACAGCGGCTGGGTCGTGCTGGACTTCGTCCACGCGGTCGTCCATGTCTTTGCGCCCGAGGCGCGCGCCTATTACGCCATCGAGACCCTTTGGAAAGACGCGAAACAGGTGTAGGGGTTACGCCGGATATGAGGCGCGGGTTCAGAGTGCAATGGCGCTTGCTTAAGCGATGTGTCCGATCATAATCCTAATCATAATCGTAATCGTAATCGTAATCATAATCGTAATCCGTTCTCCACCAGGAGATTAAGATCAAGATTAGGATTACGATTAAGATGGCAAAAGCATCTTAAGTAAGTGTCGTTCGGTCAGAGTGCAAAGATGTCTTCCGCGTCATCATCGAGGAACCCTTGCATCTCCAGAAGCCGCCGGGCGAGCGCCACCGTCTCGGCGCGGGTTGGACGCGTGGCGGCCGGATAGGACGCCACCTCGGCGTCATCGCTGGCGGCCAGCATCAGGATGCCATCCAGAGCGGCAAGCGGGTGCGCGGGATGCGCGGGGACGTGTCTTTCGGTCGGTCGGATCACAAGAAGCGTGGTGGCGCAAATCAGGGCGGCGGCGGCCGCAGACACCCGATACGACCGGAGGCGCGCGAAGAAAACCCGGCGGCGGCGTGTGCCCAGTCCCTGTTCCGCCAACGCACGGATACGGGCCCGCGTCTCGGGGGACGGTTCTCCGGCGCAAGCGGCTTTGACGGCGGGCCCCCACGTCGCGGCGACGGCATCCAGCCGCGCCTCATCCATCGTATCCGGTGTGCTCATCGTTCCCTCCATTCGTCGGCCAGCGCCTCGCGCAGGCGCACGACCGCGTAGTGCATCCGCCCCAGGGCGGTGTTCAGCGGAATCGCCAGGATCTCGGCGATCTCGTTAAAGCTCAAATCACTGACCGTCCGCATCAGGAAAACCTCGCGTTGCGCGCGCGGCAGTTTTTCCACGCATACGGCGATCCGGATGCCGAGGTCAGCCCCGTCCACCTGATCGGGAACCGGTAGGCCGGCGGCGGCGATTTGGTCGGCCAGCCGCAAACCGTCCTCCCCGATCGGCCGGTCCAGGCTATCGTCCGGTTTGTGGCGGCGCAGCCGGTCAATGACCGCGTTCTTCGCGATCCGCCAAATCCAACCGCGGACGGTGCCGCCGCGGAACGACGCCTCATGGCGGATCACCCGCGCCCACGTGTCCTGAAAAAGATCCTCGGCCTCCTCCTGCTGGCCCACCATGCCGCGAATGTAGGAAAACAGCGCACGCGAATGCCGAAGCACCAGCTCGTCAAAGGCCTCCAAGCTGCCGGCCCGGTAACGTTGCAACAGAACCTCGTCATCGCTCAAAGGGCTCGCGGCCATAGGTTACTCGGTAGAACGGATGGAACGATGGATTATTGTGTCAGAGAAAATAGCCACCTCCCTCTTATACCCCGTGAACGGTTACCATTTGGTAAACGCGGGCATGGCCGCATAGCGTTCATCGGCGGACACCTGCGGCCCGGGATCACGCCCGCGCCAGTCGCAGTAGGCCGGTGCCAGATCGAGCGCGCGCGACAAAGCCGCATGGCTGCGCGCGTCGTACCGCGCCCTTACCTCAAGTTGCAACATCATACTAAGCGATCCTATTCCTCCAAACCGCGTGCCATAATATCTGCGGCTGAATGCCATTTCTGCGTTGGTTTGCCAGATAAAGGCGATGAGTTGCCCGCTCCTATGGCGTGGCCAGTCTGACCCGGTAAAAACGGTTCGTCACCCCGCCCTGCGTGTCGCAATACCTCAACACGCCATTCGATACCGCCGTCTGAAGGCTCGCGCCGTAGTCGCCCGCCCCGGTCGGCGCATCACCCCACGCCCCTGCAACCGCAGGCGCGGCTTCGACGCGATAGACGCCGCCCGACTTGGCGTTCCATGTCACACTCATCACGTAGTCCACTGAACCGTCAGCCGCCACGATCTTGAATATGTCCGTCGCGCTGTTGGGGTCGGTGCCTGCCGCGATCTCTTGAGCATCGTTCGAGCCGTCGCCGTCGCTGTCCTTGAGCAGCGGATTGGTGCCATATATGCGTACCTCATCATAGTCGCTCAGTCCGTCGCCGTCGGTGTCGGCCAGCTCCACCCGGGTGCCGAGCCGCTGCTCCTCTCCGTCCAGCAATCCGTCCCCGTCCGTGTCCAGGCTGGTCATCACCTGCACGACCGTCGAGTTGTTTCGCTCCTCGATTTCCGTTACCAAGTTGCTCGGATCCACCGCGATGTAGACCACCTCGAACGCCGACGTGAAGACTGTCCCGCCCATGTCCCATCGGAAACCGGCGTCGTACACGCCGTTTGACCCGAACACCAGCGCGCCCAGCGTATCCTCGGCCAGCAAGGCGCCGTCGGATGCCCCGCGCCGGAAGGTCACCTGCGTGCCCGCCGCCACCGGCACCGCCCCCTCGTTCATCACACTGGCCTTGACCAGACGCACGTTCGTACTCTCGTTTAGGGCCGACGCGCCATCCACCGACAGATCAGGCATCAGCGCCGCCAATGTCGCCGTGTTGTTCGCCCGGTTGCGGTCGTCGGTCTCCAGCGCCGGATCGACTGCGGCGTAAAGCACCACGTTGCTGACCGCATCGGGCAGCGTCCACGCCACGGTCACCACCGCCGATGTCCCGCCCAGCACCTGCGCCACGCGCTGAGTGCCGCCGAGCAGCACGCCACCCGACGCCGGGTTGCCCTCGTACACGCACACCGCCAGATTGGACACCGCCAGGTCGCCCCGGTTCTCGACCGTCACCGAAATCCCCACACTTTCCCCAACAGACACCGAATTGGTCGAAAGCGCGATGCCATATTGAGCAATAGCCGGATCGGGGCCGATCGGATGGTCGAGCACGCACAAATCAACCGCGCCAAAAACCGGCACGCCGTTGGCATCCTCGCTGATCGCTACCTTGGAATACGCCAGCCGCAGCCGACCATCTGCGCCGAACGCGCCGCTGAAACCGCGTTCGAGCGCGGGGTCTTCCAGCAATCGCACACCCCGGCTCCATAATTTCTGTTGCGGATCATAATTCATGATGTAGGGGTCCGGACTCGCCTCGCCCGCCGCGCCTACTCCCGGCCAGACCACCGCCAGTTGACCTGAGGGTCCGGTAGCCAACTTGAAATCCTGCGCGCCGCTGCCGATTCCCATGTCGCCCACCGTCACCGGATCAGTCAACGCAAGCCCCGTGGCCGACATCACCTTGCCATCCTGATACCAGACCACCAGCAATTGTCCCTCCGCATCGTATCGCACGTACGGTCGCGTGTCCTGCACCGCATTGGAGGTCAGCCGCACATACGGCCCCCACTGGCTGCCGTTGAAGGCGCAGCCGTAGATTTCCTGATCCCCCTGCGTTTCAAGGTCGCCGTCGTTGTCCATCGAGAAAACAATTGCCGCCTGCGTGCCGTTGTAGGCCAGGTCGCAGTAGGTCACCGTGCCGAGATTCACCGCCACGTAATCTTCCTCAGCCCACACGCCGCCTACACGCCGCGAGAAGAGTATACGGTTCGGCTCGTCCGGCGTGCCAGTCGGGTTCTGGTTTCGGTTGCGTATCCACGCGGTCATGGCGCTTCCGTCCGGCGCAACCGACAGCATCGGACTGTGATCCAGATAAGCATTGGCCGTCAGGTTGCGGCAGGTCCAGTCACCCGTCACCGGATCGCGTTCGCCGACCGCAATCTCCAGCCCGCGCAGCGCCTCGTCCAGCGTGGCCCCGTTGGTCAAGGCCTCCCGCCCGTTCGCCCAAACCGCCAGCAGCGTGCCATTGGACAGCGCCGCCACCTGTGGCGAGAAGTCACCGGTGCCGTCATCCCATACCGGAACGGCGGCGGACCACCCCTCGCCCGCGTTGAACACATCCACCAGTTCGGTGCGGTTCTCAGCCAGCCGCCCCGCATTGTCGCGTACATACAGCACATGGTTCGTTGCGCCCGCCGCAACCACCGCCGGCTCGGGATACGGATAGCCGTCAACCACGAGCGCCGTCTCAGAACCGCCCGTCAAAGCCAATAGTCTCTGCACCGGTTTGGCCATCGTCAGTGTCTTCAAACTGTTGCGCTTCTGGTAATCGCGTCCCAGCGGCTGAAACTGTCGCGTGTCGAGAGCGGTCAGTTTGAGCGGCAAAGCCCCTTCGGATAACATCATCAGCGGCGACGCCATGGATGACAAACCCAGTCTGTCGATACCCAGTTCCGTGTTCTTGATCCAATACGTGCCGGTCCAAAAGTCTTTATCACCACTCCCATAACCCAGAATCACCAGCCGTCCGCCTATTTGAGCTTTGAGACCCAATTTGTGGAGGACTATCGGAGGACCGCCGCGCACATCCAAAATACCTCCCCCCCCACCATATAATTCGCCAGCAATAAATCCACTCGCGCCAATTCCGGCCACCAAATTGATCTTTGGGCAGGCGTCGCTATTGAAACGAAAAACAGACGCGGGGTCGCCTGATGGCGACAACGCTAGAATTTGGTACGAAAGCGCTAAGACTAACTCCGCATCAATTCTTCCAAAAAATATTCCGTAATAAACTGGCGGCGTTTTGTATTTCCCGTCCACCTCAAGTCCAACATAAGTTTGCGAAAGCGCCCATGCCCCTTGATTATAAGCGGAAATAATATCTGCCTCGACATATAACCCCGCTTCGAGTCCTGCAAATTTGCCGAATTGACCGTTTGGCTTACGCGATTGTGTTCCGTTAATCTTGATGTCCCCTTTCGCCCCGATTGCAGGTTTGACATGCATCGTGCCGGCATTGCCATTCACCTTCACGGAAACCTTGAATGACGGGGCAATCTTCATTTCCTCACCGGACAGGCCGGGTACATTTCTAGGCAGATTTAATGAACCGCTGATGGCCGCAAAAGGCGAAAAATCTAAAGACGGCGTGCTGTAATCCAATTGGCCGCTCGTGAATAACGGCGCCTCGGCATGCAACAGATCCCCGAACACAGGAGGTTTCGACACGACGTCAAAGTTCGCCTGGAACGGGAGTGAGCGCGTGCAGTCGCTCGCCACGGCCACGACTTCCAGCTTGCTGTCGACCGGCAGACTGCTCACATCTATGATTCTTGACAGGCTCATCCCGTTGTCAATCCCGTTGAACTCCAGCCGGAGCCCAGTCTTGCCCCCCCAGTCGACCTGCGCTGTGAACTCGACCGACAAGCCCGACATGCCGGTGATCGGACTAAAGTCTACCCCTTCCAGAAAATACACGTGCCGTCCGGTCCCGCCATACGGCCCGTCGCAATACCGGCTGGTTACGCCCGTGACCTTGACGGTCGTCGTCGCCCGCGTGTTCACCGCAAACACCGCCGACTGCGCCGTGTGGCTGCCGGCGCGAGCGGTTACTGCGGCCAGCAGCAGCGCCGCGAGAACAAGCCGAGAGACCGAATACGTTGACGTGTCTTTCATATGTGCCTCACCCCGTTCCTCTTGCCGCCGTTCGTAGTCCCGCCTTCAGGCGAAACAACCTGGTCGGGATTGTGATCCCGACCTACGTTGGCTCTGTAAATTTCGCCCGTCTCGGCGACGCGTCCAGCGCGCATTGATTCCCTGCGCTCCAAAGCCCGCCAAAACTCGCCGATCGGCGAGCGGCTGCTCTCCAACGCACTCTGGATCGCCACACGACGTTGCTCGTAGGAGAAACCCTCCATCTGCTTGAGCAACCGCTGTTGGATGTTGTCCTTCATCGCGATACAGTCGAAAGTCTTCTTCTGGAACAGGCCCATCAACTTGCGGCTCGCGTCGCTAAACTCGTCGTCCAGGCAACCGCCAACGACAGACGTATCAACGTAGATTCTCAATGGTTTCATAACGCCTCGTAACCGAAGAATGCCCCGGCGCGGCGTTCGCCCGCGCTACCAGTCGCCCGGGGCCGGGCCTGTTCGTTCCCGCCTGCGCGGGACGCGGGCATGGCCGGATGGGACCCTGCCTGTCCTTGCGGCCTGGTGCTGGCGGCGCGGAAGCCGATGTTGTTGTTCCGGTTATCCGGCCAGTTGTTGTTGCGATTCGCCGAACGGCAGTTGTTCGCGTTGTTGTTCCAACTCCCGCCCCGTTTCACGCGGTTCGACCCCGACGCCGCACCTTCTCCGGCTGCCCAATCTGTTCTTGTCTTGAGAATGTTCTTGAATCCGAACCATCGCACCCCGCCGTCCGCCGCAGCGGCGCACGCCTGCAAACGCGCTTCATCCAAACGCCCGTCGCGGTGCTCCCGCTCGCGCCGCGCGAATTTCCGCCGCGTCCGCAGGAACCGCTCGCGCTGCAAGCGCCAGCAGGCCGGAAAGATGCGCAGCCCCAGAAACGGCAACCCTTCCGTGACCGGCGCGAGCCGCGTCGCCTCGGCCTTCAATTCCAATCCGCGCTCATCCTTCAGCCACCGTTCGACCTCATCCAGCGCCAGCCAGCACGCGGCCTTGGTCTCTGCGAACATCACCATGTCATCCATGTAGCGGATATATCCGGGAAGCCGCAGCTTCTCTTTCGCATGATGGTCGAAACCATCCAGATAGGCGTTGGCGAACCACTGGCTGGTCAGGTTGCCGATCGGCAGACCGCACCCCTCCGTCTGCCCCGGCACCTGATGCCGGACAATCCGCTCGATCAGTTCCTTTACCTCTCGCTCGCGGAATTTCGGCAACAGCACCGCCAGCAACCGGTCATGCCCAATGCTGTCGAAATAGTGCCGCACGTCGATCTTGCAAAACCACGGGTGCGCCCTGACCAAATCCCTGGCCCGCGCGCAAGCCCGGTGCGTCCCCTTGCCTTCGCGGCAGGCGTAACTGTCCTCGGTAAAACCCCTCTCCAGCAACGGCGTGATGACACCACAGAGGGCGTGGTGCAACACCCGGTCGCGCACCGGTGCGCAACTGATCGTGCGCGGCTTGGGATCATGCACGCGAAACTGCTGATAGTCTCCCGGCGCGTAAGCCCCGGCCAACAGGTCGCCTCGAAGAGCGGCCAAGTTCGACTCCAGATCGCGGGCGAACGCCTGCACGGCCAGCGACCCTGCATGCCCCTTGCGCACGCGGTCCCACGCCGCCAGCAGGTTTTCCGCCGACGTGATCCGCCCCCAAAGCTGGCCGTGTGACTTCACTCAGTTTTCGCTTTTCGAGACTCGAAGGAATCGACCGAATCGATTCAATCGAATCATTCGATTCTCTCGATTCCCTCGCCCGCTTCGCCCTTCCCGCATCCCGCCATCAACCCCAGCACCTCCGCCCCATAGTCCCGGCAGAACGCCTCGCCGATCCCCGGCACCTCTTTCAGATCCGCCAGGCTTTTCGGCGCCTTGTTCACAATCTCAGCCAGTTGCGTGTTCCGGGCGATGGCATACGCCGGTTTGCCGTCTGCCTTGGCCCGGTCGTTGCGCCAGCGCTTCAGGTCGCGATAGATCGGACGACGGTCCTCCGGTACGCTGTCCTCGGGATTCGGCGCATTCGGATCGCGCGGCTTCCAACCCTCGGCGGACGGCCCATCCCCGAGCAGCAGCACCAGCGCCAGATGCGGCACATTGCCATGCATAAAATAATGCTCACGCGCCTCCAGCACCTCGCGCCCGGCCGTGGCTTGGCGCAAGGCTCCCTCCGGGAAACCCTGCACGCCCTCTTGATACCTCAGTGTGATCACCCTCACGTCCATACGTCGTCCTTTTTCCAAATTTCGGCAGGGGGTTGCCACCCCCTGCACCCCCGTTGCGAGTCGGCACCTGCGCTACCGCGCGTGCCGTTTCGCTTCCCCCTCTCCCGTCTGGGAGAGGGCCGGGGTGAGGGTAGCCGTACCCGGCTATGGCAGGGTCCTGGCGGCGCGGAAGCCGAAGTTGCCGTACCGGAAATCCGGCCAGTAGTCGAGGCGATACGCCGAACGGCAGTCGTCCGCGAAGTGGCCCCAACTCCCGCCCCGCTCCACGCGGTGCGACCCCTCATAT
>CAZOJL010000048.1:0-21019 GCA_964580075.1 uncultured Akkermansia sp. | reverse complement strand
CGCGAGGGGTATTTCCGCTATGGGATCGATGCCTGGTGGTGCGACTGCACCGAGCCGTTCGAGGCCGACTGGAACGGCCGGGTGAAACCCGAGCCCTTTCAGCAGATGCTCGTGGACACCACGGAATTCAAGAAACACCTCGATCCCGAATACATCAATGCCTACTCGCTCGTGCATTCGCAGGGCTTGTACGAGAACCAGTTGCGCGAGGCGCCGGACCGGCGCATGCTGAACCTCACGCGCTCGGCCTACCCCGGTCAGCAGCGCTATGGGACCGTCACCTGGTCGGGCGACGTGACGGCGCGCTGGGAAACGCTGGCCCGGCAGATTCCGGCGGGACTCAACTTCTGCGCCACGGGCTGTCCATGGTGGACCACCGATATCGGAGCCTTTTTCGTGCGCGACGCGCGCAATCCCTGGTTTTGGACCGGCGACTTCGACGCGGGCGTGGACGATCTCGGCTATCGCGAACTTTATGTCCGATGGTTCCAGTACGGCGCGTTCCTGCCCCTGTTCCGTTCGCATGGCACGGACACCCCGCGCGAGGTCTGGCGGTTCGGCGAGCCGGGCACCCCGTTCCACGATGCGCTGGTGTCCGCGCTGCACCTGCGGTACCGGCTGCTGCCGTACTTGTATTCGTTGGCCGGCTGGACCTACCACCGCGACTACACGCCCATGCGCCTCCTGGCCTTCGATTTCCCCGACGATCCAGCCGTTCATGACTTAAAGGACCAGTTCATGTTCGGGCCGGCGCTCCTGGTCTGCCCGGTGACGACGCCGATGTACTACGGCCCCGGTTCCGCCGCGCTGACGGGTGTGCCGCAGACGCGCCCCGTGTACCTGCCGGTCGGAACCGACTGGTACGATTTCTGGACCGGCCGCCGCCACGCAGGCGGCCAGACGCTCGTGGCCGATGCGCCGCTGGATCGTATCCCCTTGTTCGTGCGCTCCGGTTCGATTCTGCCACTGGGGCCCATCATGCATCACACCGGCGAACGTCCCGACGCGGCATGGGAGATTCGCGTCTATCCGGGGCGAAACGGGTCGTTCGACATCTACGAGGATGCCGGCGAGGGGCTTGCCTACCAGGCCAGCCAATCCGCGATCACGCCGTTGGCGTGGGACGACGAGTCGTGTGAGCTACGTTTGGGCCGTCGTCAGGGCGACTTCCCGTCCCTGGTGCGTCGGCGGGAGCTACGGATCGTGGCGGTCGCCGAGGACCGAGCCGCCAGCGGCGCCTCGTCGGCGCCGTCGGTCCACGGCCTGGTCTATGACGGAGCGCCTTCCCAATGGGTTCTCAAGTCGGGCACCCTAACGAATCCCAGGGGTGATAATGAATCTTTCTGAACATGAGGCACGGATCAGGCGGGTGATGCAGTGGTTTGGCCCTGCCCGCTTTGGGCTTTTCCACCACTGGGGGCTCTTTACCGGCGGCGGGAACACCTACGCCGGACCGCGGAACAGGCCGCTTGCATATTCAACAATCCGCGAGTTCGAGGCTGCCGCTCCGGAGCCTGCGGTGTTCGCGAAGAACATCATCGCCACGGCCATGCGTGTCCGGGCGAGATACATCACATTCACCGTGGTCCATTCCTGCGACGGCTGGGCCGTGATGTATCCGACGAAAGTGCCGGGCTTTCTGAACATCGCGACGCGCGACTACATCGGCGCCCTGGTGGAGGAGGGCGCCAAATCCGGCGTGAAGATCATGCTGTACGTGCCGGGCAGCATGGGGCATTGGGACAGCGAGGGTGGACCCTGGGTCGGGGAATGCCTGCGCTCGCCGGAAGGCTACGGCGCCGGGCTGCGCGCGCTGGTGCAGGAACTGGTCGCACGACACGGTACGAAGATTGCCGGGTTCTGGTTGGACGGCCTGATGTGGCAATTGGGGGACCTGCCGGCGCTTATTCATCGCCTGCTTCCCGACGCCGTGGTCGCGGTCAATGGTCATACGCGTTTTAATGCGCGTGATATGGATGTTTCTACGACCGAATTCCTTTCCAACCGGACCGAGCCGCCGTACAACCGTCCCGGCGGGCTCATCAAGCCGATTGAGTGGGTGGGCTGTCTGCCGCCGAGGAAGGATTTCAATGAAGATATCCCGACCTGCAACGACTGGTGGCATGGCGCATTGCCGTACACGGATGGATTTGCAGCGGAATTCGCCTACGTGCAGGGTCTGGGGAACTATCAGCGCGACCCCTTGTTCTGGATCCGCGAGATGCTTTGCTCGCTGGGGCTTCGCGGTCAGTGGAACTACACCATGGGGCTCGGACCCATGCTCGACGGCACCGTGCCGGCGGAGTTCAAGCCGATGATCGGCGCGATGGAATCATTCATGTCCTGGGCTGCTGAATCGATCTTCGAGACGACCGGCGGCGAAGGGTCCGGCCTGCTCGCGGGGTGGTGCAACGACGGCGCTTTCTGCACCGTTACGGTCTCACTGAAGGATCCAACCGTCCACTACATCCACGTCACCGAGGCGCCGAAAAGCGATTGCCTTCGCGTGCAGACGAACTTTCGTTCCGTGCAAAGCGTCGAGAACTTACGTACTGGCGAAGCGATTTCCTTCACGCAAAACGGCGCAGTCGAAATCACCCCGAAGTCATGGACCGAAGTAGCGGAACACGGCGCCGCTGTGTTCCGGGTGATCCTGGATCCGCTTGATCCCCGCCCTTGACCTGCGTTTCGAGGGGGCTGCCCTCAAGCGCATAAACAGCCGTGAGCTGCTGTCAACAACCCCGTTTCGATGCCGTGCGAGTGACAGGAAGAAACCCCATGGAAACAAACGACACGCCGTCCGCTGAACCCGCTGCTCATGCCGTCACCATGGACCGTATGTGGGGAGGCGATGCGGTCGGCGCCGGCTTGGACTCGTTGACCGTCACCACCCGCCTGCGTGCGTTGCGGTTCGGCATGTTTGTTCATTGGGGACTCTACTCCTCCCTGGGCGGAAGGTGGAAGGGGAAGACCTATTACGGCATCGGCGAATGGATGATGCATTCGGCCATGGCCGGCATTCCGGTCGCCGAATACCGGCGTCTGGCCAGCGACTTCAACCCGGGCCATTTCGATGCGTCTGCCTTTGTGCGTCTCGCCCGGTCGGCCGGCATGCGCTATATCATCATCACGGCCAAACATCATGAAGGCTTCGCCATGTTCGGATCGAAGGCCGATTCCTTCACCATCGCGAATAGCCCTTTTGGCCGCGATCCCATGCGGGAGCTGGCCGATGCCTGTCGCGCGGCGGGGCTCGGTTTCGGCTTTTACTACTCGCACTTTCAAGACTGGACAACGCCCGGCGGCGCTGGCGGACCGGCGCAGGATGATCACGGCGCGCCGGCGACCTTTGAGCACTACTTCCGGAGCAAGTGCCTTCCGCAGGTGGCAGAGATCACCACACGCTACGGCGAACTCTCCTTTGTCTGGTTCGATACACCGGGTGCGATGGAGAAGACGTACATCGACGAGCTCTATGCGCTGGTGCGTCGCAACCAGCCGAACGCACTGGTCAACAGCCGCATTGGCCATGGATGGGGCGACTATTCCAGCGAGGGCGACATGGAGATCCCGCAGGCGAACGTCGCGGGGCCGTGGGAGGCCTGCGACACCACCAACGATTCGTGGTCCTTTGCCTGGTACGATCGCAATTGGAAGGATGCGCGTGAGATTCTGATCCGCCTCACGGGTGCCGCCGCTCGTGGAGGTGCCTACCTCCTGAATGTCGGGCCTGACCCCGATGGCCGCATTCCGGAGGCGGCTGCACAGAATCTGCGCGATGCCGGGGCATGGATTGCCCGCCACCCCCAGGTTGTTTACGGGACTGCCCCGTCACCCTGGGGGCATGCCTTGCCTTGGGGCGATGTCACCGTTTCCGCCAACGGAGCCCTTCACCTTATTGTGCTCCAACGTCCAGCCTCGGGCCAACTGTGGCTTCCCGGCCTGCGTTCCCCGGTCACCTGCGTCCATCCATTCAGGGAACCCGGCGCGCGCCTGGCCACCCGACAGCATGGCTCGTGGACCGTGATCCGGCTTCCGCCGCAAACGGCCTCGCGTGATCCGGAAGTGTACGAGCTGACGGTGTCCGGCGCCTTGCAGGTGGACCCGACGCCCGGCGTTGACCCGCTGTTGCCAACCGCGCTCCCGGCGGCCTTTGCCGCGGTCACTGGCGCTGTGCCGCACAAGGCGCAGTGGATGGAGAAGTTTGGCGAATGGAAACACGCCGAGCAGGTAGGGCGGTGGGGCGCGGACGGTGTTGCCTGTTGGACCGTGGAATTTCCTGTTGCCGGCGACTGGCGGATTAGTGTGCGCTGTCGCGGAGAAAGGCGCCTGGTCTGGAAGTGTGCATCGGACGAAGGCGACTTTGTTCAGAATCAACAGGGCGCCACGGCCGCCTATGCCGTCATGCCGCTGGGCTTCTTGACCATCCAGACCGCCGGCCGCCGCACGCTGACCGTGTCCCTCCTCGATGGCAATCGTGACTCCGCCAGTCTTGAAGGCATCGTAGTGGACAAGGGGCCAGAGAGCGTGGATCGTGACTATATGGGGTTTCGAGGGGTCTGCCCTCAAGCGAATATATAGCCTTGAACTACTGGCAGCAACCACGGTTGGCGCATGTACTTGATCGCGCCAACATTGCCTTTTCCAGTAGCCTGCGGCGCGGCGGGGACGCCGCTGCCCTACCCGATGCTTCGCGCTGACACCGATTGCTATCTTTCAGTAGCCTGCGGCCCGCCAGGGACGGCGGGCCCTACCTGAGTCGCCAACGAAATAGACAAGACGAATGCCCATGGGAAATGTGCGAAGCCGGTAGGGCAGCGGCGTCCCTGCCGCGCCGCAGATCATGATGAATGCCCACGAGAAAGCGCGTGTGTGAGTATGTGAGTATGTGTGAATCGGGGTCGGGGTCGGTATCGGTATCGGGGTCGAATTTTCGGATTTATTCTGTCGATTTCGATCCCGATCCCGATCCCGATCCCGATTTCGATGATTGCCTTTTTCCAGTAGCCTGCGGCGCGGCGGGGACGCCGCTGCCCTACCCGATGCTTCGCGCTGACACCGATTGCTATCTTTCAGTAGCCTGCGGCCCGCCAGGGACGGCGGGCCCTACCTGAGTCGCCAACGACATAGACAAGACGAATGCCCATGGGAAATGTGCGAAGCCGGTAGGGCGCGGCGTCCCTGCCGCGCCGAAGAACATGACAAATGCCACAGGAAATGCGCGAAGCGGGTCTGTGTGTGAAATCGTCATCCGTAGTCGTCGCCGTAGTCGTCCACCGACCGATGCGACGACCGCAAGAGAATGTATCAGGGATCGACCGAAGGGAATCGTCATCCGTAGTCGTCGCCGTAGTCGTCCACCGACCGATGCGACGACCGCAAGAGAATGTATCAGGGATCGACCGAAGGGAATCGTCATCCGCTCTCGTCGCCCGCTCTCGTCCGCCGGCCGGAGACAGAATCGGTTGACGATGACGGGCGACGATGAAGAAGCCCCACGCGTCTCGGGTAATCGACCCCGGTCAGGCGGTCATGGTCTTGATCCGGTGCTGGACGGCGCCGAGCGCGCAGAGTTCGGCTTGTTGTTCAGCGGTGAGGAACCGGGGTGTGCCGACGATCGCGGCGGCGATCATGGACTTGGCGGCATCCTCGACGACGAGGCAGCGGTAGAAGGCCTGCTTCATGTTGGCGCCGGTGGCAATCATGCCGTGATTCGCCATGAAGAGGGTGTCGGCGGCCTTGCTGGCGTCGGACACGACGTCGGCGAGCGCCTGGGTCGTGGGGGTCACGTAGGGGATTGAACACACGCGTCCGAGGTCACAGAGAAACTCGGCAAACATCGGCTTGAGTTCGGCGCCGGAGCTGAAGATGCCCGAGGCCCAGGGGGAGTGGGTGTGAAAGACCACCCGGACATCCGGGCGGTTGCGGTAGATGCCCAGATGCATGTTGTACTCGCTGGTCGGCTTGTGCGGACCGGCGATCTGCCTGCCGCTGGCCAGTTCGAGACCGCAGAGATCGTCGGGGGTGATGTCGTCCATCGCCAGACCGCTCGGCTTCATCCAGATGATGTCCTGGTCCCGGGCGCTGATGTTGCCGCCGGCTCCGGCCACGAGGCCGGCGCGGGCGATTTTGATTCCGTAGGCGACGAGGTCTTCTTGAACGCTCATGTTTTTCCGTTGTGTAGGGGGTTAGTTGCGTTTGACGAGTACATCGGTTTCATAGGATTTGATCTGCGGAAGCCAGCGGCCGTCCTCGGGGACGTTTTGCCGGCGGCAGAATTCATTCCAGACGGCTCCGAGGGGGAAGAGCTTCTGCTCCTCCTGCAGGACCAGGCGGGTGGTGAAGTCGGAGACTTCCTCGGCTTGGCGCATCGGGGCGACCGGTTCGAGGAGGGCTGCCAGGAGGGCTTTGCGGGCATTGCGGATGCCGACGATCCAGGCGGCGAGGCGGTTGATCGAGGCGTCGAAATAGTCCATGCTCACCGCCACGCGTGACAGGAAGCCGCCGCGGACGATCTCCTGGAAGATGGCGCGCATGTCATCGGTGAGCGTCGCCACGTGGTCGGAGTCCCACCGGACCCCACGGGAGAGGTGAAGCAAAACGCCCGGAACGAAGAGGAGGACGGCAGAGATCTTGTCGGCGAGGGTCTCAGTGGGGTGAAAATGACCGACATCCAGGCAGATGTACTTGTTGCGCGTGGTGGCGTAGCCCATGAAGAATTCGTGCGAGCCGACGGTGTAGGACTCACATCCAATGCCGAAAAGCTTGCTCTCGACGGCATCGATGTTCAGGTGGGCCGGGATCGGCTCGGCGAACACCGCATCGAGCGATTCGAGCATCCGCTGGCGCGGGGCGAGACGGTCTGCTGGAGTGTCCTTGTAGCCGTCGGGCATCCAGTGGTTGGTGATGCAGGGGGTGTTGAGGGCCTGGCCCATGGCGGCGGCGATCCGGCGGGAGGCAATGCCATGACGGATCCAGAACGCGCGGATGCCGCGGTCGGAGTGGGCGAGGGTGAAGCCCGACGCGGCGAGGGGGTGGGCGAAATACGAGGGGTTGAAATCGAGCGCGAGCCCGTGTGTCCTGGCCCACGCGATCCAGTTGGAGAAGTGCTCAGGCTGGAGGGCATCGCGCTCCACCGGGCGAGGGGTCTCGGCGTAGAGGGCATGCAGGTTCAGGCGGAGCGGTCCGGGGATACAGGCGATGGCATGCTCCAGATCGGCGCGCAGCTCGTCGGCGGTTCGCGCCTTGCCGGGAAAGTTGCCGGTTGCGGCGATCCCGCCGCCCAGTGCGGCGGAGCGCTCAAAGCCCGTCACGTCGTCACCCTGCCAGCAGTGCATGGAGATCGGGACATCGGCGAGCGCGGCGAGCGCCGTTTCGGTGTTGACGCCGTGCTCGGCATACAGGTCTTGTGCGATACGGTAGGCAGTTTCGGACATGGGCGGGGTCTCCTCAAAAAGAATGGGGGTGCTCTTATTGCAGCGCACTCAGAATTACATGTTTCGAGACGTGTGTCAACTGTCTGCACGATGCGCCAAAAGCAAGTGTTGACAGCCGCCGCCTGTTTCGGGTTAAATCACGGGCTTACTCAGGGCGATAGGGGTTATGGGATCGCTGTTTTGATTTGGACGTCGTGCGTGGCATGTTTTCTGCTAATCGCGCTTCTGTGTATTTTTTTTGGCAATCGTTCTGTCCTGGATGGGGAATTACGAGTTGAGGTGTACGGATGGCTGATGAAGAACGCCCGGCGCGGGGGCTGACACTGCGGTCGCTGGTGGTGCTGCTGGTTGCGGTTTTTCTGCAGGCGGTGTGGATTTCTTATGCCGAGCGTTTCGACCGGTATGGGATGATTGCGGAGAATTCCCCGGCTGGGAGCGCGGTTGCGGTCATTTTGGTGGTGATGTCGCTGTGTGGCGTGCTGGCGCTGTTCCGGCGGGCGTTGCGGCTGCGGGCGGCGGAGTTGGTTGTGGTGTATGTCGCGTTGATTGTATCGGCACCGTTGATGACGCAGGGGCTTTGGGGCCGGATGACGGGCCTGCTGGTGGCGGTTCCCAACAACTCCGATTTCAAGACCTATGAGAGTTTGCCCTCGATGTTATGGCCGCACGGGCCGAATCTGGTGGCGAATGGACGGTTCGACCAGGGCGCTTCCAATTCACTGGCGGGATTTGAGGTGCGGGGGTTGACGGAATTTGAGACCGTTGACATCGGACGGTTTGGTTCCGTGCCCGCGCCCGTTTTGCAGGCGGCTGAGGGGGAGGCGGCTGAGTTGGGATTCGTCCTTCGGCGTCGTGACGACGCGGGCCGGGATGTGTTGATTCCCGGGGAGCGCCATCTCTTGTCCATGTTGATACGGTTGGACGGTCTGCAGCGCGGGTCGTCCGTCATGGTCTTCGCGCGGGCGGACGATGGTTTTGAACGGATGCTCTACGTGTCCTCGGCCGAGACGCGTCCGACGCTGGCGCAACCCGGCCGATTCGAGCGGATCGGCGTAACGCCGTACACGGTGCCGGCGGAGTTGGATCAGGCGCTTCATTTTTCCGTTCGCTTGAACGGTCCTGGGCGGGTGGCGGTCTACGACGTGGAATTCATGAATGTGGAGGCAGTGGAGAGCATCTATTCGGGCCGGCGGGTGGTGCTGGCCAGCGCGTGGGAGGCGCTTCCCGAGGACGAGCGCGATAACACGGTGGTGCGGCCCGACCGTCTGCTGAGCCTTGCAGGGCTGCGTTACCTGGTCACGGGGTTTATCCCGCTCGGACAATGGGTGAGGCCGGGTCTGGCGTGGTCGGTTTTGATTGCGGCGATGTTTGCCGGATTCATGGGTTTCAACATGCTGATGCGGCGGCAGTGGGTTGATAACGAGCGTTTTTCTTTTCCGCTGACGGTGGTGCCGAAGCAGCTCTTCTCGGAAACGGAGGGCGGCGGATGGGCGTTGTTGCGCAACCGGGTGGTGTGGATCGGGTTTGGCGTGGCGCTCGTGTTCGGGGTCCTCCGGGGGCTCAACTATTACAATCCGGCGGTTCCCGATCTGAGCTGGCCGATCACGCCCATGGCGCCATTGGTGGAGAATCCCTTGGCCAAGGCCTTTCTCAAGGACGTTACGGTGCCGCTGTTGTGTCTGACGATCCTTTCGATCGCGCTGCTGATCCAGACCGACGTCCTGTTCTCGCTATGGGCCTGCTACTTCCTGTTTCAGATCTGGAATTTTGCCGGGCCGGCATTTAACATGAATCGGTTTCCGCGCTACCCGTGGCGTTTCGAGCAGAACATGGGTGCGTTCATCGCGTACGCGCTGCTGGCGATATATGTCGGGCGGCGTCATCTGATCGAAGCGGTGAAGTTGGCGTTCTCGCGGCGGGCGAAGGCCGGCGCGCGGGAGGACGAGGTGGGGGAGCACCGGATGTCGCTCGCGCTGGTGGCCTTGTCGTTCGTGTTTCTGGCGTGGTGGGGCTCGTGGACCGGGATGGGCGTCAAGGCGAGTCTGCTGTTTTTCGGGTACATCATGGTGCTCGGGTTTGCGACGAGCAAGATCCGGGCTGAGTGCGGGACCCCTGCGGCCTATCTGACGCCCTACTTCGGGATGCAGTTTGTGGCTGCTGTCGGCGGATTTGCGATGTTCGGCCCGACGGGGATGCTGGTGGCGACGATCGCGTCGGGCTTCATGACCACGGCGTGTTTTCTGCTGATTGCGCCGATCCAGGTGGAGATGGTGGAACTCGGCCGGCATTTCCGTGTGCCGGCGCGGCAGATCAACACCGGTCTCTGGCTGGGGGTTCTGGGCGGCGTCTTTATCGGTGGATTCACGGTCTTGTGCTGGGCCTATGGAAGGGGCGCCGATTCGATGGAGGTGGGCTGGCCCTACAGTCAGAACTGGTATTTCGGCGCCTACCGGGGCGCGGAGATGGCGGCGGATCGGGCGATGGCGTCTGGATCGCTGATCCAGCCTGAGACGGCCTGCATGAACGTGCTGTCCAATCCAGATGCCAAGGGGTTGCTGATCGGGGCTGTGATCACGATCGTTCTGGCGGTCTTGCGGAGCCTGTTCATGTGGTTTCCGCTCCATCCGCTCGGCTATGTGCTGGCGGGCAGCCACATGATGGGCGGCGCGAGCCCCGCCCCGATCCACGGCGCGTTCTGGCTGCCGGCGCTGCTGGCCTGGGCCATCCGCGGGATTGTCCTGAAGATTGGCGGCGCACGCGCGATCCGCCATGCGCTCGTTCCGTTTTGCGTCGGCATGTTTGTCGCGTGCGTGTTCTCGATGATCCTGTTCGATGTCATCGGACTGATCCTGCGGGCGAATGGAGTCACCAACATTTACAGCGGGTTGCCATGAGTAAGTTGAAGCAAGCGAAATGGGCTGATCACGTCATTGTGGGTGCGGTCTTTGCCGTGATCGGCGTGGCGTTACTGGCCGTCTTTGTCCAGGTCGCTGAGCCGGCCTTCCGCAAGCCGAAGGCGGTCTTTGCCGGGCAGTGTGACGCGGCGCCGTTGCTGGCCTCGCTGACGACGAACCGGTTTCAGGACACGCTGGCCGCGATCGAGGCGGCCACGCGGGGCGCGGATCCGCGGGTCAACACGCGTCTCACGGGCAGCGCCGGCTTTTACCGCACGGAGGAACTGATCACCGAGACGTTCCGCCGTGCCGGGCTTGAAACCGTGAAGCAGACGTTTTCCGTTTCGGTTCCCATGACCGAGCTGTGCGAGATTGTCGATGCGGAGGGTCGGCCGCTGGAGGGCGTGACGCTCTATCCGTTCGCGCCTTCGGGTCTGTTGCCCACGTCACTTCCCGATGAGGGGATCCAGGCGCGCTTGACGTCGGTTGAGTCTTTCTCGCTTTCCCTGTTGGATGGCTGCGATCCGGAGCGGTCGATCCTGATGACCACCTTGGGGACGGCGGGGGGGTGGTACAGCCTGGCGAGCATCGGCGTGCCCGCCGTGATCGTCTACGAGGATGAAACCTCGCTGAAACTTCGCAGCAGTCCGGACGTGCGGGGCAACTGGGATGCGATGATGAGCGGCGAGGAACAACCGTTCCCCCGGTTTTACGCCAGTGGCGCGATCCAGGATCATGCCGGCAAGGACGTCACGATCCGCTGCAAAACCCGGTT
Organism: uncultured Akkermansia sp.; assembly: GCA_964580075.1. Taxonomy (GTDB): domain Bacteria; phylum Verrucomicrobiota; class Kiritimatiellia; order RFP12; family JAAYNR01; genus VGWG01. Next base: position 9,914 of record CAZOJL010000048.1, on the reverse strand, counting down.
CGAGCAAAAGCAGGCGCGGAACATCATCGGGGTGTTGAAGGGCGATGGGTCGAATCCCGATGCGCTGGTGTTGACCGCCTATTACGATTCGAACTCCGTCGTTCCCGAGTTGGCTCCGGGCGGGGAAGAGGCGATCGCGTTGGCCGCGTTTCTGCAACTGGTGGAGGCGCTTGCCCCGTATGCGGGCAAGCTGGCGCGCGATGTTGTTTTTGTGGCGACCGCCGGGCATTGCCAGGCCCTGGCGGGCGCCTGCCAGTTGATGGGTGCTGTGGGCGAGACGTACGGCGACGACCGGCGGCGGGCGCGCGTTGAAGCCAGGCGGAAGGAGAACGCCGAACAACTCGCGTGGACCGAGCGGACGTTGGCGGCGCTGGCGAAAGACGCCATTTGGGAAGGTTCGGACGTGTCGCAGTGGTGGCGCGCGGAAGCGGCGCCGCTGCGCAAATGGTTGAGCAAGGGTGTTTCAACCGTGGTCGGCGAAATCACGCTGGAGATGCAGAATCGCGCGTTGGTGTCGCGACTGGCCTATTTACGGGCGGAGAGCCCGGTCTATCGGGAGGCGTTCAATCCCGACACCGCCACCCCTGCGGAACTTAGTGACGACGCCAACCAGCACCCGTTGTTGCGGGAGATGCGGGATGACCAGCTTCGGGCTGACCGCGCGGGCAGTCTGGTCGCCTTGTTGCTTCCCCAACTCGCCGTTCGGGCCGAGTTCGCAGAATGGGAGATGCGCGCCAGGCTCACCGCATATCTGGAACACGTGGCGGATTATCACCGGCAGGCGCTGCAGGAGGCGGCTGATTGCGATGCGGTGAGGCAGGTGTTCGGACGGTATGACAAGACGCTCACGATCAGCCTGCTGCTCAACTCGGGCGGCTCGGTCGGCGCGCAGGACATCTCAGTGCTGACGGGCCTGGCCAATGCCGGTCCGATGGTCGAGCCGATCGGCACACTGCTGGCCAATGCGCTTCAGGATGGCGTTCCGCGGGAGGCCGACCAGTCGCTCTGGAAGGTCGTCTACTGGGGCAAATCGGACGCCGGCGGCAGTCGTGCGTATCCCAATCGTGCCGTTGGCGGGCCGGTGCGCGCGTCGATGGTCTGGTCCCTGTTCGGTCAGTTGGCCTTCTCGGTTGACAACTACGCCTTCGTTCCGCAAAGGATGGGGTCGCCCGAGAACGAAATCGGGGGGTTGCCGACGGCGATCCCCGTGAGTCAGTTGCAGGTGATCGCCCCCATCCTGCTTGAGACGGCGTACGGCCGGTTTGAGTTTCAGAAGGTGCCGCTTGACCGCAAGGGCCGCATTTCGGAATTGAATGGGTATGCCTTCGGCACCGCGGGAACCGGTCAGATGGTGCCTTCGCATCCGATGGCCTTCAACACGTTTGTCCGGTTGACGGCCGGGTGGAACTCCCCGGTAACGCAGACGGCCGGGGTTGACAGTTATCCGCCGCTGTGGGTCAGTCCCTACGGGTTTTATCACCGGGAGGCGACGATCAGCGGGGTGCAGCGGGCGGATGCCGCCCGGTATGACGACGCGGGGCGCATACGCTATTTCAAAGATGTGGGGGGGTCGTCCAAGGGGGTGTTCCAGACCGAACAGGTCACGGGGGTGTCGGCCTCCTCGCTGAACGGCGGCAAACGGACCAACATTTCCCTGTTCCGCTGTACGCATGTCGCGTTTCCCGACCGTTCCAATCCGCGGACGATGCGGTCTTTTGCCGGGGTCAGCTTCATGTCCGCCTCGGGGCTTTCCGCGCCGCCGAATCTGCGGGTGGACGGGACTGGCATTTTTCTGCCGCCCGATTTCCGGTTCTACGTGGGATTGCTGGACGGCGCTCCGGACAATCCGCAGGTGCAAACGTACCGCGCCTTCATGCTCAACGCCGACCCCGATCCCGAAAAGCAAAACCGCGTCGAGTCGGATATCCAGGGCCGCGGCTATCTGGCGGCAGACACACCGAACGTCACCTTCATCCACTTCGACGCGGCGGAGTCCATGCTGTTCACGCACGGGCGTCGTTTGGAACTGCAGAAGCAGTACCGGATGGCCGACGAGCGGATGCTCGACTTCCATGAGCGGGGCCGGGGTTGGCTCGTCCAGGCCCGTGAAAATCGCGCGGAATTCCTGAACCTCGACGCGATCTTGAACGCCGGGCGCAGCCTGTCCTACGCGATCAACAACCATCCGGTCATCCGCTCCCGGATTTCCCAGGCGGTCCTCGGTATCCTGTGGTACCTCGGGCTGCTCGTCCCCTTTGTGTTCTTCTTTGAAAAACTGGTTTTCGGCTTCACCGATATCCGCAAGCAGTTGGCCGCGATGGGCGGCGTTTTTCTGGTGGTCTTCGGCCTCCTGCGCGTGATGCACCCCGCGTTCCAGATGGTGCGATCGTCCATGATGATCCTGATCGGTTTCGTGATGTTCCTGCTGACGGTGATCGTGACGCTGATGGTGGGCGGCAAGTTCAAACAGAACATCAAGGAGTTGCGGAGCAAGGAGGGGCGGGTCGAGGGGGCCGATGTCAATCGCAGCGGTGTGATCGGCACCGCCTTCATGCTCGGCCTGAACAACATGCGCCGGCGCAAGGTTCGGACGAGCCTGACGTGCATCACGCTGATTCTGATCACCTTCGTCATGATCTGCTTCACGTCGGTCTCGTCTGATCTGGTGAACATCGAGAACGTCACGGGGCGCACGAATTGGAACGGCCTCCAGATCCAGAAGCGCGGATTGCTGCCCCTGTCCAACGCGGAAGTCGACAGCATCCGCAACCTCTACGCGCGGCGTTACCCGGTGACGGTGCATTCCTGGCTGACGCCGCCGTTGAATCCCAGCGCCCTGGAAAATCCGGAGATCGAGATCGATCGGGAGTACAGCCTCGGCGAGCGGACGATCCAGAAGCGGGTGAAGGTCAACGGATCGGTGCAGATGGAGTGGGTCGAGCCGATGTTCTCGGGGATCGACAAGCTGCTGACCCCGAACAGCCGGTGGTTCTCCCGGCCGCCTCAAACACAGGCCGAGCGGGAAGCGGCGCTGGCCGCCGGCTATAGCGCCATGCCCGCCGTGATCCTGCCCGACAGCGTGGCGCGGGCGCTGGATATCAGCGATGAAGATCTTGTTGGAACCAATGCCATCGTGCAGATTCGCGGCGAGGCTTTCCATGTGACGGGGATCATCGACGCGCTATCCTTGACGGAATACGTGGGGTTGGACGGCAAGAGCCTGCTGCCGTATGACCTGAACGCCATCCAGGCCCTTGGAACCGATCAATCGGGCACGGCGATCCTGCCCGAGGACGTGCAACGGCTGACGGGCAGCGATGTCATCCTGGTCGACCGGCATCCGGTGTCGAAAGGCGAACTGACCAAGATCATCTCGTGTCAGATCGTCTTCCCCAAAACGGCCTACACGATGCCGCAGTTTGCCGATCCGCTGGAGCCGCTTGATTTCCGTGATCAGCGGCGGCTGGTGCTGGAATATCTGGAGCGGGTGGGGGAGCCGGCGTATTACGGCGTTGAGGGGATTGCCTACTTCGGCTCGCGGATTCGCGCCAAAACGTTTGAGGGCGTGCTGCAGATTCTGATTCCGATCATCATTGCCGCGCTCACGGTCTTCAGCACGATGCGCGGATCGGTCTACGAACGGCGCGGTGAGATTTACGTCTACAACGCCGTGGGCATCGCCCCGAATCATGTCTTCTTCATGTTCATGGCGGAGGCCGCCGTGTATGCGGTGGTCGGTGCCATGATGGGGTACCTGCTCAGCCAGGGCGTCGGCCGTGTGCTGACGGCGCTGAATCTGACGCGGGGAATGAACATGAATTACAGCTCGATCGAGACGATTTACGCCTCGCTGGCGATCGTCGGGTCGGTCCTGCTTTCGACGATTATTCCCGCGCGCAGCGCCGCGAAACTGGCCGCGCCGTCCGAGAACCGGGAGTGGAAGCTGCCGCCGATCGTGAACGACGCCATGGAATTCGATCTGCCGTTCACCTTCACGCCGTATGACCGCGTCGCGATTCTCAGCTACATGCACCGCTGGATGGATGCGCATGGCGAAGGGGGCACCGGACAATTCTTTGCGGCGCCTCCAGAGGTCATCCTGCGCGAATGCCCGGGAGAGGCGGCCCATGTGGGCGCGCTGCCGGCGGTCGTGGCGACGGTCTGGCTGAAACCCTATGATCTGGGCGTCTCGCAACGGGTCGAGATCCTGCTGCCCACCGATACGGAAACCGGGGAGTTCATCGCCCGGGTCCGGATGCTCCGCCTGAGCGGAACGACCGCCTCGTGGGAGCGGACGTTGAAACCGTTCCTGGGCGTGCTGCGCAAGCAGTTTTTGAATTGGCGCGCGGCGACAGAACGGGAGCGAAGTGAAATGTACGACGAATCCAAATCCCTGATCCAGCGGGCGCGCGTGGAAGGAGAGCCCCATGTCGGATGAACGGAAACGGCAATCCATGGATGCCGAGCTGGAAATGTACCGCTCGATCATTGACGAACCGACCGAGTTTAAAAACGGGTTTACCTGGGTGGCGGTCGTGGGCGCGTTCTTCTGCGGCCTGCTGATGATGCCCGGATCGATTTACCTCAGCCTGATGACGGGCGGCGGCATTTCGGCATCCTGGGTCACGCTGATCATTTTTTCGGAAGTGACCCGCCGGGCGATGAAAACCTTGAGCAAACAGGAGTTGTGCGTGCTCTTGTCGGTTGCGGGAACGATGGCAGGCGGCGGGCCGATCGGCGATCTGATCTGGCGCCAGTTCCTGATCCGTTCCGAAGCCGCTCGCGATATGGGGCTCATCGGCAAGTTTCCCAGTTGGTACGCGCCCCAGCCCATGAGCGAGGCGATACTGGGTCGGAACCTGTTCCATGCCGACTGGTCTATCCCGATCATGCTCATGGTCTTCCTCTCGATCGTCGGGACCATCCGCAGCTACACCCTCGGCTACTTTTTCTTCCGTGTCACGTCAGATGTCGAACGGCTGCCGTTTCCCTTCGCGTCCATTGCAGCCAGCGGCACCATGGCGCTCTCCGAGGCGGGTGAAAAACACACGACGTGGAAATGGCGGGTGTTCTCCCTCGGGGCTATTCTGGGATTGGGATTCGGCATCATCCAGGTCGGTGTGCCATTGGTCACCGGGGCGATTCTCACTAAACCCATCATGATAATTCCGCTGCCGTGGTACGACATGACCCGTCTGCTGGAGCAGGTGCTGCCGGCGACGCCGTTCGGGATCGTGATTGATCTGGGCATCCTGCTGGCCGGCATGATTGTGCCATTCTGGGCCATGGTCGGCTCGGGCTGCGGCATTCTGCTAACGCTCATCATGAACCCCATCCTGTACAAGATGGGAGTTCTCACCCGTTGGCAACCGGGCATGGATACCGTTTCCACCACGTTCGGCAATTCGATTGATTTCTGGTGGAGTTTCGGGTTGGGCGTTACGCTGAGCATCACGGTCATCTCGTTTTACCAGACCGGCCGCGATGTGATGCGCACGCTCCGTAAAAACAAGGCGGATCAACGGGATGCGGGCATGCGCAAGAAGGATCGGGTCAGCCTGTGGCAGACCCCGCCCGGCCGAGGAGACTTCGCGCCCTGGATCGCCATCGTCCTGTATGTGATCGCGTCGTTGTGCGTCGTGGCCGTCGCGCACCGGCTGGTTCCGAAGTTTCCGCTCTACTTCCTGTTTCTGTTCACGTTGGTGTATACGCCGATCATGTCTTATGTCGACGCCCGCCTGATCGGCATCTGTGGCCAGCACACATCCATCCCGATGGTCAAGGAGGCGGCGATCATCCTGTCGGGATACAAGGGCATCGATATCTGGATGGCGCCGATCCCCGTGGATCAGTTCGCCGGACAGGCGGTGGGATTCCGCGTCAGCGAACTGACGGGCACCAACTTCTTCTCCTACGTGAAGTCCACCGCCATCACCCTGCCGCTGTCGTTCGGCCTCAGCCTCTTGTTCTGGTCGTTTATCTGGAAGAGCGGCGTGATCCCCTCCGACCTGTATCCCTACGCGCAGAAAATGTGGGAATTGAACGCCAAGAACACGATGCTGCTCTTTTCGTCAACCATGGAGGTGACGGGAGGAAAGCCGCTCTTTTTCCAGGCCTTGCATCCGTGGGTCATCGGCGGTGCGTTCAGCTTTTCGCTGGTCACGTTCACGATTCTCACGTGTTTTCAGCTGCCGATCATGGCGATCTTCGGCTTTGTGCAGTCGGTGGGCGGCATGCCGCACGGCTTCATCCTGCTGGTGGTTGGCGCGATGATCGGAAAATTCTATTTTCACCCCCGGTTCGGCCATAAGCGTTTCTTGCAGATAGTGCCGGTGCTGATGGCGGGATACGGAACGGGTGTCGGGCTGATTGCGCTGATCGGCGTGGCGGCCAACTTGGTCAACAGCGCGGTTTCCGGAACGCCCTTTTAGGGACGCTTCCCGGCGGGGCGTGTCAGGACAAACGGCAACAAACAGGTCGTACGGGTATGAGAGATCAAATTGGCAAACAGGTCAGGCTTCCGATGAGCCGGGCGGTGCAGATCGCGGTGCAGGGCATCCGCATCCGCCTGGGGCGTTCGTTGGTGACGGTGAGCGGCGTGGTGCTGGGGATCGCGTTCCTGATGAGTAACGTCGCCGGGCAGTTGATCAGCTCGTCCCTGGCGCGTGAAAAGGAGGTGCGGCAGGTCGTCACGCTGATGGAGGCGCTGGTCCGCAGCGAGGTCGGGGCGGCTTCGGGCAAGACGCTGGCTGTCGCCGTATACGGCGCGATGGATCGCACGGAGCAGTTGTTCCTGAATCGCCTGAACGCGATGCCGTTTGACGCCATTCGGATTACTGGCGGGCAGTCTGCGCGGGGCGTTCCGAGTACGCCGCAGGAGGTGGGCGCCGGGGCCTATCTGCTCGTGGTGCTGGGCCAGGACGGGGCCGTTCCGCACGCGCTCGCCGACCTCACGCGCGGCATGGCGCGGGTCGGTCTGCTGGATGCCGTCGAGGGCCGCACGTATGCGGGACAGACCCCCGAAGGGGTGAAGCGAGACCTGCTGTTCGGCAAGGAGACGCTGGAGCAGATGGCGCGCATGCAGGCGCAGGCCGAACAGGCGCGATTCCGCACGATCTGGGTGGCGGTCATCTCGCTGTTTGTCACGATCATCAGTATCGCCAACGCGCTCTTGATGTCGGTGACGGAACGGATCCGGGAGATCGGAACCATGAAATGCCTCGGCGCGCTCTCGTCTTTTATCCGCCGGATGTTTCTCATAGAAAGCGCGTTTATCGGGTTTGCCGGATCGGTTGCCGGAACGCTGCTGGGCGCGTTGATCCCGATCCTCATCTACGGGGGGATGTTCGGGTTTGACCTGTTGTTTCAGGAGCTTTCCTATCTGCGGCTGACGCTCTCGTGTGTGGGATGCGTGGCCGTGGGAACGCTGTTGTCCATGGTGGCGGCGATTTATCCGGCAAACTTTGCGGCCCGGATGGTCCCGGCCTCGGCATTGCGTTCGAACGTATAGGGGATGACGAGGGGAGACAAGCGCATGGCTTTCAATCGCGAGTTGTTCTTTGAGAATGCCGACGCGGCGGCTCGCAGCGGATTTGTCATCCGCGCGGTCGAGGTGCGCAAGGTGTACCGGATGGGCGATACGGATACCCATGCGCTGCGCGGGGCGACAGTCGACATCATTCGGGGGGAATACCTCTCAATCATGGGACCGTCGGGCTCAGGCAAATCGACGCTGTTCAACATGATCGGCGGGCTGGACAAGCCGACGGCCGGCAAGGTCTATATCGATCAGGTCGACATTGCCCAGCTCGATCCCTACGAGCTGGCCTGGCTGCGGTGTCGCAAAGTGGGCTATATTTTCCAGTCCTACAACCTGATCCAGGTGATGTCGTGCATCGAAAACGTCATGCTGCCGATGGCGTTTGCGGGGCTCGACAATGAAGAGGCCCGCGAGAAGGCGCTGCACATCCTCGATCTGGTCGGTCTCGGAGGCCGGGCGCTGCACAAGCCGTCTGAAATGTCGGGCGGGCAGCAGCAGCGCGTGGCCATCGCCCGGGCCCTGGCCAACTCGCCGGACATTCTGCTGGCCGATGAGCCGACCGGCAACCTCGATCTCAAGACCGGCGAGGAGATCATCCTGCTGTTCCGCAAATTGTGCGATGATCTGGGCGTGACCGTCATTGCGGCAACCCATGACCTGAAGATGCTCAAGAAATCCGATCGCATCATGTGGATCGAAGACGGCCTGATTTCGAAGGTCACCACACCCGATCAGATGAATCTGCATGAAGAGGAAGTCCACTAACCCCGAAGCGATGGAGCGGGAACGAACATGAGTGATGGAAAGCATGTGATTGCACGGTCGGAGAATGTCACCCGCCGCTATACGCTCGGGGCGGAGGAGGTCTGGGCGCTCAACGGCGTGACGCTGGACATTTACGAGGGCGAGTACCTCTCGATCATGGGGCCGTCGGGGTCCGGCAAGTCGACATTCTTCAACATGATCGGCGCGTTGGACATTCCGACCTCTGGGACAATCCACTTCATGGGCGAGGATCTCTTCAAGATGCCCGAGGAGAAACAGGCGTGGGTCCGGTGTAACAAGATTGGCTATATCTTCCAGTCCTACAATCTGATCTCGGTGATGAGCGCCCGCGAGAATGTCGCCCTGCCCGCCGTGCTCCGGGGCGCGTCACCCGCGGAAGCGACCGCCGCCGCCGAAGCGGTGCTGCGCCAGGTCGGGCTGGGCCACCGGCTCGACCACCTGCCCATGCAATTGTCGGGCGGTCAGCAGCAGCGCGTGGCCATCGCCCGCGCCCTGATCAACAAGCCCTCGGTGATCCTGGCCGACGAACCAACCGGAAACCTCGACACCAAAACCGGCGAAGAGGTGATCGAACTGCTCGCTTCGCTTCAGAAAAACAACGGCTGCACGATCATTACCGCGACACACGACGTGAAAATGCTCAAGATCTCTGATCGCATCGCCTGGATCCGTGATGGCAAGCTGGATCGCCTGGAAACCAGGGAGACGATCCGCTTCGGCACCGTTTCCGACAAGCTGGAAGGCAAAAAATAATTTTCCACTGGACGGAAGACCGCCACTCGGTTTACACTCTTACGACAGCTTTCTGCGGGCGTAATTCAATGGCAGAATGTGAGCTTCCCAAGCTCAACACGAGGGTTCGATTCCCTTCGCCCGCTCCATTCCATTCCGCCCCGGTTTTATTGAAAAACACCAATAAAAGCGGGGCTTTTTGTTTCTGGCGCGTGTCAGGCTTGCTTTCGTGCTACACCCTGAGGCAGGCTGAAAAAGCCTGCCAAAAAAACCAAACAAATAACAAAACAAACCAAACGGAAGAATAGCTGAAATTTGCACGCCCGCTTGCCTGTACGCGGTTCCGCTCGGTCAAGAAAAAAGACCTCCACATTGCTGTGAAGGTCTGTTTTGCAATGGTGGGGTGGGGGAGTCGCCCGGCCACCGCGTGTCATTCGCCCGCCGGCGCCGTGTCGCCGGCGTCCCAGATGTAGAGCCCCTCGGGTACGGGCACCCGGTTGCGCGACAGCTCCCACGCCGCCCCCGTCCAGACGTAGACCCGGCCGCGCACCCCTGGACCCGCCCGCACCGGGGCGTCCGCCGATGGCACAAACACCACCCGCGGCCCGGTGCATCCGGCCAGCAGGATAGCCCCCGCCACAATCGCCATCCGCACCCACTGCCTACTGCCCACTGCCCACCGCCTCTTATTACTGCGGCCCGCCGTTATCGGCGGGCATCCCATGCGGCCTGCCGTTATCGGCGGGCTTCCCACCCCTCCCGGCCTTCCATTCCGCCAGCCGCCTGTCGAGCCGCTCGCGCAACCCCGGCTTTGCCGCTACGTCCTCGCCGGCTGTGCCGGTCTGGCTTTTCACCA
>CAZOJL010000047.1:19387-21071 GCA_964580075.1 uncultured Akkermansia sp. | reverse complement strand
CGAGATTTACTTGCTTGCCTTTTGGGGTGCCGAGTGGTTCACTACACGCTTCCAAACGGGAGTTCCTTGTTATGCGTCATCATCGGTCAACTCTGATTGTGTGCAGTAGTTTCGCGCTTGTTGCGGGCCTGCCGGTCTTGGCGCGCGCGTCGGAGGCCGTGGGTGGCGGCGAGGGGATGGATCTGACCCAGCGGATGACGCAATTGGTCATCCAGATCGGGGTGATTCTATTTGCGGCTCGTATCGGGAACATGCTGTTTGAAAAATGTCGTCTGCCGGGCGTGTTGGGCGAACTCTGCGTCGGCATCGTGATCGGCCCTGCCTTGTTGGGAGGGATTGCGATTCCCTGGCTGCCCGGGTTTGAAAACGGGTTGTTTTTTGTTCATGACCTGATTCGGATGAAGGGAACATCGGTTTCTCCCGAGCTGTACGGGTTCTGTTCGGTGGCGTCGGTGGTCTTGCTGTTCCTCGTCGGGGTCGAGACGGATTTGAAGTTGTTTGCCCGCTATGCCGTTGCGGGAACGCTGGTGGGTCTGGGTGGCGTGATCGTGTCTTTCGTCACGGGCGATCTGATGGGCATGTGGCTGTTGCCGATGTTGAAACCGGGGGTATACGGGTTTTTTGACGCCTCGTGCATTTTTCTGGGCGTGATGTCGACGGCGACATCGGTGAGCATTACGGCGCGCATTTTATCGGAGCGGAAAAAGCTCGACACGCCCGAGGGATCGACCATTCTGGCCGGTGCGGTCCTGGATGACGTGTTGGGCATTATCATGCTGGCGATCGGCATGGGGGTGATCAGCGCCGCAGGGGCGGAGGGCGTGGCTCAAGGGATTGACTGGCGCAATATCGGGATGATCGCGCTGAAGTCCATCGGCATCTGGCTGGGGGCGACGGCCTTCGGTGTGGTGGCCGCGCGGCGCATCGGGGCGGGGTTGAAGACGTTGGGGAACCATAACGAGGTCGCCATCATGTCGTTGGGGCTGGCGATGATCGTGGCCGGACTGTTTGAAGAGGTGCATTTGGCGATGATCATCGGGGCCTACGTGATGGGACTTTCGCTGTCACGGACCGACATCAGCCATGTGGTCCGGGAGTCGTTGAATCCGGTTTTTGCCTTTCTGGTTCCGCTCTTTTTCACGGTCATGGGAATGATGGTGGACATCACCCAGTTCCTGAACCCCAAGATCCTCCTGTTCGGCGTGCTGTACACGATTGTCGCGGTTCTGGCCAAGCTGCTCGGCAGCGGACTGCCCACGTTGTTGTGCGGTTTCAACTGGAGGGGGGGGCTGCGGATTGGGCTGGGGATGGTTCCGCGCGGCGAGGTGGCGTTGATCGTCGCGGGGATCGGTTTGGCGAGTGGATGCCTCTCGTCGGAGGTGTTCGGCGTGGCGGTGATGATGACCTTGCTGACAACCGTGATTCCGCCGCCGTTTCTGGTGCGGGCGTTCCAATCGAAGCGGTCGGGGTTGCGTGACCGTTCCCAGGATGTCGAACTGCTGCCGCTGATGATCTATGCGTTTCCAACCCGGCAGGTGACCGTGCTGCTGTTCGGTCATTTGATCGACGGATTACGGCGAGAGGGTTGTTTTGTGCATGCGTTGGATCGCGCCAACGGCGTCTACCAGGTGCGCAAAGACGCGATGGTGTTTGGAATCCATTGCAACGACACGCAGATTTCCTT
>CAZOJL010000047.1:0-19287 GCA_964580075.1 uncultured Akkermansia sp. | reverse complement strand
TGGCATGCCCCCATGGCAGGACGAACGCGGTACACGGCATCGTGTGCGCCGTGGGCGTGAAGCGTGACGGGGTCAACTTCCAGTCGTTGGATGGCAAGATGTCGCGCATTTTCACCCTCGTGCTCTGCGCCGAGGAGGAGACCGTGCCGTATCTGGAGTTCATGTCCGGACTGCGCGTGGCCCTGGACGATGTGGGCCGGGAGGCGGTGCTGTCGGCCAAGACGGAAGACGAACTGTACCGGGTGTTGACGACGCGGCGTCCGATTGTGCGATCGGCTTCTTGAGGCGCTTAATCGTCCACACCCGACGCCGCCGCCGGCGTCGGGTGATGGACATCCTGGGCGGTGGGCGATGGCATGGCGACCATCATGCCCCAGGCGACGAGACCGGTGACGAGGCCCACGACCGAACCGATCTTCAGCCATTCCACAAAACCGATGTGGGAATGGTAGCGCTTCTCATACAGCCCCAGAGCGACGATATTGGCCGTTGATCCGATCGCTGTGATGTTGCCGCCGAAACACGCGCCGAAGAGAAGCGCCCACCACAGGAGCGAGAAACTCGGGTCGCTGTTCTGAAGCGTTTCGATCACCGGGGCGAAGGCGGCCACAAAAACGATGTTGTCGACAAAGGCTGAGCCGATGGCCGAGACAAAAAGGACGAATGGAACCATCGCCTTGGGGCCGCCGGTGACCAGCATGTCGAGTTTGTTGGCCAACTCCTCGGTGACGCCCTGCTGCTCCAACCCGCCGGCCACGGCGAAGAGCATCATGAAAAAGAGGAGCGTCCACCATTCGACCTCGTGCTCGATGTAGTGCCGGGCCCGATTCGGCCGGTAAAACATCAGCAATCCCGCGACGATCAACGGGGTGATGATCAGGAAGGCATTCTTGTTCTGCGCGGCGATTGCGGGAAGGACGCCGGGACCGATCAGGCCGAGCAGGAGTTCAAACCGGTGATGGCAGGCGATCAGGATCACGGTGCCGAGCAACACCGCCAGCCCGCGTCGGTGGGGGATGCGGAACAGCGGACCGAGCCCTTCGTTGGCGCGGCGGCGTTCGGCCATCCGCTGCGACATCTGGCGGATGCTCTTCCGGAACCAGATCATGCAGGTCACGGTCGCGACGAGCAGCGAGATGATCGCCACGGGGGTCGCGTGTTGCAGAAAATAACCGAAGGTGAAACCGGCCTTGGTGCCGATGAACACGCCGACGGGGTTTCCGAGCATGGTGGCCGACGAGCCGATGTTGGTGGCCATGACGGCGATCAGCACGAAGGGCGTGGGCTTCAATTTGAGGGTGTCGCAGACCTGGAAGACGAGCGCCAACACGACAATGATCGACGTCACCTCATCCACGAGCGAGGCCATGACGGCGGAGAGGAGGCAGAGGATCAGCGTGAACAGCCAGCCGTTCATCCTGCGGAATCCGATCACGATCTGGATGATCCAGGTGAACAGGCCGAGGTCTTTGAGGACGCCCACGATGGTCATCATGCCGATCAGAAAGAGGATGATGTCCAACTCGGTCGCCGCGAGCAGACCCTTGAGCGTAAACACCCGCGTGGCGATGAGCAGGGCGATGCCGAGGAAGGCGGCGGCGAGGCGGTATTCCCAGAAGAAGAGGGTGGTGCAGATCACCGCGCTGAACGTGCAGACCGCGACTGTTTGGCGGGTCTCCGCCGCAATGCCGGCCAACTGGGCCAGCCATCCGAGCATGGCGGTGATGGCGATGAGGGCGGCGAGCTTTGCCAATTTCGTCTTGGCGGGTACGGGATGCGGGTTGCTGGAGGTGCTCATAAGGAGGTGCTCATCCGATCAGGCCCGGAAGATCTTGTGGAGGAAGGTGCGGAGGGTGATGACGCCCACGAGGCGCCGGTTGTTCAGCACATAGCATTGGGAGGCGTTTTGCCGGGCAAATTCGGCGGCGACCTGGATGGCGGGCGAGCCGACCTGGACAAAGGCGAACCGTTCGGACATGATTTCGCTCAGCCAGGTGTTGTGTTCCTTGCGCAGGACCTCGGCGAAGGGCTCGAAATCCTGGATCGGCGATAAGTCGTCCATCCACAGCAGGTAGTCGGGCAGGCACACGTTTAGCAGCGCGCTGGCGCTGACCACGCCGACGAGGTCGCGATCCGTGTCCACCACGGGGATCTCATCGACATCATGCTCCGAAAACAGGTCAATGGCCTCCTTCAAGCTTGCATTTTCGCGCAGGCAAAAGCCCGGGGGCGTCATCATGTCGGCAGCGCAAATATAGGTCGGCAGTTTCAGCCCGCCGGTTTTGAAAAAGCGCATGACCGCCTCAGAGGTCTTCAGGGCGGCGATGTGCCGGGTAGCGTCGTCTTCGCGTAAAACTCCGGCGATCGAACGGAGGGTTTTCAAGTAGAGGGCCGGCCTATCCATCGGCACCAGGATGAGAAGCACCAGAAACACGTCCTGGCCGTCGAAGGCGAACCCGTCCCGGGAAGTGGCAACCGCCACATACGGGCGGTCGATTCCGGGAAGGCGGGCGTGCGGGACGGCGATACCGTGTGGCATGACCGTGGAGGTCGACTGTTCGCGCGCAACGACCGCTTCGGTGATGGCCTGCGGATCGGCGATGCCGTGGTTTCCCGCCAACCGGTAGACGAGGGTGCGAATGATGTCGTCACGCTGACGCTGCGGCGCGTGACACAGGATGTCCGGAACGCCAAAATAGGCGATCAGGTCCGTTGTGGCGGTCGGCACGGAATCGGCCATGGGAATCCCCTCCCGGATCAGACGCTGAACAGGAAGTGCATCACGTCACCATCGCGTACGTTATACTCTTTGCCCTCGGTGCGCAGCAGGCCGGCGGCGCGGCAGGGGGCTTCGCCGCCTAGCCGCGCATAATCGTCGAACGTGATCACTTCGGCGCGGATAAAGCCGCGCTCGAAGTCGGAATGAATGACGCCAGCCGCCTGCGGCGCGCTCCAGCCGCGGTGGAAGGTCCACGCGCGAACTTCGTCCGGGCCTGCGGTGAAGAAACTGGCGAGTCCGAGGGTGTGGTAGGCCATGCGGATGGTCTGATTCAGGCCGCTTTCGGATAGTCCGAAGGAAACGAGGAAATCGGCCCGTTCGCCGTCCGACATGCCGACCAGTTCCGACTCCATGCGGGCCGAGATCACGACGATGTCGGCTCCGACCGACGCGGCATGGCTGCGAACGACGCCCACGGCGCCGGTGGCCGCGGCAATCGCGTCTTCACCGACATTCGCGCAGTAGATGACCGGCTTGTCGGTGAGCAACTGCAACTCGGCGAGGGTCGGGAGGATCGGATCGGAATCGGCGCGCGGAAAGGAGCGGGCTGGGGCGCCTCCGTTCAGATGGGCCATCAGCGCCGTCATCGCCTCGGCTTCCTTGCGCAGATCCTTGTCGGCGCGGGCCTGGCGGTCGATCCGGTCGATCCGCTTCTCGAGGGACTGCATGTCGGCCAGAACCAGTTCGGTCTCAATGATGCCGATGTCGCGGAGCGGGTCGACGCCATCCTCGACATGGACCACATTATCGTCCTCAAAACAGCGGACCACGTGCAGGATCGCGTCGGCTTCACGGATCGTGGCGAGGAACTTGTTGCCAAGGCCTTCGCCCGTCGAGGCGCCGCGGACGAGGCCGGCGATGTCGATGAAATCGACCGTGGCGTGGATGACCTTCCCAGGTTTGGCGATCGCGGCGAGTGTGTCGAGCCGGCTGTCGGGGACAGGCACCGTTGCCTTGTTCGGCTCGATGGTGCAGAATGGATAGTTCGCCGCTTCCGCATTCTGGGCGCGCGTCAGCGCATTGAAAAGGGTCGATTTGCCGACATTCGGAAGACCAACGATACCGACTCCAAGCGACATAACGGTACTCTCTCGTGTGGGCCAGCCACGCCCAAGGTGCAAAAGGCTCGCAATAATAGCTCAACGCCGTATCATTGGCAATGGAATAATCTTATCACTTTTATCTGGATTTCTTCACCCCCGTTTGGCTATTCTAATGCACGAACTGCGAATCTATTATTTTCGACTTCATGAAGGGGCGGCTGACATGGTGGCAGATAAGAACGTTACGGCAGGCCGGACATCCGCATACGCACTGGCGGGGGTTGATATTGATTCCAAAATGTTGGGTATCCAGTCGATTAAAAAAATGGTGGCCGAGACGTCCACCAGCGGCACCATTGGAGGGATCGGCAGTTTTGGCGGCTTGTTTACCTCGCCGGGTAAGGATCACTTGTTGGTCGCCAGCACCGACGGCGTCGGCACCAAGCTCAAAGTGGCCGTTCTTGCGGGCCGGCACGACACCATCGGGCAGGATATCGTCAACCACTGCGTGAATGACATCCTGGTGCAAGGCGCAAAGCCGTTGTTTTTCATGGACTACATCGGCACGTCGCGTTTTGATCAGTCTATTTTTCACGATGTGATCTCCGGGTTGTGCAAGGCGTGCAAGGAAAACGGATGTGCGTTGCTGGGCGGGGAGACCGCCGAGATGCCGGGCCTCTACCCGATGGGCGAGTATGATCTGGTGGGCACCATCGTGGGAACGGTGGAGCGTAAAAAGGTGGTCACCGGTCGGGCGATCAAGCCCAATGACGTGATCATCGGCCTGGCTTCCGGCGGATTGCAGACCAATGGCTATTCATTGGCGCGCAAGGTGTTGTTCGACCAATGCGGTTTTACGATCAAGGATTGCCTGCCGGGCACCCACATGACGATTGGCGACCTTCTGCTGTCGGTCCACCGCAGTTTTCTCAAACCGATCCTGAAGGTGATGGCCACGGTCACGATACGGGGGATGGCCCACATCACCGGTGGGGGGTTCTCGGATAACATTCCACGAATCCTGCCGGAGGACTGTCGTGCGGTCATTGACCGGAACGCCTGGAAAGTGCCGTTGCTGTTCTCCTTCCTGCAGCATCAGGGCCGGATTGACTGTGAGGAGATGTATCGGGTGTTCAACATGGGGATTGGCTTTGTGGTGATCGTCCGGGCGGCCGATGTCGCCCATACGATGGATATCCTCAAACGGAATCGGGCCGATCCGGTTGTGATCGGCGGGGTCGAAAAGGGCACACGCGAGGTAGTTTACCGCGATTCATAAGCAAGGACGTGTGCGATGATTCTGTACCTCGGCCCGGAAGGGACAAATTCGCAGGAGGCGGCTGTCCGGTGGGGGGGCGGGGAGGGGGAGTGCCTTCCGTGCCGGTCGTTCCGGGAGGTCTTCACCCGGTTGGAAAGTCAGTCTGACGCCACGGCGGTGGTGCCGATCGAGAACGCCGTCGAGGGCCCTGTGACACAAACCCTCGACCTGCTGGCCGCGGCCTCGGGCGTCACGATCACCGCCGCTTTCGGGTTGCGCGTCCGCTACTGTCTGGCGGTGGATCCGCAAGGCGGGTTGCACACGATCAGGACGGTTTACAGCCATTCGCAAGCGCTGGCCCAATGCGGAAATTGGCTCGATGCGCATCTCCCCGATGCGGTTCGGTCTCCGCTCGACAGCACCGCTGCGGCGGCGCGTCACGTCGCGGGAGAACCGGAATCTGCGGCCGTCTCCACGTTTCTGGCGGCATCGCTGTATCGGTTGAACCGGGTCGCCGAAGACATTCAGGATAGCGCCGAGAACGAAACGCGTTTCGTCACGGTTATACACGGCACCGCGCCGTCCCCGGCGGCATCCGTCGCGGGGACCATCCATTCGCTGCTGCATCTGATTGTGCCCAACCGCCCTGGCGCGTTGCTCCACATTCTGGAGCCCTTCCATGCCGCCGGGCTCAACCTCACGTTCATCCAGTCTCGGCCCCTGCAGGGACGGCCGTGGCAGTACGGTTTCTTCGTCGAGGCCGAAGGCGCGATTACCGATGCCCGCTATGCGCAGACGCTCGCACGGCTGCGCGAGGTGGCCGAATCGGTCCATATCCTCGGTGTCTACCCCTCTGCCCGGACGCCCGCCGCGCCCGATAAGAAGCCGACAGTGTAACAGTATGCGGCTAACGGACACCCCGCGCAATGTGGGTTGACGGGACGGCAGCGGGTCTGGCCGAAGGCGACGAGGTAGGAGTTCCAGGTGCGCCAATAGCGGACCGGCAGCATGGCGCGCAATGCCGTCTCGGTCTCGAAGGGGGTGCGGGTCTTGACCAGTCCGAGCCGGTTGCTGATTCGGTGGACATGGACATCGACGCAGATCGCAGGCTTCCCGAATCCCAACGCAACGACCAGATTGGCCGTCTTGCGGCCCACCCCCGGCAATTTGCATAACGCCTCCACCGTGTCGGGTATGACGCCGCCGAAACAGGCGTCGAGCGCATCGGGCAGGGCTTTGAGATGGCGGGCCTTGTCGCGGTAAAAACCGACGGGATAGATCAGACGTTCGAGGTCGATTTGCGGGATTGCGCGGAGGTCTTCGAACGTGCCGACACGTGGAAAAAGGCGGTGACAGGCGGCGGCGGTTGTGGCGTCTTGAGTGCGGGCCGAGAGGATGGTTCCGACGAGGACGTGGAACGGATTGGCCGTCTGCGCCGCAATCAGGTCAATGACCGGCGCGGGCGCGGCCGAAAAGGCCTTTTTTAACCGCCGATTAACGGCGGGAATGTCGGCTGGCGTCATGATGCTAATCCGTCAGGCGCATCTCGGCCCGAATCGCAAGCGCGGCGGCGCGGGGGTCTTGAGCCTCCAAAATCGGGCGCCCGATTACCAGGTGCGTCGAGCCGTCGCGAACAGCCGCCGCCGGCGTGGCGACGCGCTTTTGGTCGCCGACTGCCGCGCCCGCCGGCCGTACGCCCGGAGTCACCAACAGAGCCCCCGGGCCGAGAACCGCACGCATGGCGGCGACTTCCTGAGGGGAGCAGACAATGCCGTCGGCGTCGGCTTCAGAGACCGCAAGGACGCCCATGGCCGTGACATGCTCGCGGAGCGGACGGGTGATTCCCAAATCCGTGAGATCGCACTGATCGAGGCTCGTCAGGGCGGTCACGGCCAGAATGCGCGGTGCGGAGGCGCCGCACGCGCGGGCCGCCTCGGCGGCGGCGCGGATCATGGCGCGCCCGCCCGAGGCGTGAACGGTCATGAGGCTGACGCCCAACGCGGCGCCCGCCGTGACGGCGCGCGCGACGGTGCGGGGGATGTCGTGCAGCTTGAGGTCAAGAAAAACCCGCTTCCCCTGCGCCGTGACCCGGCGCACCACGTCGGGTCCTTCGGCGCTGAAGAGTTCGAGCCCGATCTTGTAAAACGTGACGGCGTCGCCGAGGCGCGCCACCAGGGCGTCGGCTTCTGCAACAGTTGACACATCGAGCGCGACAATCAGTTCGGCCATGGGAAGTCTCCTGACGGGTTGACAGTGGGGTGACGGGAACAGCGGTGGAGATTGGGCGGGGATCAGGGGGTCTGCAGTTCGAGCAGCATCGAGAGGGTTGAGGCGCACGCTTGGCGGCGAATGCATTCGCGATTGCCGGAAAAGACGTAGCGGCGGACAAGCCGGTCGGATCGGCTGACGGCGGCGATGTAGACAAGACCGACCGGTTTGTCAATGCTCCCGCCATCAGGACCGGCGATGCCGGTGACAGACGCCGCGAGATCGGTGCGGAGAAGTGCTCGGATGTTGTCTGCCAGGATTTCCGCCGTTTCGCGGCTGACGGCGCCGTGTGTGTCGAGGATGGCTTGCGGCACGCCGAGGAGGTCGCGCTTGACGGCATTGGCGTAGCAGACAATCCCGCCGGTGAAGACGGCGGATGATCCGGCGACGCTGGTGACATGGTCGGCGACCAAGCCTCCGGTGCAGGACTCGGCGAGCGAGAGGGTCAGACCCCGCTCCGTGAGTTTAGTGACCAGTTTGATTTCAGGTGTCATAATGTGGGGAGGCTGGCGGCGGCGACGGCTTGACCGACGCGGCGGCTATTTTCGTCGGGGAGTAACACGGTGATCCGTGCGGCGAGATGCGGAAAGCAGGTTTCGATCACGCGGCGGCTCTCAGTGAGGATGATGCCGCCGCCGCTTCCGGTCATGACCCGGCCGAGCAGGAGCACGTGCTTGAAGTCGTAGAACGCGGCATAGTGGGCGATGCCATAGCCGAGGTAGGCGCCAAGGGTCTCGTAGATCCGCGCGGCACGGGGATCGGCTGCGGCCATGAGCGCCTGAACCGCTTTCAGCCGTTCGGGCACGGGCATGTCGGCGGGGAGGTCGATTCCCGCGGCGGGGAGGAGCTTGTTGACGGCCTGCTGCGAGAAATAAAGCGCGCCGACGCCGCGGTCGCCCGACCATTCGTCGGTCGGCGCGAGCGGGTTGTAATCGACCGGAGCAAAGGCCAGTTCGGTGATCCAGCCGCGGAAGCAGCCCGCGTTGTCGATGCATCCGGCGGCCTCGGACGAGCCCAGGGCAAGCCCCAGGATGCCGGTGGTGCCGAGCGAAAGGGCGCCCGCCACGGCCGAGACATCGCCGTCATTCAAGACCAGGGTGGGCACGTTCCATTCACGGGCGATACGAATGAAGAGCTGCGAGGCCTCGTGAAACCGGGACGGCGGGATGGAGCGGAGCAGGGAGGCCAGGCGGAACTGGTTGTTGACCACGACTCCGGCCGTGCTGCCGCCGATGGCATCGACACGCGGCAGGCGCCGGGCCGCCGCTTCGAGTCCGCGGCGCAGGTGGGTGTAATGGTAATCGGG
Organism: uncultured Akkermansia sp.; assembly: GCA_964580075.1. GTDB lineage: Bacteria > Verrucomicrobiota > Kiritimatiellia > RFP12 > JAAYNR01 > VGWG01. The sequence goes on along the minus strand of CAZOJL010000047.1, from coordinate 10,633 downwards.
GTCGGCCTGGTCCCGCGGGTTCCACGGGAACTCGTCGCTGTAAAGCACCTGGCCATCCCGGACGGCCGCGACCTTGTAGTCACTGGCCCCGAGGTCGAATCCGATCCGGCAGCCGCTGAGGTCGCCGCCGACGGCGGTGGTGATTTCATGCGCGGGAGGGATGGCGGCAGGCGCATCCAGCAACACGGAAAAGGGCCGTTCGTAAAGGGTCGACATGAGCGAAACATCAAACGCACGGGCGCCCTGAGGCGAATAGGCGTCGCGAATATGCGCGCCGACGCCGGCGGGGGCGGCGACATGGAGGCTGTGGCCGCCACACGACCAGAGCAGGAATTTTGCCAGACGCTCGGCGTAGCGGAGCGTGTCGGGGGCGGCGTCATCGCGGATCGGCGCCTCGAAGCGGGTGATCGCGCCGTTGGAACGGGCGACGGCGAGGATCAGCGGGGCGGCATGATCGGGAGATACCGTGGTACGGTAGGCGTCGTTCCAGGCGGCGGCCGGCTGGAATGCGGGGTCGAGCGGCGGGGTGATGACGGGTAGATCGGACATGGCGTGGAACGGTAGAGGTTTTGAACAGATCGTCAGAGATGAGGCGGAGGTATTCCGAAACCTCCACCGGTTTGTTGGGGGTTCTTCTCTTCGAAATCAAAATCGCTATCGCTATCGAAATCGGGATCGACATTGACCGGTTTGGTTTCGTAGGCCACGGCAAGGGGCTCAGAACTGCGCGTGTAGTTTAGGACGTGTGAACATCCCGCGTCAAGGACGAAGATCCAGCAATTCTAACACGGGCAGCCGCTATCGGGATCCACATCGGAGGTTGAACGGTGTTGGGTTCCACGCTTGAATATTTCTGCGTCAGCGTGGCATGGGAGGCATTAGGCGGCCATAGGCGGCGGCTCACACGCCGGCGGTGGAGGGCGAGATCCAGCCACAGGGATTCTTCTACGCCGTCAACCTTCGCACCCATTCGACGGCGCTGTTGGACATCGCCCGCCCGACACGAAAGAAAGCGCATCGCGCAGGCCCGATTGCCTTTTTTCTTGTACTTTTCTTCTTGTTGACTTTTTCACCTCTCTAAGCTATAAAACGTCCTGCTTTTGTAATTCGGCCCCGCTCTGGTCTTTCCTCGCAAGTGAAGAAGGTGTGGGTTTTCGATGCCGGGAGAGAGGCCGAGCAGCCGGACATCCTAAGATGCGCCTGATGATGGGGTATTCTACAACGCCGTGACTAATACAGGTAAAAGGATTGGACGGGCACCCAAAGGTGTGCGCCGCGTGCGTCAAGCGTGCGTGTGTGCGCTTGTGCTGCTCGTGACGTGCATGGCGTTGGTTGTGTTGCGGCGCGCACCCGCGCCGCAGGCACAGGATCTGCCTGCTTCGTCTGTCATGCCCCCCCCCCCCACACACACCACCCCCGGTAGGGTGGCGCTCACCGCAACACCGCGCACAAGCTTCAACAAGAGGATTGCCGTCCGCTGCTTCGCTGTCGCAGCCCACGAATGCAATCCCCGGTCAGGCGCTCTATCTCCGCCAGATGGACGCGCTGCGGGCCTTGCCGGCGCAGCTTGATCCGACTCAAATAGAGGCGTTGCGGGATCTGCTGGCCCTGCCGTTCGACGACGCGTACGGGCTCGATCCGCTGGCCTTTAACGGCATCAAAAACGGGGCCGCTGACCTGTTGCTGCGTCAGGAGCATTTCCCGCCCGACTTGGCTTACGACTTCGCCGCGATGTTCGACGATTCGGCCTATGACGAGGTTTGGCGCGATTATTGCCTCCAGATGCTGGCCGATTGTCATCACAAACTCACGCATCGAGAGGGGGCCGAATCCCTGGCCGCGCGCGCGGTGGCGCTGGACACGCTGCGCGGGGCCGCGCGCCTGCGGATCCATACCTGGCCGGGCACGGCGCTGTTGGGCCTCGATGCCATCGCCCGATCCAAAACGGGCGATGTGACCGACACGGAGGTCGACGAAATCGCGTCGGCGCTGGCGCTGGATCATGGGGTTTCGGAAGCGGGGCGGATCACGGCGCTGCGCATCGCGGGCGAACGGCGGTTGCCCGGCGTCGCGGAAATCGCGCGCGACCTCGCCCAAACCGCTCGGACCGAGACGTTGCGCGCAGCCGCCATCGCGACCCTCGGCGACCTGGGTGCCGCCTCCGATCTTGAATTGCTCGAAAGCCTTTCCGCCGAGCGTGACCCATTTTTGGCTCAGATCGCCCATGCTGCCAGTAGGAAGCTCGCCGAACGTCACCCAGAAGCGGGAGGGGCGTTATGAATGTGGCGCTTCGCTTCGTGGCGATCATGTCTGCTGTCGTCGTCGTCACCGCGCACGCGGCTCCGACCGTGCGCTGTGTGGTCCCGGAATTTGATTTCGGCACACAGACGCCGGGCGCTACGGTCGTTCATCGCTTTCCGGTCACGAATGTCGGTGATGCGCCGCTGACGCTTTCGGTCGCGCATGCGTGTTGTGGCGCGTCGATGCAGATCGCCCGCTCGCCAGTGCCTCAGGGTGAAACCACGGAGGTCATGATCCTCCTGACCCTGACGCATCAACCGGGCTCGGTGCTTCGCGCGCTCTATGTCAAAACCAGCGACCCTGCCGTCCCTTTTCTGCGCCTGGCGCTCATCGGAAAGGTCGCCAATCGTGACGCTGCATCAGCCCCGATGGTGCGCGAAGAGCAAGCCGTGATGGCGTATCCGTCAGAAATCGTGCTGGCTGATCCGTCGAGCACCACCGGGGTGGATCGCGTCGTGGATTTGCACCCGATCAACGGGCGCGCCTTTTCCGTGCGCGCGGTCAAATTCAATGGGGTCACCGGGCGCGTGAGTATTAACCGCGCACCTGATGGCGTGTGGCGGTTGACGCTCAAGGCCCTGCTGCCGTTGACCGCTTCGCAGGCTGTGCCTGGCGTGGTGGTGGAAACCGATCTTCCGGGTCACCCCCAGGTCGTGATCCCGCTCCGCATAATCTCAGGAAACGCTCTTCTCGTTCACACAGATCAAACCCCGGGAGTCTCTCCATGAACCTGTGCTCCACGCGTCATGCGCGCCAAACGCTCTTTCGTCGTTTCTTTCTCCCCTTTTTGTGCTTAGCCGCGCTCGGTATCGGTGTTGTCTATGCGAACGCGCCGGATCAGGATGAAGACGGCATCCCGGATGCGATCGAGACGTGGCTGGGGCTGGATGCAACCGTCAACGACGCCGCCGAAGACCCCGATTACGATGGACTCACCAATCTGGAGGAGTATCTCGCTGGCACGGACCCGCTTCACCCCGACACGGATCGCGACGGGTGGGACGATGCCAGTGACGATGTGCCGGTTTCCCGCGCGATCTTCCCGTGGGGCGAGCCGCGATTGACGCTTGACCAGGAACTTTTCTACCTGTGGCCCACGTGGGTTTTGGGGGCGTTTCGTGAAGGCGGCGCTTGGAGCACGAACGAACCGTGGGGATGGATCGCGGAAACATCCGAGGATAGCCTCGTGATCGCTCTGGACAGCGCATGGCTTTCAAATGATCTCTGGATGGCCGTCTCCGCTTCGAATGCCGTTCTCGGGGATCTCACCGCGTCGATTTATGGCACCAATCTCATTGCACTGACGCCGCCGATTGCCTTGGCGCCGGCGTTGCCGCCCTGGCTGACTAACCGACTCCCTCTCGCATCTCACCCCTCCGCCACATTTATCGCCATCCACGCCACCCAGGGCATCGGTCGCGTCACCCTCTCCATGCTCTACGTCGATTCCGATGGCGACGGCCTCGATGATGACCAGGCCGCGCAACTCGCCGCCAACGCAAGCACGACCAGCGTTCCCGCAACCGTCACGGTCTCCGGTGTTGTCTCCTACAACGGCACGCAACCCGGCTTCGTCCATGTGGTGGCGGTCACGAACGCCGACTCCTGGACGTCCCCCTGGCACACCACGCTGGTCAATCCCGGCGCCTTTGCGCTCGCCGCCATGCCCGTCTCGGCCACCTATTGGATCAGAGCCTACGTGGATGCCAATGACAACACCTCCAATGATTGCTGGGAGGCGAGGGGTGACGGCCTGCCTTCCCCGCTTCATCTCGTGTGCGCCACCAACGTGACCGTCACGCTCACGGATCCCGACTCGAACAACGACGGCCTGAGCGACTGGGGCGCCATGCAACTGGGCCTAACCCCCGCCATCAGCAACGCCTGCGCCCGCTTCCCCTTCGTCGAGCTGTTCGAGACCAATACCGTCCACCTCGGCGACATCCACGGCCAGCATGGCTGGGTCGCCAGCGTCGCCAACACGGCGTGGGTTCAGTCCAATCGGGTGTATGCCGGCCAACAGGCGCTCGCGCTCGACGCCACTGGATCCACCGCCACCGTCTATCAGGTGTTCGCCGCCGACGCGGCCCCCATCGTCTGGACCGACCTGCGCATGATCGCTGAACTGGGCTGCCCCGGCGCAACCAACACAACCGACGCCGCGTGCGGCTTTTTCTTCGACGAGAACGGACGCCTCTGCGTGCTCGATGGCCTGCAACCGGCGGGCCGGAAATGGGCCACCCTGACCAATCACCCGCCCGTCAGTGCAGGCGAGTGGGTGCGTATTTCGGTCTGCCTGGATTTCGGCGAACAGCGCTGGCTGATTTGTCTCAATGGCAGCAAGGTCGCCGAGAACCTGGGCTTTGGCATCCCCTGCGACCAGCTCCATCTCCTGTCGATGCAGGGCGAGCGGGGCGTCATGGACAACCTCAGCGTCTCCACCAATCAGCCCGCCAACCTCTCCCTCGATAACGACGCCTTGCCGGACGCCTGGGAGCTTCAGCACTTCGGCGACCTCGCTCAGACCGGATCCGCCGACCCCGACGCTGACGGCCTCTCGAACCTCCAAGAATATCAGCTCGGCACCGATCCGACCAACCCCGACACCGATGCCGACACCCTGCCCGACGGCTGGGAGGTCGCCCACGGCCTGAACCCCCTCTCCGCCGCCGATGCCGCCCTCGATGCCGACACCGACGGCCTCTCGAACCTGGCCGAATATGAAGCCGGCACCGACCCAAGAAACCCCGCAAGCCATTGCTGGGCTATTTCAGGGCGGGTGGATTATGAAGGGGCGCAGACCGGCGCGATCCGCGTTGTTGTTTGTTCGTCGCCAACGGGCTGGCCGTCCATTGCTCAAACGATGATCGCAACGACGGGATCGTATGCGGTCGCGGAGGTGCCGCCCAATTCCAATTACTGGGTCAAGGCCTGGCGGGACAGCGATGGGAACGGCACGAACGATTTGTGGGAGGCGTGGGGCGCCTATACCAATCATTCGATCACGCTCTTCACCAACGTGGTGGGAGTCAACATCGAGCTTGCCGATCCGGACAGCGATGGCGATGGGATGCCGGACTGGTGGGAACTTTCCCACAGCCTCAACCCGGCCGACCCGGCGGATGCGGCTTCGGACCCCGATGGGGACGGTCTTTCCAATCTGGCGGAGTACCGGTACGGAACCAATCCTCATCAGGCCGACACGGACGGGGACGGCGCCGGGGACGGCAGCGAGATACAGGGCGGGAGTAATCCGGCGGTGTCCAATGCGTTCGCCCGTCTCCCGTTTCTGGAGCGGTTCGAGACGAACACGACGCACGCGGGGGATGTCAACGGCCAGAACGGGTGGATGACGACGGCCAGCAACACGATTCTGGTGCAAACGGGTCTGGTCTGGGAGGGCGAACAGGCGCTGGCGATCCAGTCGAGCGAGGAACCCGCCGGGGTCCGTCAACTGTTTTCCGTGACGAACGCGCCGGTGGTCTGGGTCGACTCCCACGTCGTGGCGTGGGCCGCTCAGGCGCCGACGAATCTCACGGCATCCAGCGCCGCGCTGTTCTTCAACGCACAGGGCTATCCGATGGCCTACGACGGGTTGATCGCCGGCTCCAACAAATGGATGGCCTTGACCAACCTGCCGCCCCTGGCGATGACGGGGGAGTGGGTGCGCCTGACTTTCAAGTTGGACTATGGCAACCAGCGCTGGCTCGTTTGCGTGAACGGGGTTCTGGCGGGCGAGGGATTGGGTTTTGCCGCGCCCGTCAGTCACTTCAGCATGATCGCCTTAGAGGGCCAACGCGGGGGAATGGACGCCCTTTCTGTCAGCACGAACCAGCCTCCCTGCCTCAGTCTGGACGGCGACGCCTTGCCGGACGCCTGGGAGCTTCAGCACTTCGGCGACCTCGCTCAGACCGGATCCGCCGACCCCGACGCTGACGGCCTCTCGAACCTCCAAGAATATCAGCTCGGCACCGATCCGACCAACCCCGACACCGACGCCGACGGCCTGCCCGACGCATGGGAGATCTCCCACGGTCTGGACCCGCTCTCCGCCGCCGATGCCGCCCTCGATACCGACGCCGACGGCCTCTCGAACCTGTCCGAATACGCCAACAACACCAACCCGTTCCTGGCCGACACCGACGGCGACACCCTCTCCGATGGCTACGAAGTCAACACTCTCCACACCGACCCGCTCCTGGCCGATACCGACGGCGATGACCTGCCCGATGGTCTCGAAGTTGCCGTCGGATCCGATCCGACCGTCGCCAACGATGATCTCGACGGCGATGGCCTCTCAAATTTCGACGAGTTGCAGCGCTTCGGCACCGACCCAACACTCGCCGATAGCAATGCCGACGGCACCCCCGACCTCTACCTCGCCGCTAATCTCACCGCCACGGATGCGCGCGATACCACCGGCTCCTGGCAAACCGAAGGAACTTCGCTCATCGGCAATACCGCCGCCGGCATGCGTATCGGGTGGGCGCCCGCTTTGCCGCTTCCCGGAGCACATTTCTTCAGTCTTGCCGTCTCGAACGCGGCGTCCGTCGCGAGTTCTTTTAGCTTGGCTCTCGCTGTCGATGACGCGCTCGTCGCCAGCAATACGATCCTCATTGCCGCCCATGAGGCCGTTGTTTGGGAGGCGCAAACCCCCTGGCTCCCGGCCGGCACGAATAGCTTCCGCCTGATCTGGATCGAGAACGCCCCCGCCGGTCAGCGCCTGGCCGTCTCGTCCCTGCGCCTCCAGGCCATCGATGCCCCGCAAACCAACGGCGTCCAAGTCTGGCATGCCGCCGAAGCCCTGCCAACCGACAGCGATACCGACACGCTCGCCGACCGTAACGAAATCACCCTGCATGGCACGGGCCCGACCCGCCTCGACAGTGATGGCGACCTCCTGAGGGACGGTGACGAGCTCGCCATCTTTGGTCTCAACCCCGCGCTCGCCGACAGCGATGGCAATGGCATCCCGGACGCGACGCTGGCCGCCAGCCGCAGCGGTGTGGAAACAGCCGCCCGCTTGGTTCCCCATATTACCACGGACTTTTCGGAGAGCGGCGACCTTCTGGTCTGGCCCAACGCGATCGATCCCACCTGCTCGTATGACCTTCAGGTCACAACCCCCGGCATCCACGTTCTCGAACTCGACGTGCGTAACTATCAGTACGATCCGCCGGCCAACACCCTCTTCGAGTTCCGCGCCAGCCTCCTCAACCGCGAGATCGGCACCCTCCGGTGCGCCGGAGATATCGACCGCCCCGGCACCGCCCGCGTCCTCACCCCGTGGCTCCCCGTCGGCGTCCATCGCTTCACAATCGCCTGGAAGAACCGCGTTGTCCAGGGCGCGCGTATCTCCCGCCCCGCTTTGGAGCAGATCCGCCTGATCGCCGTCAATGCCCCCGATGCCGACGGCGATGGAATTCAGGATTGGATGAAAATGCGCCTTTTTGCCTCGACCGCCGACTCGGATGGCGACGGCCTTCTGGATCGCGATGAGGTGCTGGTCCATGGCACCAACCCCCTGAATGTCGATACCGATGGCGATGGCCTCTCGGATAAGGCCGAAATCACGGCCGGCACTAACCCGCTCAACCCCGATACCGATGGCGATGGCATCGACGACTATTCCGAAATCCACGGCACCGGCACCAACCCCCTCATGGCCGAGTTCACCGGTGGCTGGTCTCGCGTCTTGACGCTTCCCGGAAGCGCTTCCGTGCTTCATGAAGGCCCCTGGCACACCGATGGAGCGGAATGCGTCGCCCGCGGTCGCGGGTGGGTTGAATACCTCTGTGAAACCGCCACCCCCGACCTCCATCTGCTCCGCGTCACCGCCACCCATGGCTGGTGGGATGTCTCTTGCACCCCATCCACCCCGCTCGATACCTCGGACATCCTGGTCTCGGTCAATGGCGTCTTCATCAACCGCGCCAAGCTCCGCGCCTCGGTTGGCGTGGATGGCGAAATCTGCGTCTTGCTCCCATACCTCCCAGCAGGCATGCACCGTGTGCGCCTGCTGTGGAATACGATCGACCATCGCCAGCAGCTTCGCATCCGCGATCTCGCGCTCGAAACCCCCGGTGGCGCGGATGCCGATGGCGATGGCGTGCGCGATTGGATCGCCACCGCCTCCGCCCGCACCAACCGCGTGCTGCGCGCCCCGGCAACCTCGCCGCTCTCGCCTGCCTGCATCGAAGGCTCGGCCCGCTGGCCCGCATTCGTCTCTGCCCGCTCCGATACGAATGTCGTGGCCGTGTTACCCGCAGCCAGCGGACGGTGGTACGCCGACCTCCCGCTCGATCTCGCTGGCGCCGCCACGCCGCTCGCGCTGGCCTTTGAAAATGGCGCCTGCACCGCCGCCGTAACCGTGGTCTGGGCCCCGCTCGCCCTGACCGCGCCCCAAAGCACGCCGCTGGCCGCCCGGCTGAACGATACCCTGCGCGTCGCCGTCACCAACGCTGCTACCGTCACCCTCACCACCAACGAGATCCCCGCCGCCGTCTTCGCTCTCGATGCCAACGGTATTGCCGAGTTCCCGCTCGACACCCCCGGCCTCTGGCGCTTCGCGACCGTCTGGCTCGACGCCCAGGGTGCCCCCCAGACCAACCTCGTCCAAACCAAGGTCTACACCGCGCCGCTCCCCGCCGAAAACCCCGCCTGCATGCTCGGCCGTGCCCGCTCCTGGTCCTGCCCCGGCGTCACCCCCGGCGTGATCCTCGAAAGCGGCCCCAACCTCACCCTGGCATGGAACGGCACCACCGCCACCCTCACCGCTCAGCGCATCTACACCGAACACACCCTCGCCGCGCGCGCCGGTTCAGGCGGACCCATCATCACCTCCCGCCGCATCGACCCCTTTTGGATCCAGGCTGCAATCGACTCCTTCATCAAAGTCGTCGAGATCCGCCCCACCAGCCAGGTCTGGGAAAACCGCATGGTCTCACTGGCCGTCCCCCCTTCCGTTCAGGTCGAACTCCACATCTTCGTCGGCGGTGTCACCTTCGACGACCTCACCATTCGACGCTGGCTCCCCGGCGCCGGCATCCCCACGGCCGGTGACTACCGTTTCCGCCTGATCCACCCCAACAGCGTGACCACCTCCACCTGCCACACCATCAAAGCCTATCAAAACGGCGTCCTGCTCGGCGAAGCCTACTACGCCCTGATCGGACTCCCCGAAGAACTTCGCTAAAAACCACCCCTCACGCCCATCTCCATGAGAACAGCCATGAAACGAACCATCAAAATCCTCACCCTCCTCGTCGCCTCGCTCGTCTTGACGGCCACCCGCCTCCAAGCCGCGTGCAATCCACCCTACGACTGGGATTGTTGTACAGAGATTAAAACCAAGGAATGCGTGCAAACTGCCGCATTCTCAGCAACATCGTCGGTCCCCCAGTGCGTGTGCATGCCCGCCGACGCCGCATCACTACAAATTTGCGCAAGCGTAGATGCGACTATCACGCAACGAGGACGCATCAGACATAGGATCGAGACGGTTCCCGCTTTTTCGGGATCCACCTGCACGTACAAAGAGCAGATATGGTACGAGGATGACAATAATGTGCTTCAGGTTCAATGGACTGTTTCAGGACCATCGTTTTCAACAAATGGTTCCGGCCCCGTGGCTTGCGTGACGGTCACCAACCTTGGAACGTATTTATTCAGCTTTGAAGTCTCCGTGACGGGGGAGTGCATTCCTGCCCCGAAAACCGTTGAAACGACAGTGACCGTCACCGCCATCACGATCGAGACCGACGAATGGCTGGGCATTGACCTCTACGACGGCGGACAGCCCGACACCAACAGCGCCACCGCCACGCTTTTCCCCCCCTGTCCCGAATTCGCCGATCCCGTCTTCACCTGGACCCTTGACGGCCCGGCGCTCTGTGTCTTCAGCGATAACCTCGCACGAACGATCACCGGCCCCAACCCCGTCGATTACCAGACCGTTGGAACGAACTGCAGCTCCACCTACCGCGGCGAAACCATCACCGTCACCGCCGATCCCCCCGGCTGCACCGCCTCCACCAACTTCACCGTCGTCAAAGTCAACCTCGCGTTATCGGGCGTCGATGAACTGAATGAGGAAAGCACGGGTGGATACGTTCAGTTTTCCGAAGACCCGTATCCTGGTTATCCGTCGGGCATGACGCCGGGCGCATGCCCCATGGCGGAGGTAAGCATCACCGTCCTGCCTCTAGACTTGCCGCCCGACGAGGTCATTCTTCTCGAGTACGAGCCAGATCCGCTTGACAAAGCCGTCTTCGTCCTTGACTGCGATTCAGACAGTGGGGAGGCGGGCGGCGTGTGCGGGCGGTGGCGAAGG
>CAZOJL010000046.1:0-21839 GCA_964580075.1 uncultured Akkermansia sp. | reverse complement strand
GCGGGACCATCACGGCCATTGGTTGGTCTGGGCAGTGGTGTGCGTCGGTGGAGTTAAAGGACGGCCAGATCCGTACGTGCGCCGGCATGCAGAACCTACGCACCGTGCTGCACCCGGGCGAAAGTGTTCGCAGCGCACGCATCCTGCAGCTCCACTGGCAGGGTGGAGATCCGTTCCATGGCTACAACCTGTTTCGTCAGGCGATGCTGGCGCACATCATGCCGCGCATCGGCGGGCAGCTTGTCGTGCCGCCGATTGTTCACCTCAGCACCTCCTTCTACGAACTGAACGGTTCCAACGAAAAGAACGTGCTGTCGCATTTGGAGTCTATCAAGGGGCTGGGATTCGAGATGTTCTGGCTGGATGCCTACTGGACCGGTCCGAACGGGTTTCCCAACAGCATGGGCAACTACGGATTTCCCATTGAGCGCGTGGAGCCGAAGGACCGCTTCCCGAACGGTCTGAAGGTGATCGGCGACGCGGTCGAGGCTGAAGGGCTTGGCTTTGTGCTCTGGTTCGAACCGGAACGTGTGGCGCCCGGCACCTTCATCGCCAAGGAGCACCCGGAATGGGTGATCAACAGCCTGTTCAACTTGGGAATTCCCGAGGCCCGCCGTTTCATGACCGACTATCTCAATGCGGCGATCAAAGCCTATAAGGTGAGCTGCCTGCGCATCGACTACAACATCGATCCGCTGGGTTCCTGGCAGGCCATGGATGCCAAGCATCCGAGCCGGACCGGCATGACCGAGATGCGCTATGTCGAAGGGCTCTACCAGATGTGGGACGACATTCTACGGGCCAACCCGAAGCTGTTCATCGACAACTGCGCCAGCGGTGGCCGTCGGATTGATCTGGAAACGATGTCGCGCTCTCTCCCGCTCTGGCGGAGTGACAATACCTGCGACATGCTGGACCATCAGGCAAAGACTGTCGCGCTGGCTGCGGTCAAGAACCAGTTGATGAGCGGCGGCCTGAATCGGTATGTACCCTTCAGCACGGTGGGCCAGATGGGGGCCACGCCGTATTTGTTCCGCAGCGGCTTCAATGCCGGCATCGCCTTTGGCGAGGATGTGCGGCCCCAGGACTATCCGCGGGATCTCCTGAAGCAGGGGATCGCCGAAGGCAAGCGTATTCGCAAGTACTTCTTCGGCAACTTCTATCCCCTGATCGAGTCCGGATACGATGCGAGCGGCTGGTGCGTGCTGCAATATCATCGGCCGGCGCAGGGCGACGGCATGGTCATGGCGTTTCGCCGTGAGCAGGCGCCCGACAACACTCGCGTCTGCGAACTGCGCGAAATCGACCCCGCGGCGAGCTACCGCGTGACGCTCTACCGCGCGTACGAGGCCGAATCGCCGCTGGTGATGAAAGGTGCCGACCTGCAGAAGTTCAAGGTCGTGATCGACGACCGCCCGGGTTCCGTGATCGTGGAGTACTGCTGCCTGTGAGCAGCGGCGCCGGGAGTGGCGTGTTGGCGCCCAATCCGAACCGGACGTTCCGGTTGGGCCAGGGCTACCGCGAGAAGCGCTTCTTTCGCGGGCTGCTGAGCGACGTGCGGATCTACCGCACGGCGCTGGCGCCGGCGGAGGTGCAGGCGGTGATGAAGGAGTGAAAGGCGGGAAAGAAGTGAATAAGAATGAGGAAAGGACAAAACCAATGACGCGACAGCAGATACAGGCAGCGATGCCTAGCGGAACGCGCGCCCAAGAACTCTTTGCCAACCGCAAGTTCGGCCTTTTCATCCACTGGGGTTTGTACTCGATCCTCGGGCGTGGCGAGTGGGTGCTGCACAACGAGCAGCTTCCAGCCGCCGAGTACGAGGCGCTGCGCGAGCAGTTCCGGGGCGAACGATTCGATGCCGACGCCATCGCGCGGCTGGCCGCCGAGTGCGGGATGAAGTATGTGGTCATGACCGCGAAGCATCACGATGGCTTTTGCCTGTTCGACAGCGCGCTGACCGACTACACCACCGTGAAAAGCGCCGGGGGGCGCGATTTCATCGGCGAACTCGCCGCGGCGTGCCGCCGGCACGGCCTTGGTTTCCACCCCTACTATTCCCTGTGGGACTGGCATCACCCCGACTTCGTGCCCTACGACCGGGAACCTCACCGTCCCTATCTGCATCAGCGCTGGCAGGGCTACCTCGACTACTATCACGGCCAGGTGCGCGAACTCTGCACGAAGTACGGACCGATCACCGGCATGTGGTTCGACACCGGCGGGGGCACCAACCTGAATTACGATTTCGAACGGACGGTCAGCATCATCCACGACCTGCACCCCGATGCAGCGATCATGTGCGCCGACTACTGGGTGGGCGAGAAGTCCGGTGTGCCGACGCCGAGCGGTCGCCCCACACTGGCCGGCGTCCCGCACTTCAACACACAGGATCCGGGCATCTTCGAGATCTGCGAGACCGTCAATGACCACTGGGGCTATGTGCCGGGCGACACGAACTTCAAGTCGGCCGTCTACCTGCGGCAGTATTTCCTGGAGACAGTCGGGCATGGCGGCAACTTTCTGCTGAATGTCGGGCCAAAACCGGATGGCTCGCTTGATGACCTGTCCGTCGCCACGCTGCGCGGGCTGGGCTGTTTCGTTCGTCGGCACGAGCGCGCGTTTTTCGGCGCCCGCGCCGAGTTGCACCCGCGCGTCAACCCGCTGGGCGTGACGCTGAAACGCGAAGACCACGCCTACTTCTTTCTCACCGAACAGACGCGCCTGCTGGATGAACTCTCCGCCGGAGGTGATCCTCTGGCGTCCACCACTGGCGAAGTCGCCGTCACATTTGCCGGGGTCAAGGCCCCGGTCGAAGCGGTGAGCACGTTCGACGGCGTCACTCTGAAGTTCGAACAGACGGGCACGGACCTGCGGGTGATCCTGACGCCCGCCGCCCTCTCCTGGCCGCAGACGATACTCGATGTGCGGACGCGCGGGACGGCCGTTGTGGATGGCATCATCCGGGCTGAGGCTGGCGGGCGGTATGCGCTCACGCCCGAATGGGCGGCACTTTACAGCCCGAAGCCGGGATGCCCGCGCTTCGTCCCCGCCGCCGAAGGGCCCGGGCAGATCGGTGCTTGGACTCAGGCGGAGGCCCACGCCGAGTGGCTGCTCGAAGTCACGGAAAGCGGGCACTACGAGATAGTCATCAACCAGGCCTGTCCCGCCGACGTGGCCGGCAGCCCGTACATGCTCGAAATCAAACGGCCAGGCGATAACGCCTCCCGCTGCGGCGCACTGCATTTAACCGACGCCCCTGCGGTGCGCACCGCCATGGCGAACAAGGGCATTGTCCGGATCCCGGGCGTGGTTCATGCCACGGCAGGGTGGGACGACTACCGGAGCGTCTCGCTGGGGGCGGCAGAACTGCCCGCCGGCCTGGTCTCGGTTGTGTTGCGTCCTCGTGGCGCTCTCATCGCCGGCACGCTGATGGACATCCGGGGTATTGAAATGAGTCGGGATGGACTGCGCGGTACCGTCAAAAGTTCTATCTATGAAGGAGTGAAAACAGGGATCGGATGACGATGACGGCGACGATTACGGATGACGAGGAGAGAGACTCTTAATCGCACACGCAACAAGGAGAAACCTACTATGTCAGCTCAGAACGCTATTCAGGAACACGTGTCCAAAAAGATGACCATCTCTTTCTGGCTGTGGAACTACTTCTACGGCATCAAGAAAGGGGAATTCTTCCATGACCTTGAGCAATGCTTTGTGGAGCTCAAGGAACGCGGCTTCAATACCGTCCGCGTCGACTCGGGGGCGGGGCTCTGCCACACGGCCGACGGCGAGCCCCGGGGCCAAATCCGCCTCCATGAGCCCTTCCCAGGCTACAGCTCCCTGCGCCAGATGGACATGCGGACCGACATGGCCACGAAAGGCGGATGCCCGTGCAATGTGCTGGATAAAGTTGTAGAGCTTTTCGAACTGGCCAGGAAATACGATGTGCGCGTCATCCTGTCGAGCTGGTTCTATCTGCATACGTTCTGGTTCGTGGAGGACGACCTGGTGGAGGAGTTCTTCGCGTTGCCGCCGGAAGAGCGCTTCATGCGGTTTGCCGTGGATACCGACCGCATTCTGTCTGTGCTCAAGGCGAAAGGACTGCAGGGGCAGATCGCATTCGTCGAAATCTTCAACGAGTTCGACAGCCTGCCCTATTATTGGAAACTGGACAAGCTCTGGACGACCGAGAGCGAAAAGCTTCAGGGGATGCATGATTTCCGCCGCTGGCACGAGGAGGCACTGGACATGCTCAAGGCGCGCCATCCCGACCTGCTCTTCGCCATCGACACCTGCCATTCAGGCGTCAACCGCGAGATTCTGCCTCGGAACGCGCATGTGTGGAACCACCACATGTATTACAGTTGGGCCGCGTATTGGAAGGTGTTCGAGACTCCCGTCTATGAAAGCGGATTTGATTTCGCCAATGCAGGAAAACATCTTGCGCTGGGAAGGTTTCTCAGATCTCCGCTGATTCCGATCGAGGCGGTTCGCTCATGCAGGAAATACCTCCAGTACGTGGAGCATAGCTGGCCGATCCGGGTCTGGCTCTACAACAACCTGGATGAGCGGAATTTGCCCGCTCTGGAGCTTCTTCTGGACGAACACCTCACCAGCCAGATCGCCGAATACAAGAAGGCTATTGACGACAGCATCCGAATGGCTCTGGAAACGCGCAAGGCGCTCTTCCCGGACATCCTCCTGGTGGTCGGGGAGGGCGCAACCTACTGCGGACATCCGAAGATGCGCTGGGAAGAGAAGTCGGACGCCTACTGGGCACTCGTTGACTATGCCACGCGCCGCCTGAAGGATGAAGGCTACTGGGGATGCGTGGCCCGGACGAACTCCGGACCGGAAGATCCTTCCTGGATCGAATTCCCGGAACGCCTTCGGCACGCCACGGCTGCATTCTTGGGAAATCCGGGAGTATAAACATGAAGCACGTTCAGAAAAGGCGCTTCCGGGTTTATGGGGGGATTTTCTATTGATGAATGCGAGGTCATGTCCGAGAGCCATGAGGGAGCGAGTAAGCAGGTGGAGTAAGTGTGCCGTTTTAAGATAGGGTTTAAGTGATAGGTGTGTGGGATGACCTACACTTAATCGCATCCTTACTCGCCTTCTTAAACGGTTTCACTTACACCACCCGCTTCATCGAGGGCCGACGACAGGGTCGCGATGCGAGTCAATGAGAAATCCCGCCACAAACCCGGAAGCTCCAGAGAAATTCATCGCAAAGAACACAAAGAAAGAAAAAGTGGCCGAAAAAGAACACAATGAGGAGGATGAGAATGGAAGATATTTTGAAGGTGTGCGATCAGGTCAGGGAGATTGCGTATGCGATCCATGTTTAACATGAAGAAGTCAGTCGTTACCTTTGGCGAGTTGCTTTTGCGGCTGGACACGCGCGGGTACGAGCGGTTCGTCCAGTCAGAGGGGTTTGGCGCGCGTTACACCGGCGGCGATGCCAATGTGGCGGCGGAATTGGCGCAGTGGGGCGTGAAGACGTTCGCCGTGTCCAAGGTCCCCGATCACGAGATCGGCCAGGCCTGCGTGAATTACCTGCAGCGGTTCAACATCAATACCGACTGGGTTCTGCGTGGCCCCGGTCGGCTCGGCATTCTCTACGTCGAAACCGGCGCGTCGCAGCGGCCGTCCAAGGTGGTCTACGACCGCGATCACACCTGCTTCCGCGGCATCCGGCGCGGGGAACTGGACTGGGATGCCATCCTGCGCGGCAAGGACTGGTTCCACTTTACGGGCACGGCACCGGCGCTGGGCCCGAAGGTTCTGGCCGCGCTCAAGGACGGTCTGCGGGCGGCCAAGCGGAAGAAGGTCACGGTGAGCTTCGATTGCAACTACCGCAACACGTTGTGGAAGCGCGAGGAAGCCGCGCGGGTCCTGAAGGGGCTCATGGAATACGTGGACGTCTTTGTCGGCACGCACCACGACGCTCGGGCCATGTTCGGCATCGACGCACAGCCTGCGGAAAGCGCCGCGTTGCTGCGCCGCCGGTTCGGGTTCCGAGCGGTCGCCTACACCCTGCGCGAAGGGGCGAGCGCCTCCGCGAATCGTTTCGGCGGCCTGCTCTGCGAGGCGAAGGGCTGCGATACCAGCCGCATGTACGATATGCAGATGGTGGATCGCATCGGCGGCGGAGATGCCTTTGCCGGCGGGCTCATCTATGGTATGCTCCTGCGACGGTCGCGCCGGAAAATGATCGAGTTTGCCGCTGCGGCGGGCTGTCTGAAACACGCCATCCCCGGCGATTTCAACCTGGTGAGCATCGATGAAGTGCAGGCCCTGGCAGACGGCGACGTGACCGGGAGAATTCGGCGATGAGCAGAACGATGAAATTCCAACACCTGCAACTTGATCCCGCTCGCAACCCCGGAGTGCTGGCCACCGCGACCTGGAACCGTGCGGCGGCGTGGCGGGGGATCCGCGACATCGGCGAGCGCTGGGCGACCCATGCCGTTAGTCCGGGGGCCGGTGTCCGGCGCGGATCGGCGGTCTTCGATCTCGTGAGCCTGCCGGACGGCCAGCAGGTGTTCGTGGAACTGGGGCATGGAGGCGCGTCACTGGGGCAGCCGCTGGGCGAGATGACGCTGAAGGGCGGTCTGCGCGTGGCGGCCTATCCGACGGATGCGGCGGTCGTGGACCGCTACTGCCGGGTCTTGCGTCCTCACAACCGGCCGCGCGCCCTGGGCGCCACGCCGCGGCTCGGGATCGGTTGCCGCATGACCACCTCGGTCTGGCCCGGCATGTTCGAGGCCATGCGGCTCGGACACTTTGCGGCCAATACGATCCAGAACTCCGTTCGCGAGCTGAACGTTCTCGACGACCTGCTGGCGGGGAGGCCTGCGCCGACCAACTATGCCTGCGGGTTCGGCACGATCGAGACGGGGTACACGGGCAGCACGTGGGAGGGCCTCTGGGTTTCCGGCGTGCTGGCGGCGCTGCAAAGCGATGCGCCTCTGCTTTACGGCGCGGATGCCGACCATCTGCAGGTCAAACGGGGCGTCAGCGGACTCGTGCGCGCCAAGCGTCTGGTGAAGGCGGCGCGCTATTACACGTTCTATACGCTCGATATGGCCGATATCCTCGACTACAGCGGACGCGAGCGGCGGCTTTTCGACAGCCGTGAGCATCGGATGGTCATGGCTTGCCATCGTGAGCCGCTACGCATCGGCCGCCGCCGATACACGCTCGATGATCGGACCATCCGCCGGCTGATCGGCAAGTATTGGGACGCGCTTGCGGCGCTGACGGACCTGAGTGACACCATCAGCCGGCTCAAGGACGGCGAAGCCTTCGATTTGGAGTTCACGATCGACGAGCATCCGCCGGAGGTGGCGGCGTTCGATTGTCTGACCACGGCGGAGGAACTGTGCTTCGTGCTCCGCGAGATCCGGCGGCGCGGGTTGCCGGTGACACATGTCGCCCCAAACTTCGGACAGGAAAAGGGGCACGACTACCGCTGTCCGGACGGGTTGGCTGGACTGGAAATACGGATGCGCGAGCAGGTGGCCGTTTCCGAAGCGTTTGGCATGATGCTGGATGTGCATTCGGCGGATGATCTTTCGAGGCCGGTTCGACAGGTGATCCGTCGCGCCACGGGCGGCCGGATCCACTACAAGATATCGCCGTCGTTGCAGATTCTCTTTGCCTCGACGTTGGCGGATCACGATCCGCGCTTGTTCCGCGAATGGTGGGACGACGCGCGGGCCTATGCCCGGCGCGAGGCGGAGGCGGGGTCGGTTTTTGCGGCGGACTGTCTGCGGGCGGACAAAGCCGGGGAGGGGAAGCCCTCGCCGTTGCACCAGGTCTTTCACCACTACAGTTTCGCGTTTGTCGGTCGGCGCGACAAGGCGGGGCGGTTTATGAATCGGGATCGGTTCTATGAACTGCCGGAGGCGTTCCAACGGGACCATACGCGGCGCGTCGCGGCGCGGTTGCGCGGGCTGGCGGGGGACTTGTTTCACGGTTGTTATCACGGAAAGGAAGGTTGAACATGCAACTATTTATCGATAGTTCGAGTCCGGACGAAATCCGGCAGGCGTGCGAGTGGGGAATTATTGACGGCGTCACGACCAATCCGACGCTGATCGCGAAGGGCGGCCCGGACATGCAGGCGACGCTTCGCAAGGTCGTCGATGCATCGCCGGGGGTTGTGCTGTGTCAGGCAGTCGGGTCACGCGAGGTGGCGCCATTGAAGGCGCAGGCTCGCTGGTTGCGGCGGTTTTCGGACAAGATAGTGGTTAAACTTCCACCGAGTCCCGCCGGTTTCCGCGCGTTGCAGGATCTGAAACAGGAATCGCCGGACATCAAGATCGCCATCACGCTGGTCGCCTCGGTCGCGCAGGCTTACCTGTCAGGCAAGCTGGGTGCGGATATCGTAGCGCTTTTCAACGGGCCGCTTGATCAGGTTCTGGACCAGGAGGTGGAGATGGTCGGACCTGTAAAGAAGATCTACACCCACTATGGCTTCAAGACCCAAATTCTCGCCTGCGGCCGGTTCCCGCGCGCCTTCGGGCAATTTGCGGAGGCGGGCACGGACATCTGCACGATGCGGTTCGAATTCATAAAACTTCTGTTCGATCATCCGTACACCGAGCAACGTCTGACCGGGTTCACGGCCGATTGGAAGGGTGTGTTTGGTGAGGCTGTCTGGCCGGGAGCGGAAAGATGAGCGTACTGGACACATTCCGGTTGAACGGCCGTGTGGCGATTGTCACCGGCGGCGCACGGGGGTTGGGACGCCAGCATGCGCTGGCGCTGGCCGAGGCCGGCGCGGATGTGGCGATCTGCGACCTGTTGAAAGCGGAAGGAGAGCGCACCCGGCAGGAGCTGGAGGCGCTGGGCGCGAAGGCATGGTTTGGCACGGTGGATGTGACGAAACCTGACCAGATTGACGGGTTCATCGCGGACGTGGAGAAGAATCTGGGTCCCATCCGCATTCTCGTCAACAACGCCGCGCGGCCGTCGGAAGGGTGCGCCCTGGCCGATCTGGATGACAAGCTTTGGCGCGAGATTCTGGAGATCAACCTCTCCAGCGTGTTCTACTTCAGCAAGCGGGTGGCGGCGCGGATGATGGCTGGCGGCAGCATGATCCATATTGCCTCGATCAACGCGTGTGTGATTAGCAATATCGCGCCGCGGTACAACGCCACCTACTGCGCGGCGAAAGCGGCCATCGCGAACCTGGCCAAGAGCATGGCCGCGCAGTGGGCGCCGCAGAACATCCGGGTCAATGCCATTGCGCCGGGCTACATTCATACCGATCAGACCGCTGCCACGGCGGCGATTCAGGAGGCGCTCAGGCGCAACATCGAGAACACGCCGATGAAACGCTACGGCCGCATGGACGAATTGAAGGGCGCCATTGTCTTCCTGGCGTCGGATGCCTCGTCCTTCATGACCGGCAGTACGCTGGTGGTTGACGGCGGGTATACGGTTTGGTGAGGATCACGCGGACACAGATGCCAAAGCACGCGGGCATTGGCCCTGGGCGCTTCCGGGTTGAGCGGGGGATTTTCTATTGATGAATGCGAGGTCATGTTCGAGAGCCATGAGGGAGCGAGTAAGCAGGTGGAGTAAGTGTGCCGTTTAAGATAGGGTTTGAGTGTAAGTGTGTGGGATGCCCTACACGTAATCGCATCCTTACTCGCCTTCTTAAACGGTTTCACTTAAACCACCCGCTTCATCGAGGGCCGACGACAGGGCTGCGATGCGAGTCAATGAGAAATCCCTCCACAAATCCGGAAGCTCCTGGCCCTGGCATAGCCCCGGAAATGATCCTGCAGGCGGATTGCGGCGAGCCGCAGGTGTGTGATATTATGAGCCACGTTTCGGCTGGGATTTGGAAGGGCGCGACGCTGGTTGTTGGCGGGAACCGAATCGGAGGGGAAGGGCGTTTATCCGAGCCCACAGTTTTCAGTAGAGGCGCTTGCAAAACCTGCGGTTTGTGCAAGCGGAGGGTTCAGGGGTTGGGGGTTCAGGAGGCGTTTCTGGCCTGAAACCTGACATCCTGAAACCTGATTGCCGGCGCTTCCAAGGGTTTTGCAAGCGCTTTTGTAACAAAAGGGAGGCAGAATGAAGATCGCGAGATTCAGTGACAAGACGGGTAAGGCGCAGTACGGAATTATTGAGGGCGACAAGATCGCGGTTGCGGAAGGCAATCCGATTGCAGGTCTGAAGCGCACCGGCGCTTCCGTGCCTCTGGCAGGTGCGAAACTTCTGGCGCCAATCGAGCCGGTGAATGTGCTCTGCATCGGGCAGAACTACAAGGCGCACGTCGAGGAGGGCGGGGCCAATCTACCCAAGGCGCCGATCCTGTTCATGAAGACAACCACGTCGGTGATCGGTCCGAACGAGCCGGTGCTGATTCCGAAGATTGCGCCTACGGAGGTTGATTACGAGGCTGAGCTCGCCCTGATGATCGGCAAGACCGCGCGGCATGTATCGGAGAGCGAGGCGCTGGACTATGTGCTCGGCTATACCTGTGCCCACGACGTGAGCGCCCGGGACTGCCAGCGCAACGATGGGCAGTGGGTGCGGGCCAAGTCATTCGAGACCTTTTGCCCGATTGGGCCGTGGCTCGAAACGGATTTCGATCCAGCCAACGTGCGCGTCCAGGGGCGCCTGAACGGGCAGACCATGCAGGATGCCTCGACGGCGCTGATGATCTTCAGCATTCCGTTTCTGATCAGCTATCTTTCGCGCGGCATGACGTTGCTGCCGGGCACGTTGCTGCTGACCGGGACGCCGGCAGGTGTCGGGTTTGCACGTAAGCCGCCAGTATTTCTCAAACCCGGCGACGTGTTCGAGGTGGAAGTTGAAGGGGTTGGCGTTTTGAAGAACCCGATTGCATCGGAAGGTTAGGGCTCAGTGGATTCACGTGTGAAAGTGGCGATTCTGGGGCCGGGCAATATCGGCACGGACCTGATGTACAAGGTCCTGCGTGGGCAGCATCTCGAACTGGCGATGATGGCCGGGGTCATTCCCGAGTCCGAGGGGCTGGCCCGGGCGGCTTCGCTGGGGATCGCCACGACCGTCAAGGGTATTGATCCGATTCTGGCACGGGATGATATCCGGATCGTTTTCGACTGCACCGGCGCCACGTACCACCTGATACATGCGCCGCTGTTGAAAGCGGCCGGCAAGATCGCCATCGATCTCACACCGGCCGCCGTCGGACCCTACGTCGTGCCGGCGGTCAACATGGGTGAACATGTCGACAGCCCCAATATCAACCTGGTGACCTGCGGCGGGCAGGCGACGATTCCCATCGTGGCCGCCGTGTCGCGGGTTGCGCCGGTGGCCTACGCTGAAATCGTGGCCACCATCAGTTCGAAGAGCGCCGGGCCGGGAACCCGGCAGAACATTGACGAGTTCACGAAGACGACGGCGCGGGGTGTGGTGACGGTGGGCGGGGCCGCGCAGGGCAAGGCGCTGATCATCCTCAACCCAGCGGAACCGCCCATCATGATGCGCAACACGATCTACTGCGAAATCGATGGGCCATTCGATGAAGCGGCGATTCGCGAATCGGTGAATCGGATGGTCGAGACGGTGCGGACCTACGTCCCGGGCTATCGCCTGCGCGTGCCGCCGTTGATCAAGGATGGCCTGGTCACCACCATGGTGGAAGTCGAGGGCGCCGCCGATTATCTCCCGGCGTATTCGGGGAACCTGGACATCATCACCGCTGCCGCAGTCGGTGTCGCAGAACGATTGGCGAGCCATATTCTGAACGGCATGAAAGACGTGAACCATGTCTAAGCACATACGGATCGTTGACACGACCCTCCGGGACGGCATGCATGCGGTTGCGCATCGGTATACGCCGGAACAGATGGCCGTGATCGCGGCGGCGATGGACGACGCTGGAATCGGCACGATTGAGGTCTCGCACGGAGATGGTCTGGGCGGGTCCTGCATACAGTATGGCCGGGCGGCCGCTTCGGATGAGGCCTACCTGAAGGCGGTTGGGGCGGTGCTGAAGCGGGGAAAACTGGCTGTGTTGCTGCTGCCGGGCGTTGGCACCAAGGAAGACCTCGATATGGCCGCCGACGTGGGCGCGAGGGTCGCCCGTATCGCGACGCATGTCACGGAGGCTGACATTTCCGAGCAGCACATGGGTCTGGCAAAGCGGCGAGGTATGGAGGTGATGGGCTTCCTGATGATGGCCCACATGACGCCGGTGGAGTCCATGGTGCAGAATGCGAAGCGCATGGAGACGTACGGGGCCGACTGCGTCTACGTGGTCGACTCCTCCGGCTACATGCTGCCGCCCGAAGTGAGGCAGCGCGTGGCCGCGATCAAGGCGGCGGTGCAGTGCCGAGTGGGGTTTCACGGTCACAACAACCTGGGGCTGGCCATCGGCAATACGCTGGCGGCGATCGAGGCGGGCGCCGATGTGGTCGACGGCTCGCTGCGGGCCATGGGGGCCGGCGGCGGCAATGCTCCTACCGAGACGCTGGTGGCCGTGCTCGCTAGACTGGGTATCGAGACGGGCGTGGACCTGTTCAAGTGTCTCGACGCGGCGAAGCTCGTGGATCCCTACAAGAACCGTTCCCCGCAGGAGGCGGAGGCGACGCTGATGCTCGGGTACGCCGGAGTCTATTCCAGCTTTCTGCTGCATACGACGCGGGCTGCCGAGCGGTTTCATCTGGACGCCCGCGACATCCTGGTCGAGTTGGGCCGGCGACGCGTGGTGGGCGGCCAGGAGGATATGATCATCGACGTTGCCTACGAACTGTCCAGGAAGAAGGGAGTCGAGTAGATGTCGACCCACAAGATCAATCCGCTGGCGATTCTGGACGCTGCCGAAGTCCGGGCGCTGGATGCATTCGGCGCCGCGCATCGCGGCACGAAGGTGCTGTCGGCGTTGGCGGTGTTTCTCCGGGAACGTTTCGGGTGTGAACTGATTCTCGACCCTGACATTGTGGCGGGGTTTACCCAGGACAGCAGCTACCTGCCGGGTGTTGCCGAAGCGCTGGCCAGGCCCAGGGATGAGCGGGAGACGGCGGTGTTCATGCGCGCCTGCCGCGCGGCAGGTATCCGGGTGACCTGTTCGGGGGGGAGGTCGAATCTCACGGGCAGCGCCACGCCCGAAGGGGGCGTGGTCCTCTCGACGGTGGCGCTTACGGGGCCGGAGGTGCAGGTCTCCGAGTCCGACCGCACCGTGGTCGCGCCGGTGAGCATGATTCTCGAGGACGTGCGCAACAGCGTCGTTGCCATGACCGGCGGGCGGCTTTTTTTTCGTGTGGATCCGACGAGCAGGACGGACGCCTCGGTTGGCGGCTGCCTGGCCTGCAACGCCTCCGGTTTTACCCCGGGCGAAACGGGTGCCATGCGGTACTGGGTCAAAGCCCTGCGTGTATGCCTGCCGGACGGCCGGGTGATCGCCGCGGCGCGCGGTCAATACGTTTCGCAGGCCGGCCGGTTCCTGCTCCAGGGCGACGACGGGGACTTGGCGTGGCCTGTGCCGACCTACCCGAGACCGGCAGTAAAGAACGCCGGGGGCCCGTTTTCCGCGCCTGACGGCACGATGGATCTCGTGGACCTCATCGTCGGCAGCGAGGGTCTGTTTGGACTTGTCACGGCCTGTACGCTGGGGCTCGCCCCCAGGCCGAAGGCCTATCTGGACCTCTTCTTTTCTCTGCCCGGCGAGGACGAGGCGTTACGCTTTTTCGACGCGGCACGCGCGCATTTTCAGGGCAATCTCGGCGGCCTGACCGCGTTCGAGTATTTCGGCGTCAACGCCCGCCGGTATATGAAGCACGAGGAACGGTTTTTCCGAGGGGTGGACCCGGTTGGCATCTACATCCAGGAGCCGCTGTTCGACCGGGAGATGGACGAAGCCGCCGGGGACTGGCTCGAGATACTGACCGAGGCCAACGTGGAGCTCGACGACGATCAGATTCTGTCGCTGGACACCGACGCCCTGAGAGCGCTCTTGACGGAGGCCCGTCATTCCACGGCAGCCAACTTCGTTGAGGCGGTGCAGCAGCGCGGCACGTTCACGGTTCTCACGGATTGCGTGGTACCGCCGGAACACTTCCGTGCATTTCTTCAATTTGCGCACGAACGCATTTCGAGGGAGGGGGTCGAGTACCTGGCCTTTGGACATCTCGGTGATTGCCATCTCCATTTCGCGATGCTGCCGCTGTCGGGACAGACGGAGGCGGCTGTGGCGGCATATGACGACATTGTGGCCCGGAGCGCGGATCTTGGCGGCGTTTATTCCGGTGAGCACGGCACGGGCAAACGCAAACGGAACGATCTTCTGCGGTGCCACGGTGCGGAAGCGGTAGAACAGATTCGTCGCTGCAAGACCGCTCTGGATCCGGAGTGGCTTTTGAACGTGGGCACGGTTTGTCTCTCCCGGGAGGACGCCTCAGCATGCAGTGCATGATCGAACTGGGTTCCGAGGCTCTGGAGATTACGCTTCCCGACCACGCAGATCTTTTTCGTCTGCAGCCGGAAGCGCCGCTTCCATCGCCGGCGCAAGCCATTCGCCAGGCGTTGGCCGTACCCGTGGGCACCCCGTCGTTGTCTGAGCGGGTCCGAGCCCGCATGCGTGAGCGGACGGACTGCAGGGCCGTCATCGTGGTCAGCGACACCACCCGGCCCGTACCGTATCTGGGCGAAGCCGGTATTCTCGAGCCCGTGCTGGATGTACTGGAGCAGGAGGGTGTCCAGGGCATCGATATTCTTGTGGCCACGGGCACACACCGTCCGCTCACGGACACCGAACTTCGGCACATGCTTCCGGATCGTGTTTTTGATGGGCAGATTTGTGTTACAAACCATGTGTGCACGGATCGTGCTGCGTTGCGCAGCCTCGGACGTACGCCGCGCGGCACAGAGGTGTCCGTCAATGCCCGGTATCTCGATGCCGATATTAAGATCCTGACGGGCCTTGTGGAGCCGCACTTCATGGCGGGTGCCAGCGGTGGCCCGAAATCTGTTTGTCCGGGGCTGGTGGGTGAGGAGGCCACGTATGTTTTCCATGGCGCCGAGCTGATGGCCGATCCTGACTCGACGAGTCTGATCATGGAAGGGAACCCCTGCCAGGCCGAGGCGATGGCTGTGGCTGAGATGGCGGGTGTCGATTTTATCGTGAACGTCACGTTGAACGGTGACCGCCAGGTCACGGGTGTGTATGCCGGCGATCTTCGACAGGCGCATCGCAAGGCCGTGGATCATCTTGTGGCGGCGGCGGGCATTTCGATACCGCATGAGTACGACCTGGTGGTGACTCACGCGGGCTTTGTAGGGATCAACCACTATCAGGCCGCCAAAGCGGCGGTCGAGGCGTCGAAGGCAGTCCGGCCGGGTGGCGCGATCGTGCTGGTGGCGCATCATACGGACGTGGACCCGGTCGGCGGACCGGATTATTGCCGCGTTCTGCCTCTTCTCAGGGAACTCGGTCCTGATGGATTCAACCGGCGGATCAAGGAATCGTCGTGGCAATTCATACCCGAACAGTGGGAAGTGCAGATGTGGGCGCGGGCGATGGGAAAACTGGGGCCGTCCGGGCATCTGGTCTATTGTGCACCGGCCCTTACCGGGGAGTTGTTCGTTCGCAGGCAGATTCCAGGACAGGATGGCGGTGCGGGGATCACCGGTCTGGGCGGGCGTGAGCTGGCCCAGGCCATGGTGCAACGCGCAGTAGACACGTTTCTTTCGGTGGCGGGGACGCAGGTTGCCGTTCTTTGTGACGGTCCGTACGGCGTGCCTGTGCTCAGGCCGCATGTGGCGTGAGCGATATGTTGTCGACAGGGAGCGAAGCAGGCAGTGTGATATGTAACGGTCGTTGAATAACGACGGAACGGTTAGTGCCGCCACGGATTTTCCGTGGTGAGCCCAACACAGAAGAAGGAGAGACACAGATGAAGAAAGTTGTGATCACGGACTATTCGTTTGACCAGATTGACATCGAGAAGGAGGTGCTGGAGCCGCAGGGCTATGCGTTGGAGGCTCAGAAATCGGGCAAAGACCCGGTGGCGCTGGCTGCGCTGGTGAAGGACGCGGATGCGGTCATCGTGCAGTTCGCGCCCATCACGGCCGACATCATCAACGCCATGCAAAAAGCGCGCGTGATTGTCCGCTACGGGATCGGCGTGGATAACGTGGATCTGAAAGCTGCGGCGGCGAAGAAGATTCCGGTTTGCAATGTTCCAGACTATTGCATTGATGAGGTGGCGGATCACACGCTGGCCTTGATCCTGGCGGCAACGCGCCAGATCGTGCCCTGCGACAACGTGATCAAGTCGGGGCAGTGGAAGCTGCCGGTGCCGCTGGCGGCGCTGCACGGGCTCAAGGATATGACGGTCGGGCTGGTCGCGTTTGGGCGGATCGCCAGGGAGGTGGCCGCGCGCCTCAAGCCGTTCAAGTGTCGCATCCTGGTGTTCGATCCGGGGGTATCTGCCGCTGTGGTGGAGGAGGCCGGTTGTGTCGCCGCGACGCTGGACGAGGTGCTGGCCCAGAGCGATCTGGTCAGCCTGCACTGCCCGAGCACGGAGAAGACGAAGTACATGATCAACACGCAGAGCATCGCGAAGATGAAGAAGGGCGCGATCCTGGTCAACGCCTCGCGCGGTACGCTGGTGGATACCCCCGCGATGGTGGCGGGGCTGCAAAGCGGACAGTTGTCCGCGGCGGCCATGGACGTGACCGATCCGGAGCCGATCAACCCCGACAACCCGCTGCTGAAGCTGTCGAACGTCGTGATTACGCCGCACGATGCCTCGGCCACACCGCAGTCGGTAAAGCGACTGCGCATCGATGTCGCCAAGATCGCGGCCATGGCGCTGCGCGGCGAGAAACTGCCAAATGTCGTGAATGGCGTGGGGGCGTGATCTCCTGTTCCGCGAGACTACGTGCATGAAGTACCAGTTTCCCTACGCCGACTTCGATCCGATGGAAATACCCGACCGGCAATTGGTCGGGGTCTATTCCATCCGCGCCGACGGTCCCCGGCTTGATGCCAAACGGCTCGTCGCCGAAGCACTGGCGAGTCCCATGGGATCGCCGCGTCTCAAGGATCGGGTTCGGCCCGGGATGCGGGTGTTGATCGTCGTAGACGACAACACCCGCACCACCCGGACGGAATGGATGTTGCCGGCGGTGATGGCCGAATTGTCGGCTGCCGGGCTGGCCGCTTCTGACATCCAGGTGTTTGTGGCCCTTGGGACACATCGTGCGATGACCCGTGCCGAGATGGAGCAGAAGTACACGCCCGGACTCGTCGCCCGCCACCGGTTCATTCAGCCGAATTGGCACAACACCGATGAGTATGTGGCCGTTGGCACATCCGGCGATTTCCCCATTCGCATACACCGCGATCTGCTGCAATCGGATTTCGTGATCGGTGTGGGCCAGACCATTCCGCACCTGATCGCCGGTTTCGGCGGCGGGTGCAAGATCATCAACCCCGGCTGTGCGGATCCGGGCACGATCGGGCGGATGCACTGGCTGGGCAGCACGGCTGAGGATGGGCACCTGTTCGCCGTGCGGGACAATCCCGTCCGCCGGGTCATCGACGAGGTGGGTCTCAAAGCGGGTCTGAAGTTCATCATCAACGAAGTGCCCTGGAACGATAACACCCTCGCCGGGGTCTTCGCCGGCGACCCCATTGTGGCCCATCGGGCGGCGTGCGACTTTGCGCGATCCGCTTGCACGATCAACCTGTCTGAGTTGACCGATATCGTTGTCGCCGACGCGTATCCATCCGATCGCGATTTCTGGCAGGCGGTCAAGGGCTTGAACGCAGCCAGTGGCGCGGTTCGTCCCGGCGGGACCCTCATTCTCGTGACGCCCTGCTTGGAAGGAGTATGTGCCCCGCATCCGGAAGTCGTGGAAGTTGGCTTCCGGCACGCGCCGGAGCACGTTCGGAGGCTGGTGGATACGGGGCAGCTCTGCCCGATTTCGGGTATTGTCATCTGGCTGGCGGCGCGCATGCTCGAGCGGGCGAACGTAATCCTGGTGACAAAAGGGGTGTCGGCCGCGGAGACCACGGCCCTGGGTTTTGAATATGCGGCGGACCCGGCCGCGGCGCTGGCGCACGCGCTCTTTCGGCATGGCGCCTCCGCTCGCATCACCGTGCTTCACAAGGCGGCGAAGATGGTCTGCGCGGTTCAATGAAGCGAAAGAGAGTGCGTATGCAACACGACATGAGTGATCAGATGGCGGACGTGCTGAAGCGGTACGTGGCGCTGTGCGAGTCGCCGGAGAACGAGAGCAACCGTCGTTTCTGGTCAAACGCGGACGATCCGTGGCTGATCGAGCGGTGGCGCGGGATTTCCGCGATGCCGACCGGTGCCTTCACACTGGCGCTCGACATCGCCGGGTATGCGACGGTGCTGGGGATCGACACGGCGGACTACTACGGCCGGGCCGAGGCACAACTGCACGAACAGATGCGTTATCATCTGTGGGAGCATGCAAATTTGCAGTGCAACCGGTTTTTTGAGAAGAGCGCGTTCGTGTCGTTCGGCGCATGTTATTCGGCCAGCCTGTTTGGCGCACAAATTGAGTTTCCGGCCGGCCAGGCGCCCTGGGTGAATATGAAGAAGCCGCTGATTGCAGAGCGGCGGGATCTGGGCAAGATGCAGACCATTGAGCTGGATGCGCACGGCTTGGGCCCACGGGCGCATGCCTTCTATCAGCGGATGCTGGAGTTGACGGCCGGATCAGGTATTACCGTCAGGTATCCGACGGTGATCCGCGGCCCGTACTCTGTGGCCACGCAGTTGCGCGAGACCACCAACCTGCTGATGGACATGCTGGATGACCCGCCGTTTGTGCACGCGCTGATGCGGCGTATTACCGATGGCTTGAAGCGGCACGCGCAACTGCGTGCGCAGTTTATTGGCGAGCCGATCGCGCCGGCGAAGTTGTTCAACGACGAGGTTGGCAGGCCCATGATGTCGCGGCAGCTTTACGAGGAATTCGTCCTGCCGTACGAGCGTGAGCTGGCGGCGCTGCATGGCCGGGTTCATTACTGGCACAGTTGCGGGGTGACCGACGAGTTTTACGAGTCGGTGCGAACCATTCCGAATCTTGAGATGATGCACATTGGCCCGTGGTCGAACGTGGCGCTGGCGGCGGAGGTGTTCGCGGGCACGGGGATTGCGCTGGACATCTGCGTCAATGCGACGGGCGATGTGTACGACCGTACACCCGCGGAAATGAGGCGAAAGTTGGAATCCATCAAGGCTGCGTGTGATGGCCGCGTGAAATATGCCGTCCGCGCCGACGGGTTCCAGATCGTGCGGTCCGTCGAGCAGGATTTGGCGAAGGTCCGTGAATGGAATGAGGCGGCGGCGGATGTGTTCGGAACAATAAGCAGAGAATGAAGTGAAAGGAGATGGCGCATATGCCCACGCGGACTGGGCGGAAGCCGAGGTGGAGTTGGCCGACGGCACGACGGTACGCCTGACCGGGGGAGGCGCCTTTTCCACGGAAACACTGGCCGACGACCTGTTGCCGTTTTCGCTCCAGTATGGCGGACGGCCCGCCGCGGAACTGATTCCCGGATGGAAGAAGACGACGCGGACGATCCAGAGCCAGGCGGACGTTACGACCCGGGAGATTACCTGGCGCGATCCGGAGACGGGACTCGAGTGCGTCCTGGAAATGCAAACCTTCGCCCATTTCCCAGCCGTCGAATGGGTGATGCGCTTCCGCAACACCGGCAAGCAGGACACCCCGCTGATCGAGAACATCCGGCCGCTGGACATGGAATGGGTGCCGGACGATCAGTCGCTGCTTCGCCGCTCTTACGGTTCCCTGTGCAGATCGAGTGACTTCCAGTACCGAATCGACCCGCTGGCCACCGGCGAGACGATTGCCATGGCGGCGGGCGGCGGACGGTCGTCCAATGCCTGGCTGCCGTTCTTTAACCTGCAGACCGGCAGGAATGGGGTCATCATCGGCATCGGCTGGAGCGGGCCGTCGGACAGTTATTCGCCCGACGAGTTTACCGGTGATTGGGCCAAGCACGTGGGTAACTGGAGTATCAACCCGGCCGCGCACCCGAACGGACTGCGTCCAATCAGCGACGCAGCCAAGGCCGCGGGCATGAAGTTCCTGCTCTGGTTCGAACCCGAGCGCGCCGTTAATGGCACGCCGCTGACGGTCGAGCATCCGGACTGGTTCCTGGGCGAACGCAAGCCGGGGCACAACATGTTGTTCAATCTCGGGTTGCCAGAAGCGCGGCGATGGCTGACCGATACCCTCTCGGAGTTCATGGCGGAGCAGGGCGTGCAGCTCTATCGGCAGGACTTCAACTTTGATCCGCTGCCGTACTGGCGCGCCGCAGATGCGCCGGATCGCCAGGGGATGACGGAGATCCGCCACGTCGAGGGGCTCTATGACTTCTGGGATGAACTGCTTCGGCGTCAGCCCGGGCTGGTCATTGACAACTGTGCCAGCGGCGGACGGCGCATCGACTTGGAAACGATCAGTCGCAGCATCCCGCTCTGGCGCAGCGACTGGCAGTGCGGCTGGATCAATGACGGCACACCGGGCCAGACCCACACCATGGGGCTTTCGTACTGGGTGCCGCTGAGCGGTACGGGCGTGCTGGCGGGTTGTCGGCGCGCGGGCGACACCTATAACTTCCGCAGCAGCCTGAGCGCGGCCATTTCGTTCGGGATCTTCCCGTACGAGAGCTTCCCGATCGAGGAGCAGTATCCGTGGGATTGGCACCGGCGCATGCTGGCCGATTTCGTTCGCGCCCGGCCGCTCTTCTATGGCGACTACTATCCGCTGGTTGCCAATTCGCCGGACTATGATGTCTGGGCGGCGTTCCAGATGCACCGGCCGGATCTCGGCGAGGGGCTGGTGCTGGCCTTCCGGCGCAAGGACGCACCGTTCATCAGTGCCGATTTCCGGCTGCAGGGGCTCGATCCAGCCGCGGAATACGAGTTGCAGGATGTCGACACGGGCAAGACGTGGAAGCAGAGCAGCAAGGAGCTCTGCGAACGCGGCGTGCGTGTGACACTGGAGCGTGCGCCGGAGAGCCGGCTGGTGTTTTATAGGAAACAATGATTTACAATCCAGCCATCCACCATCGTCGTTCAATCCGGTTGCGCGGGTATGATTACGCGCAACCGGGGTGGTATTTTGTGACGATCTGCGTGCAGGGACGCCGGCCAATGTTCGGCACCGTGGTCAACGGGCGGATGGCGTTGACCGATGCCGGGCGGATGGTGCGGGATGTATGGACCGAAATGCCGGCGCATTATCCCGGTGTGGATGCCGATGCGTTTGTGGTGATGCCGGACGACTTCTGGTAATTACGCCGTTTGACGCCGCCGTGACTGCCTTCTCCGCGCGGCGTGCGGCGTGGTGTAACCAGTATGTGCTTCATGCTGCGGATCGGGTGGTCATCGGGCAATTGACCCAGGATGGAATGTTGGCATGTCTGCTGGCCGATATGCAGGTGGAAAAGCCAATCCAAGTGTTATGTCAGAACGAATACGCGAGTGGTGAAGAGTAAACAGTGAATGGTGAGCAGACATTATGACACACACACAGAGCGGTAAACACGGAGTGTCACGAATGGCGGGCGTGGTTCTCGCGGGACTGATGTCGGTCGCGGCCAACGGGGCCACAGGAGCCGAGAAAGCGGCGGCGGCTGAGTCGCCAAAGAACGAGGAGATGAAGATGATGGATCAAGGGGTGCAAGAACATCTGACGGATGCGAAGGCGAAGCCGCCGTTTTCGTTCGTTTATGACGGGAAGGCGTCGGAGACGCTGTTGGCGGAATGGCCAAAAAAGGTCGAGAGCAAGAATCTCGACAACCAGCGCACGGAGCA
>CAZOJL010000045.1:15837-22079 GCA_964580075.1 uncultured Akkermansia sp. | reverse complement strand
ATCGTAAATCGACTCTTCCTCTTTTCGGTGGACGAGAGCGGGCGACGAGAGCGGATCACGATTTCCTTCGGTCGCTCCTTGCTATCTCCTCTCGCCAACCGTCGTTTTGCGTCATCACCGATTGCTTTACCCATTGGGCTGCGGCGCGGCCGCCGGACTGATGCGGAGGGACGAGGCGCAAGCCATTTTGGAGTGCGGTGGCAAGCGAAGCGCGACACCGCTTTCAGGAGACCCGGACGCGGAAAAAGCGGCGTCGCGCGGAATACCGCTTGCCGCCGCATTCCAAGACGCTGCCGCCGGGACGGTGGCCTGCGGCGGGAGATTGGGGACAGAGAGGGGATACCCAAAACCGGAGGTTTTGCAAGCGCCTCCATGGGCTCAATGCGTCAACGTATAAAAAAGCCAGTTGATGCAGATCTGATACACTTCTTCACGCCAGGATTGCACTTTGGCGCTCGGCGCATCATGCGCCGGATTTCCCAACGGGTTCATCGCCGTCGGCGGACTTGCCACCTCCCAGTCGCACCCGTAGTCATTGGGGGTGAAGATGATCGCGGGGCGTCCGTTGATCAACGTCGCCTGAAACGGCTTGCGAAAATCTTCCCGCTTTTCAGGATACCCGCTCAGGGAGTAAATCAGCTTGAAGATATCGCTGAAGCGCGGGTCAGACTGGAGCATCAGATGGGTCTCGGATCCCGGCGCGATCCGCTGGACATGGACCGGCACCGAATCCATGAAGGGGCCCGAACCGGTGCAGTCGTCCAACCAGAGGGTGCCGCCCATCGCGAGATAGCGTTGCAGATTCTCGACCTCCTCGTCGGTGAAGGTAAAGGCGTAGTGGCTCGTGAAATAGATAATCGGATAGTCGAAGATTTCGTCGCCAATCAGTTTAATGCCGCTGTTATCGACGTAAAGTGGGAACTCGTTCTGCAATCGCCGGTCCAGTTGGTAGAAGAAATACGGGAGTGCGGTGGGGTCGTTGTTCCAATCGGAGTATCCTTGCGGACTGATCCGGCGAAGGGTGACTTTGCTGCGGATGTCCACATCGTCGTCCTTCGCCTGTTGATCCGCCGTGCCGTCAAAAATGCGGATCGGCGATGCGGAGCCTTCCGCCAGCCAATCCGCACCCGCCGCCGCCGGCCGTGAAAACAGCAGGCAGAGCCCGAACACCTGTCCGATCCCGAGCCCGCATCTGGTGACTCTGCTGGTTTTCATGAAGTCTCCTTATTCAATCGCCTTCGGAGAGCGCGCCTTTGGGTAGAGCCTGGCGTCGACCCAGTCGGCGAAACCCTCCGAATCCTCACCTTTTTCATTAATGGCACGCAAGGCGAGACGTGAAACCGATCCCATCGTCTCGACCTTCAACGTCTGGGGGGGCATGAAGCCGGTCATGGGGCCTGAGGTGGCCAGAAGTTGGCCGTCGCCAAAGATACTGAAGACCACGTTGCCGCGTCCTCGGCCCACGGCGTCAATCCCGACGGTCACTTCAAACCGCTCGAACCGCTGCTGCAGCGGGAACTCCAGGTAGGAGGGGGCCAGTGTGCCGATGCCGGTTTCAAACGTCCGCTCGCCGATGCGCAGCGGGGTCCCCCGGGCACTGTACGCCTGCAGCGGAAACCCCTTCGCCTGCGCGGCGTTGAGCGGATCCCAATACGCGAGGTCAATCGGTCCGTCCGGGAGCGGCGAGACCGTCCAACTTGCGGTGGCGCCGGGATCGAGATGGCGGATGGTAATCCGGTTGACGCCCGACCGGACCTCGGGCAGGAACAAGGACGACTCGCGAACGCCGTACTGCTTCAGGGTTTCCCCTGTTTCTGAAAGCGTCAAATCCCAGGGGTTTTCGGGGCCGTCATTCAGGGAAACGGTCATCTTGAAACCGGCCTGACCCGTTTCGCAGAGCCAGATGCGTGTCAGGCGGAACGCCCCGGGCTGGTCTGCGGTGAAGGCGAAGGATTCCTCGGAAAGACCGGTTCGGAAGGCATACTCGACCGGTTCGCCGCCGATGATCCGGCGGTCCCGGCGGACAACGGATTCCGATGCGCCGGTCGCGCGGTACGCGGCGCGATCGGCCGAATCAGGGTCGGCAGTCATGAGCGCGAGGATGCGCCGGTCCCGGCCGTCGACCGGATCGAGCATCCTCAGGTCGTGCTGAATCTGTCCCCTCGTGCTGTCTGCCGGGAACGTCACGAACAGCGGAACAGGGCCGAGGCGCAGGGTCTCCTGAAGCGCCGTCTCGGTTCCAAACGCATCCCTGACGACCGCGCCGGCCCACCCCGCCGGCACGCGGTAGGCCCGCGATCCGCCCCGCGCGCGCCACACCGCCGCCATCCAGCCGCCGCCCGCGCTTTCATACAGGTAGGCGTAGTTGGCCACGGCGTCGCGATCGGGAATCCGGATGGCATTGACGAACCGGTTCTGCTCGAGGATCCGGCGCGTCGTGGCAAGGGTGAAATAGGCCGGCTTGGGAACGTAGTGCGGGCGAAGTCCCTGGACGTTCGGTGTGTTGCCATATGAACGGCGGTAGAAGATCCCGTATCCCGCGAAGGTTTCGCCGTCGTTCACGAGCTTGAGGCGATAGGACTCCCGGAGGCGCCGGTTCATGATCAGCGCGACCCGGGAGTGATAGGCGGCCTGCTGCAACGGCGTCACCCGCTCTCCGACCGCCCAGTCGATTTGCGGCACATCCAGCCCGCGGCCGGTCTCGCGCAGCTTCAGCACGGCGTCGAGGTCGTCAAACAGCCCCTCCATGTCGGCCCCCTCCGGAGACAGCTCGCCAATGTTAAATTGCACGCCGATGCGGTCAAACGGGAGGGCATACGGCTGGGGAATGGCGCGGAGATAATCGTACATGTTGTCATAGGAGAATCCCCCCGCGATCACCGGTGTCTCCTGATCATACAAATCCACCCACATCCGCACGATGTCGAGCATGTTGCTGTAGCGAGCCGGCGCAATATAACGGGGCGAACTGCGATCGTCAGGATTTTCCCAGAATTCCCATGCCGAGACCTTCCCGGCGTAGGCCCGCACAGCCTCGCGCACGTAGAGACTCCAATCGGTCAACCGCACCGGCACTTGCAGGTGGTTGCCGATAAAGCGCTCGTATGCCTTTTGCTGCACCGCCGCCCACTTCTCGGGTCCGGCCCAATCGGCCGAGAACCCCAGGATCGGCACGACGCGATAACGACCGTCTTCCGAGGCCTTCTTAATTTCGTTGTCAAACCACGTGAAATGGAACATGCCGGGCGCGAGTTCGAGATTGTCCCAATCGAGATAAATCCGACGCACGCCCATGCCGATATTCCGCTCAAGCGCCGACACATCCTGAAGCATCGTGTCGGGCGTGTCACCGAAATACTCGGTGAAATCCACAGCCATCACCCGCTCCCGCAAGGGCTTCACCCCGGCAGCCGTCACGTCCAGGTCGTACACGCCCCGCGCCAAACTCGGCATGAGCGTGTCGTAGAGCACCTGCCCGGGCGGGATTTCATAGACGCGCGACCGCGTCAACACCGGCTGGCCATGAATATCCGACAGCCGAATCTCAACCGTCTGTTTGAATACGCCGCGATTGAAATTCTCGATCCCCAGCGTCAGCGGGTCGCCCGGATGAATGATCTCGTGCTCATCGGCGTAAACCGGAAACGCGGTCACGGCATCGGCCTCGTCAAGATGCGTCTGCACGGTGATTCGATCGACCCAGATTTCCCCAGGGGCGCTCCCGGACACACGCGCGGAGAGGACGAGGTTCAACGGGTAAGTTGCTTCGAAAATGAACTGCTTGTCGGGATCGTTGTACCCCTCCGGAATCGCGGGGGCGTTGAATGACACGCGGCGCCACTCCTGCCAATCGACCCGAATCTCAGGCGTCAGCAGCCTGTTGAAGACCATGTCGTGCACGCCGATCCGGCCGGCGTCAAAGAACTGCGGCCGCAACAGCACGGGAACCGGACCGCCCCTGACCCTCATCTCAATGCGTGTCGGAATGCCGGGCAGCGCCGGATGCAGAATCACCTCGTTCAGGTCGTTCGTCGGCACGGTGATCGCGAGCGCGTGTCCGGATCCCTCGGCGCCGCCGACCACGGACACCCCGCCGGCCGAGGGGAGCGGCTGACGGCTCTTGGGATCCATTCCGGCGGCGCGGCCGTTGTAGCGCTGCCGATCCTCAAAATCCCAGATGATCCCGGCATGTTTTGACGCCTTGAGTACCCATGAGCGGTGTGCCCGCAATCCTGCGGACGGCGCCGTGAACGTGACATCCACGACGACCGGACCGTCCGGCTGGGCGGCGGCGAGGCGGGTCATCGGAATCTCGATAAACGCGAATGCGAGAGCGTCCGCCTCCACCGCCTCTGAGGCTTCAAACACGTCATTTCCGATCCGGTCACGCGCCGTGATCTGCAGCCGGCCATCCGTCAGCTTGGCGGGGCTGCCGTTCCCAATTGCGACAACGATCTTGCCGTCGGGGTGCAACCGGGCGTCGGGCGTATCCCCGCGCAGTTCGAGGGAGACCCGATCACTCACGTGAACCTGGGTCTCCAAGGCGAGATCGTCAATCCACACCACCCGTTCGCCGGTCTCGCCCGCTTTCGAGGCACCCGCTTCGACCGAAAAAGCGAAGAGATAGATCGGCGTCACGAGCGCGTCCTTGACCTCATGCCGCGACTCCCCCTGCAACCCCTGCCCCAAAACCGCCACTTCAAACTTTCTCCAGCCCTCGAAATTGAGCGTGCACACCACGGGCCGGTCTTTATTCACGCGGCGTTCCCACGGCGCGCGCGAAAGCTCGCAGCGGTCACGGAGGGTGACGATGAGGCGGTCGTCAGAGTTGTTTCCCTTGACCCAGAGAGTCGCGCGAATCGGAAACCCCGGCAGTTCCAGATTGCTGTAGATGTGCGTCGCCCCCCCCGGACGGTATGCCAGCCGCAACGACCGTCCACCGGAATGGAAAACCGCATCGTCAAACACGGCCGGCTCAATGCGGGCCTTGCTGTTGAAGGGGGTCGATGTGTAGTTGCCACCCTTGCCAAAACTATCCGGCGTCAGATCGTCCGACCGGTACCAATCGATCAACCGGTCCGATTGCATACTGGTCAGGGGCAACACCGTATTGGCATAGGCGAAGCGCTGCTCGAAACGGGTGGTGACGCTTTCGGTCTCGTTGGCCACCTGATACTCGACGGTGAAGGGGCCAACGGCACGGGACGGAGGCGTGATGTCGATGCGCTCCGGCAGCGTGCCCGCCGTCGGAGGATAGCGCTCGGTCTTGCGGAGGATCTGGTTCCGTTCACGGTCACGCACGGTCACGTCCGCCTTCATGAATTGATCCGATTGGCTCAACGCCATCACCAGTTCCACACGGGCGTCGGGATAACTCCCGATGGTCCGCAAGCCGTGATACCGCAACACCTCACGGGGCGACGCAAACGCAATCTGCTCCGACACGTCGATCCCCCAGGCGGGATCATTGACCCGCAGGCTGACCCGGTAGGGGGGAGCCGGTTTGTCGGGAAGCCGTGCGTCAATCTGACCGCTGCCGATTCCGGCGTCATCCACGGTCACCTTCACGTTGCCACTCCAGATCTGCCTGTCGGCGACGTCCGTCAGCGACAGCGGCACCGTCAGTTCGCGCATCGCTTCGGGAACCTGTGCCGCCCGGAGTGTCACGTGGAAACGCGGGACCTGACCCGCCCATTCGACACGCAACTCCACCGGGGGGGGCAACACGGCAGCAGGCGCACCCACGACGGCCGAAGTCCAGAGGGCGCACACACACGCCAGCAGGCGCACACCCGGCAGCAGGCGCACCCGCGATTTCGTGCTGAAGGAACCAGATTGTTTCATGGATGCTCCTGTGGCGCCGGAACCAGGCGGAAGGCGCTGCCCGTGTCATACCGGTGGAGGGGGCCGCCAAACTGCAGCGCAGGCTGCTCGACACGGCTGACCCAGTAGAGGTGACCGCGATAATACGAGAGGGATACCGGCAGGTCCCCCACCGACACTTCTTTGGCTTCCACCTTTCCCCGGTCGTGCACGCGCACCGTCCACGGCCGCACCGTCCCGTCGGCCGTGTCGACGACCGTCAGGACGCCGTTGTTGACCACAAGAAGCGCGGGGCCGTTGATCATTCCGGGTTCCTGGCCGGTCAGAATCACCGGCAGCGGTTCGTGGTTGAAACGGGTGCCGATCCCGACGCTCCAGCGAATCGCGCCGTCGGCGCGGTTCAGGGCCACGAGCCGGCC
>CAZOJL010000045.1:0-15737 GCA_964580075.1 uncultured Akkermansia sp. | reverse complement strand
ACCGCCACCGGGCCGCTCCTCAGGCGCTCGCCGAGCGGCACGCTCCACAGCGTCCGGCTCGACGCCAGGTCGACCCCGTATAGCGAACCGTCGTTGCCGGGCAACAGCCACAGCCCGCCGTAGAGGGCGCCCGGATTGCCGAACCCGAATCCGTTGACCCGGCCGATGCCCGTGCGCACGGCCCCGGGCGTCACCGCGTGACTCTGCGCATATCCCAGCGCCCGTCCCACATGCATCCGCCCTTCGCCGACCAGGGGCTGGGTCACCGGATAGTTCCAGATCGGGAGCTTGTCCGTCCCGCCCACGCCCTGCACCGGCGTGCCGCGCTGTGCCTCATAGTCCCCGCCCAATTCCAACCGCCGCTTGTCGACCCGCGTGAAGTCTCCCATGCAGGCGTTCTGCCCGTCCGGATCGACAAAGCCGGCGTCGCCCTCCCGCCCCGAGAGCGGGCCGTAGACCTCGATCTCGGTCAGGGTCCTTTGGCGCGTCAGCGCGTTGACCACCCGCACGGTCACCGCGTCGGTCAGCACCGGCTTGAACGCGGTGAGATTGAAGAGCCTCCGGTTGTTGCGAACGGACGCGACCAGGCGGGTCTGCCCCGCGTTGAGATCGGTCACCAGGATGTCGTAATGGGGCGTGATGTTGGCCTCGTCGTAGGCGTTGAAATAGACGCCGACCATCGAGATCCACCGGGGTTCACGCAAGCCGAGTCCGATGTCGGCCTTGTCCCCCATCGGGTAGATGTACCAATCGCTGCCGACGTCGTTCAGCCGGGCGTTTTGCAGGAAGGCCGATTCCAGCAGGTTCTGCGAGATCGTATGGAGGTTCTCGACGATGATGCGATTGGGTATCTCCTCCCGCAGGCGTCCGACCGGGTCGTAGGTCTCCATGAACCGCGGCGTCGTCAGGATCCGCGGCGTCACATCGTGCACCGGCCCGTAGAGCATGTGGTTGACGCTCGGGAACCGGATGCGGCGCAGGCTCACGGCGTCAACCCGCGTCAGGCCATCGGCGCTGCGGAACCCGGCGCTCAGGGAGGCCGCCGCCGCGCCGCTCTTGGCCACGATCCGGGCGAACCGCCACTCCGCGCCGGCATCGAAGTGACGCACCACGACCAGCGGATCACGTGCCGCCTCGCGGCTCCGCGCCAGCAGGCCGGCGGTCAGGCGCGCGGCACCGCTGTCCGACGCCCGCCGGTAGCGGAATTCGAGTATCCAGGTGAAGTGATCTCCGATGTAGTTCGACACCTCCTGTGTGACGAGGTTCGTCCCGACGATGAGGCTGCGCGCGCTGTTGAATCCGCCCTCCGTGTAGGCCACGCCCTCCTCCGCAACCCATCCGCCATCGCCCTCCGCATCGCCGTTGGCCAGCCGGTCAGGATCGAGGCTCACGAGGGCGTCGATCTGCCCCGGCGCGTCCTCCAGCGACGGCCACTGTTGATCGGTGTGGTCGATGAAGGCAGCCGACGGCGCGGGCCGCGTCATCGGGAAGCCCACAACCCGGTCCAGCGGCTGCAGATCGCGCAGCGTCCGGTTATGGTCCGCCAGGCTCCGCCGCCACAGCGGTGTGCCGTCGCGGTCGTAGGCCTGCACCGTCCCGCGGAAACCGCCGATGAGCAACCGGGCGCTGTCGGGTGTGAACCGCGCGACGGAGCCCAATTCCGGAACGGTGAACGCACACCGCCGCTTGCCGGTCGGGGCGTCGATGAACGAAGCCTGCCCGTACTCGTCCAGGAAGAAGAACGTCGACCCGTCGGGACTGAGCTCGGCCACGGTGGGCGTCACCTCAAACGGATCCAACATCGCAATCCGGCGGCCGTCGCGGTCGACCCAGATCAGGGTGCGCGCGTCGAGGCGCTGCAACGCGCCGTGCTCGCCAAACGCGAAGACTCCGGAGGCTGGCGGGGGTGTCCGCCCGATGATGCGCGTGAGCCCGGCATCGAATCGAATGCTCTCGCCCGCGAGGGTCAGGACGGGCCCCTCGCCCACCGGCCACCGGACACCCACCGTGACGCCGCCCATCTCGTTGGCGATGCTTTTCGGCCACTCGGCGAGCTTCTTCCCGGTCATGTCGCGCACGACCAGATAGGAGTCGTAGGCGTGTCCCAGACCTCCCCCTGAGCGATAGCGGGTCGATTCGATCTGTGCGAGCAGGTTCCCCTCCGGGTTGATCGCAAAGGCGTGGAATCCCCGCCGCATCCCCGCAGCCGTATCCTCCGGATCCTCATAAGGATCGCCCTCCCACTGCGCGGCCAGCTTCCCGTCGCGATCGATGATCCGCATGGCCCCGTTCATGTCATCGCGGTAGACCACCAGGCCCGTGGGTTCGGCATATCGAAAGACGGGCCAGTACGGGGTACGCTCCTCGCCCACCCCGGTCTCCATCGACAGACGCAGTTGCCAGATCGGCGTGCCGTCGAGCCCGATCTGGTAGAGCCGCGCGCCAACTGCGGTGCAGGCCACGATGCGGTCTTTGTACACGCCGAGTGCAAACCCGGGGAGAAGCCGGGATTCGGCGCCATCCCCGCCGACAGCCACCACGCCGTCATGGCCGTCGGCAATCGCATACGGTCCCAATTCCGGCAGGTTTAACGAATATCGGTACGCCCCTTCGCGATCGAGGGAGTAGAGGTTGTCCCCATGCCCCCAGGTCGTCGCATAGCTGTTGCCCGCGGCGTCGAACCGGATATCGGTGATCATTTCATTGTTGCCGACCCGCTCGGAGGGCGGCGGCACGGGGACCGGCCGCGCATC
Source organism: uncultured Akkermansia sp. (assembly GCA_964580075.1). Classification (GTDB taxonomy): domain Bacteria; phylum Verrucomicrobiota; class Kiritimatiellia; order RFP12; family JAAYNR01; genus VGWG01. The sequence goes on along the minus strand of CAZOJL010000045.1, from coordinate 12,984 downwards.
ACCGGCCCGATGGCCGGGTGCGAAACCGGCGGCGGCGGGCGCGGGCGGCGGTGCATCAGCCGCCCCGCCGAGCGCCGCGGCCATGGCCTGGCGCATGCCCTCGGCGTCGTTGGCGACCAGGCAGAGGGTGTCAAAATCGGGGTGGAACGCCCGCCGCGCCCGGTGAACGGTGGGTTGTGCCGCCAAGCCTGCGCCGCCGATGAGGGGAACGCCGAAATAACCACTATCTTCGAGCGTGTGCAGCAACATCGAGCCGTTGGCCGTCGTCAGCAGCACGAGCGGCGCGTCAACGGCCAGCGTCGGTTTGATCGGCTGCTGACCCCTGCCATATCCGCCCCAGGTGAAGAATCCATTGGCCAATGGATCGCCTTCCATGCCGTCCTTCCCGGAACCGGGGTAACGGAAGGCCTCGCGCTCGGTCTTGCGGGTGACCGTGAGACCGCGCCCCTCCAGCGCCTTGGCCAGCGCATCGGCCACTGGCGCCAGGTCCGAGCTGCGTGAGCCCACGACGAGCAGCACGTTCGTGCTTTCCCCCCAGAAGCGGCGCACCTCGTCGGGGTACGGCATGTAGGCGTGGTCGACCGCCAGCGGGCGGAGCGCCCGACCGGCGACGGCCGGACGGGCAACCGACTGCTCGACCGCCAGCCCGGTCAGTCCTTCGCGCACCTCCACGCGCCACGTCACCTCGTCGGCGCCCCCCGGAAGTTGCAGCGCGACGGCGCGTCCGCCGCCGAGCGCGCGGTAGAACCGGCGCGGCTCGAAGCCATCGGCGGCGAGGGTGATGCGCGCGGGGAACACCCCGTTGATCGGCCTCCCCGAAACGCCGGCCAGCGTCCCCCCCACGCGGACGGCGCCGCCGTCGGCCGCGAGCGCGACCTCGGTCTGCAGGCCGCCGACCGCCTCCGGCGTAAACGCCACCAGGGCCCCCTGGATACGGGTCATGTCGACCGTCAGGCGATTCCAGCCCGGATCATCCGGCCCATCCGGCCTGCCGTCTTCTGCCACAACCCGCTCCAGGGGCAGCGGCACTCCGTGCAGCAGATCGTAGGCCACGCCGCCGCGATCCGCGGCGACCGACAGCGGAAGCCGCACGGGACGCGCCATCACCTGCTTGAGGGACGCAGAATAATCCGGCATCTCGAAATTACCCATGATGAGGTAGTGAATGTCGCCGCCCGTCCGCCAGTTGGGGCCGACGCTGAAGGGGCCGCGCGCAGCGGGCTGTGTCCACGCCGCGAGGCGCCCGGCGAGAAAGTCGACCGCCGGTTGCGTATAGCGGAAAATACGGTAGATCTCGTCCTCGTATTTACCGGGGTTGTAGCCCGTGCCGAGGAAGTAGCCGCTGAAGTCAAAATCGAGCCGGACCATGCCGTCGAGATCGAGTATGCTGTTGCGGTCGACCACGACGCGGGCGCCGCGGGCGATTGCCTCACGGAGGCGCTGCACGGCCGTCTCGCTGAGCTCGCCGTCGAAGCGGATACCCGGCACGAAGATGACGTCGAGGCCGTCGAGCGGCCGCTCAAAGGCATCCTCGCGCAGAAACACGGCGGGAAATCCGAGACGCCAGCAGGCGAGCCAGATCTCCTCGATCTGGTTGGCGGTGCGCAGTTCCTTGAAGTCGCTGAGGATCATCTGGTTCCACGTGTGAACAATGCCGATCCGGCGGTAGCCCGGTTCGGTCGCCGTGACCAGTTCGCCGAAGGGTTGGAGGATCTCGCGGTTGAGGTGCGCGGTGGTCTCGCCGGCTTTCAACATGGCCGGATTGGGAGCGTCACCGAAGCTGTGGGCAAGCCCCCACAGCGAGACGCCATCGGCACCCTCGGCCAGGAAAGCGAACGCCATCCGCCGCTGGTACTGGCCGTCGCGGGGCATGGGCATGTAATTGAGAATCCGGACCGGGTAGTTGATCCAAACCGGCCGCCGCAGTTCAAAACGGAGCAGTTGGACCTGCATCGGCGAATGGATCCAGCCGCCGCAGGGACCGTCCTGATAATGGATGGTGGAGCGGATGTCGAGGTCGCGAAACACGTCGGGGCGGAATCCGCAGTCCATGTCGATGCCCGTGCAAATCGCGCCGAGCCCGTGCGTGACCTGGAGATGCTCCTGGTTGTAGGTGCCGATGCGCGCGCGCGGCAAGACCTCGCGCGCGGCGCGCGCCACACGGCTGTTGAAATCACCCCAACTGCCGATCTCGACACGGCGCAGTTCCAGAAAACGGTTGATTGCCTCCGGATCACGCGCGGCGCGCGGCCGGCGCAATTCACGTCCCATGCGGTTGCGGATGTCGGACGGACGCTCCCCGAGCCGTTCGGCGGCCACGCGGTCGCGGATGCGGGGCCACAGCTCGGTATGCGACGCTTCGACGCCCATCTTGCCCCAGGCATACATCTCCTGATAGATGAACATCCCGTCGAATGCCGGCGAATGCCGCATGGAGGAGGTCTTCCGCGCGATCCAGCGTTCGGATGCCTGGACGTAGGGTTCGATATGGCGCGGAATATGGAAATCGTTATACCCCAGCAGCGTATTGGACAATTGCAACCCGTGGCGCACACAGGCGTTGAGCAGACAGTCGCGCGGCGAGGGCTGGTAGACCGCCTGGGGGGGCGGCAACCGCGGATCACGCTCCGCGATTCGCTCGCGTTCGACATGGGTACGTTCCGCGCCTGCGTCAAAGTCATGCGCGAACTCGATGCGGGTGTACCCCATTCCGGCTATCGACCGCGCCGCGCGGTCGAGGTCAACCGCCTCGCTGCCGCTCCAATTGAGGGGAATGCTACCGGCATACTTGTCGTTCTTGACAATCGTATAGGCGGTGCGCGGATCGGAGCCGACGAGATCGAAGGCCATCGGCCAGGGCTCGATACCCGCCGGCAGGTCGGCGAACGACAGCGCGTAGCGTCCGGGCGGGAGGTGCCGCGTGGTTTCACCCGCAAGCCCCAGTGGCTGCGTCGACCAGACGCCGCCGCGGTCGGCGAACGGCATCCGCTCGGTGCGGCCGCCGGGATGCGTCAGCACAACCGACGGGCGCCCGGATGGGCGGGCCGCGTCCGCTGACCGGATCACCGCCTCGAGCCGCACCGTCTCTCCCGCCACGAAGGCGTCGCGGCCCCGGGGGCTGACAAACGCGGCCGTCCCGGTCTGACCGGGCCGGATGGCCGCCACGAGAATTTCGCCACACACTCCGGTCGGCAGCGGCTCGGGCTCCGCACCGTCCACAATCATCAGCCGCACGTAATAGAAGCCCGGCGACAGATCGGGCATCCGGATGGAGAGCGCACCGGTGTCACGACGCCACGCGACGCCGTCGAATGACGTCCAGACCCGCTTTGAGGGCGGATCGGGATAGTAGGCCGACCATGCCGCGCGCACGGCCGGTTCGCGAATCGAGAGGGCGCTTTCGGCATAGCGCAGCGCGATCGACGTCGGCTCGCGGACGGTTACCACATTGCGCTCCATCTCGATGGCCATCAGACGCACATCCGACGGGGAGGCGCCGGTATTGTCGGCGACAAAATATTTCACCGGGAGCCGTGCCGCATCGATTGGAAGGCCGAAGGAGAGGGATTGCGCGCCGAATCCGGCGGTGAAGCGCAGGGCGGCGCGCGACGGCCGCACCACGAACGCGTCGCCCCGAACCGTACCCGCGCCGATGCCGGCGCCGAGCTGCGTCTTGGTGGAGATTCGCCCCTTGAACACGGCATATTCCGCCGCGATACGCGACCCTTCGACGGAGATGCCGGCGAGCCGGTCGCCGGTCAGTTCAACGCGCCCGCCCGGGAGCACGTGGAAGGTCTGGCCATAGGGGCCCAGGAGATAGCCAGCCCCCTCGGTATTGGCTGGCAGGTAGATCCGGAGGGGGCAGAAGGGCCCGCCGCGACTGAGCAGGGGGACGTTCCCCGGCGCGCGCTTGATTGAGGAATCCGCGTCCGCCACGGAGAGGTCGAACGCCTCAGGCTGCATTCGCCCTTCGAGCGGGCCCGGGGCGTCGGCGCTTGCCGCAAAGAGGTCGATGCCATAAATCTTCAGCGTCACGACCCGGCCGTCGACAGTCACATCGGGATCGCCTGACGCGACACGGCCGTCCCCGCCGATGGTGAAGCGGTGTCCCCCGGGGTTGATCACCTGCTCACCGACTCCGAGCGAGGCGAGGGGGATGGAGAGCTCGGACGACCGGTTGATGTATTTGCCCTGGTAGTAGCGCTCGAACCGGTTCGTCACGCTGGCCCCGGTGACGCTGGCGTTGCGCACCCAGAGGGTCGCGCGCTCGCCGGATGGCGCGATCGCGCCGTCGGCAAAGAAGGGGGTGATGCGCTCGCGGGCATCGGCCCGTTCGCCGGGGGCATCGGCCGGAACGAGGCGGACGATAAGGCGCGGTCCTCCGTCATCGGCGGGGACCACCGGTTCCGACGCAACCTGCGCCAGCAGTGCCGCCGTCAGCAGGGACAGCAGACCGGCAACCCGGCGGACGCGTCCACCGGATGGCCGCGCACGGCACGAGCCGCCTGTTCTTGCCTGCCACGCATCGCACGTGATCCAACGTCCGTTCAAACCACACCCCCCGCCTGCGGCTCCCTGTTTAAAGGGCCGCTTATTTCGGACTCTTTTCCGGGGCCTCTTCGGCCAACACGGCCGTCCCCATGATTTTAAAATAGCTGTCGACACTCGGCCCGAAATCGCCCAGAACCGTCTGCGGACGCGCGTCGCTCGTCACGTCCGCTTCGAAGTCGCTCACGAGCTTGGAAACGCGCCGGATGTCCTGCGGCGGGGGGACTTCGGTGGAGTCCTTGTGCCGCTTGAGACGCTCGCGTCCCTGCTGCCCGAACGAAAGCCCCATCAGGCCGCCTTCCGCCACGCTCAGGGCACCCCCCAGATCATCCTGATAGACAAAGAAGCCGAAGGTCGGCGAGACGACCCGTTGCGCGTCGGGTTCGCGATTGTCGGCGACCTCGACATGGAAGGTGAACACGTCGCCCGGTTGCACCTCCTGTTCCGAGAACGCGTTGAGAAATTCGGCGACGACCACACCGAGCGGCGGCACGTTGAGCCGTTCGACTTCGCCCTGGGCGATTATGGCGTTGCGGTTTTCGAGCGTCGCTTTTCGCCATTTGAGAACCGTCTGTGCCACACCGAAGTCATCCCAGGCACGAACCCCGAACCCGAACGCGCGCATCGCGTCGGCCTTGACCGGCATCTCGGCCTTCAGGAAATCGGGAACGGCAAGGCGCGGCGGTTCGTCAACCAGCAGATCAATGTCGAGCGTGTGGGGCTGGGGAAGGCTGAAGCCATGAATGTCCACGATCTGTATCCGGGCGCGACGGTTCTCGTTGATCACAAATTGGATCGCCGCGAAGCGGCCGACGACGTCGAGCGGGATATCCGGCTCGCCGACGCCGAACCGAATCGTCGCGCGGGTGATGTTTTTGGAGAACGTAAGGCCGAGAGACACCCGGGTTCCGGGAAGGCCCGCGACGCGTGTCTGCACGCCGACGAGCTCGCGCGGCGGTTGCCGGGTGTACAGCGGTGGAACCAGTTCGATCTGCATGTTTTCGATCACCGGACGCGTGGTGAACACGATTTCGACCGGTTCGGTCCGGGTCGCGCGACGTCCGAATTCAAACCGCACGCGTCGCACGCATTGACGGTCGCCCCGCAGAACCACGCGCACCGATTCATCGGCCGCCACGGCGCGCGTCTCGCGCGTCTCGCGCGCATCCGGGTTGCCGGGCTGATCCTGTATCACCACCACGCGATCAAACCCGTTCCGGATGAACCGCAACTGGACTTCCACCGACTCACCCAGCAGGTGGATATGCTGCCCCGCACCGGGAAGCAACTCCCATTCGGTTGGAAACAGCCGTTCACGCACCTCCTGCCACGCCATGGACGCTCGCGCCGCGAGTTTGCCGTAGCCGCACCACGGGGTCGCGCCCACGAACAGCATCAGCGCCAACACGGCCAAAAATCGCCTTCGGGCCCGCGCGCGCCCCGTGCGGGCGAGCCTGGCTTCGAACGGAATCGTATCGAAATCACGGCCCGCCATGGCAATCACGGTCGAGATCAACGGCCCTTTGCTCTCGCGTTCGAGGAAGTCTATCGCACTGATCAACCGGCTGTTCAACCCGCCGACGAGCGCCTCCATTCGGAACGCCTCGGAAAGATCATTCTCCACGCGCAGCCGCCGCCACCCGTAGTGTCCGGCAACCGCCAACAGCACACTGCCCGCCAGGGCGAACAGCGCGGCATCCACGAGCGGCGCCTGCAACGGCAGGCCCGTATACACCAGCAGAAACGCGACCGTCGCGGCGATCACCGCTCCGGAACGATACGCGAGCATGGCATTGCCGATTCCCCGGCGGATCCGCGAAAATGCCCGCACCCGCCGCTGATAGCGGCGGAGGACATCGCTCCGATCCGTCATCCGTGCCTCGCTCATGCCAACCCCTGCCGTTTGCGCAGATAGCAATCCAGGGCCACCCATCCGATGAAGAGGATCATCGTCAGCGGACAGTTCCAGACGGGCAGAACCCGCCGTGAAACCGCCGTCGCCGGTTTGAGCCGCGCGCGCTCGAACCATCCATCCGTCGCGGTGACAACCTCGCCGTCGGCCCCGGCGGCCAGCGCGGCCAGCGCGGCCGGATCGGCCGAGAGATCCGCATACTCCCCGCGTGTCGCGCCGGCAATGAAGCTCGTCTCCTGCCGGAATTTGGCGTATTCGGCCACCACCTGATGGCGCCCTCCCTGATCAAGCGACACCCGATATTCGTAATAACCAGGCCGGTCAGGCAGGTCACGCGGATACATCCGTTCGACCCGCCCGTCCGGATAGTTCACCGTGACCACCAGGTCGGCATTTCGGATGGGCTGATAGCGTTCGTCCCGCAGCACCGTGTACAAAACCGCCTCGCCCCCGATCTGCGGCGCGCGATCCCGCAGTCGGATCTGCGGCTCGCCCGCCCGCGCGGGGGGCGGCGCGACATACCGCACCATATTGGCGAGCAGGGTCTGCAAAGGCGGATCGGTAAAATCGGGTTGCAGTTGCCAGCGCCACAGGGTGTCGGCCGTGGCGGCAATCACCTTGCCCTCCCCCATCGGCTGGTAGGCCAGCACCGGCACGCTCAGCTCGACCGTTTCACCGGCTGCGTTCTGCCGCTCCAACCGCCGCGAGAGCAGGGTCGTGGCCAACGGCTTGGTGCGGCCGACATTGTTGCATCCGTCCAACTCGCGCAGGCCGCGCCACCGATCGCGATTGGCGGCTGCCTCCGGCAGCAGCCGCAGAATCGGGTGGTCGTAAAGCCCGTCGTTCACCGCCGCAAAAAACTTACCGGGAAACTGGGCTGCCGTGCCGTACGCAGATCCCAGGTCAAAGGGCATCACGGCCGCCAGGGGACTCCCCTCGTAGCCGCCGGCCCGGTACACGTCGGATCCGCCGCAGAGGATCAGGCCGCCGCCGCGGTCCTCGACAAACGCCACCAGCAGTTGCATGCGGCTTTCCGACGTATCGCCGCCTGCCCGAAACAGTGTCCGCGGCACATCCCGCAGCACCACGACATCGTACTTGAACAAATCCTCGCGGTTACGAATCAACCCCTGCTCGGGCTGGCTGTGCCGCGGCTCGCCCTGGACATAGACGCCGCCGCCCGGAAGGTGCGAGATCGACACCAGGTCCACCATCGGGTCGCTGTCGAGCACATACCGGATGAACTTAAACTCGTACCGGGGATATCCCTCGATCAGCAGGACGCGGATCTTTTCCGGCGAGACCCGGGCGATGAACGACGCCTCGCGGCTTCCCGCCCGCTCAGCATCCCCGCCCACCAGCTCCAGGGTGTACTGATGCAATCCCTCGGTCTGGGGGCGATACGCCACCTGAAACGCGTCGCGGCGGGTTTTGGGAATAGTGGCAGCCAGCACGTCCTCGCCGTCCTCCAGAAGGCGGATGGGGTAGGACGCTTCGGTCGTCGAAGCCACGATCGAACCGTAAATGATCAGTTCCTCCCCGATCCGGATCATCTCACGCTCCGGATCGGCAAACACCGTGGCCGACGCCACCTGCTGCGTGGAGCCATACACGCACGCCGAAACGGCAACATCCGACATCCTCAGATCCCGCCCCAGGCGGGTGAAATCGTGCGCGGCGACATCGCGCCCGTCGCTCAAGATCACGAGGCGGTCGATCGGATCCCCGTGCAACGCGTGTTCGGTGATTGCCTGATACAGGTGTGTCGCCCCGCGGCCGGCCTCCGTGCCGAGGGGACCACCACTGAGTGTGGCCACATCCACCCGCACGCCGCTGCCGACGCTTTTGCGGATCGTGGCAAGATCCTTCAATGCCGCCTCAAACCGGGTTCGCCCGCCTGCGTCGGGGGTCTGCATCGATCCCGAGTCGTCGAGCAGCACCCGCCAGCGTTGCGGCTTGATCACCCGCAGCCGGACGAACAGCTCCACCCGGTACAGCACGAGCAGCAGAATCCCGAGCATGCCGAGGCGCAACAGGAACGTGGCCAGCCGCAACGGCCGCCGCATCGTCAGCCGGGGCATCCAGTTGATGGCGGCAAGCAACACGCCAAGGCCGACCACCGTGACGACCAGCCAGTCGGGAGGCGTGGCGGCGGTCTGCCAGGCCCATTGCTCGACGCGGTCGACCGCGGTCACACGGTCCAATCCCAGCAGACGCAACAAAAACGTCATGCGCGCACCCCCTTTCGCCGGCGGGCCTGCCACGCGCCCGTCAGCGCCTCGGCTGCCAACGCCGCCAGCACCAGGCTCAGCAGCCACGCGCTGACCTCACGCTGATGCGTGTAGTTTCCGGCTATCGCCTCAAAGGGAATACGCGACACCTGCGTCTCGCCGAACACGCGGGCAATGTCGGCATCGTCGGAAGGCGTCAGATCCGACTGCCCCGTCACCGGGTTGACCGTCAGGATCCGCGTCCGCCCCGGCATCGCCGGGTGCGTCACCTCGTAGTTCCCGGCGATGTGGATGCCGCTGATGCGCACCCAGCCCTCGGCGTCGACGGGAAAGCGGTAGGTGGAAGGTCCGCGCACCACCACCTCGCCGCCGATCTCGCGATAAGCGGGAAGGTACATATCGTGCGTCGCGCCGGCGCGCATCACATCCGGGTCCGGCATCTTCTCCCCGCCGGTCAGATGGCTCAACACCGTCTGCACCAGCGGAAGAAACGCCGTCCCGCGGGGAAAGGCCGTGGAACGGATGTCGCAGTCAAAGAACTGGATGAACACCCGCCCGCGTCCGATCTCGGAGACGGCGGCCAGACTGTCGCCCTCGCGGGTCGCCAGCGCGCGCCGCGCCGCGCCCGGTTGCTGGACCGACCAATAGCGCGTGATGGGAATCTCGTCGGGATTGCCCCATTCGCCCCGCACCAGGGGCAACAACAGCGGGCTGGTCAGGTCCGACTCACCGCGCGAGGCAAACACGGCCGTCGACACAGCGCGCGGCACGCCGAGCTTCGCACCGGCCATCAGATGGCCAAACGTCCTGTTGAAGTCGGCGGGGTTGCACGTCCCGTCCGGAATCAGCCAGACCCCCTTGCCGCTCGCCACGTAATCGTACACATCTTGCAGCGAACGGGGATCGGGCAGGGCGTCAACCCCGTAGAAGACCAGCGCGTCGTAACTTGAAAGCGTCGTGTTCGCGAAGGCGGCCGGCGTGATCCGCCGCACGGCGGTGTGGCCGCCGGAGACCAATCCCAGCGTGGCCTCGGGATTGATGGCGTAGCCCAACACTTCAGCACCCGAGGCGCCGCGCTCGAGACGGTCGTCGGACTGATAGCCGGCGGCGGCCACGATCAGGATCTGGCGGCCCGACCGGATCCGCATGGGAACGCGGAAGCAGTCGTCGGCGGCCATCGGGTCGCCGCAACTGACCGTCGCCGCAACAGCCACGTCGGTCGGATTCACGAAGCGGTGCGACAGATCGACATGCGCCGCGTCGCCCGGTCCGAGCGTCATCTGCCGCGTCTCTCCCTCACTGGTGGAAATCTTCAGGCCGATGTCAAACACCGCCTCCCGTTTCCCATAATTCCGAATCTTCGCGGTCAGCTTGCCCCCGCCGCCGACGAAAATGGCGGGCGGGTGAAACGCCACCTGTTCGAGCCCGACGTTGTCGGCGTCGGGCAGCGGTCTGCCGACCAGGATCAGGCGCACGCCGCCCAGCGCCAACTGGCGGCGGAGTTCGACGTCCTCGCCGATGCCGTCCAGCATTTCGCGGCACCAATCCGAAAACACGACCACCAGACGATCCGGCGCCGGCTCGCCGCGCAGTTCGGCAACCGCCTGGCGGATGGCCGGCATCAGCGACCGTTCCCCGCCGGATCCCGCCCACGCCCCGTCAACGGCGGCGCGCAGCACCGCACGGTCGCGGATCAGGCCGGTGTCGGTAAAGACCCGGTCGCCGACGAGCAGGACGGCGGCCTTGTCGGTCTCGCGCATCCCGTCGATCAGTTCGCCCGCCCGATGCCGCAGGGTTTCAAACAGGGGCGGACCGGCCGGGATCTGGCGCTGCATGCTCAACGAGTTGTCGAGGATCAGCATCACGGCGCGGTCACTGGGGCGGCCCGACGGCCGCGTCATCCGGACCATCAGCAGCACAAAAACCGTGAGCAGGAGCAGCCGCATCAGCAACTGGACCCAGTCGCGCGGCTTCCACGCAAACACATTGGCCACGTCGTGTCCGCGGACAAACCGCAGGGTCGCCAGCGGCTCCGGTTTCAGCCGCCGCCGGTTGATCAAGTGAATGGCGATCGGCAGCGTCAGGCCGAGCAATCCGAACAGCATCAGCGGATTCAGCATCGTCCGGTACCTCCCGCCATAATCCGGCGAATCATGTGCAGCGACAGCAGCGCCGCCACGTCGCCGGCATTGTCCAGTTCGAGCAGATCGACTTCGGCCTGGCGACAGATTTCGGCCACGCGGTCGCGGTGATTCTGCAGCGCGTCCAGATAGCTTTGCCGGACGGCGTGCGGCTCGGCGTAGACGCGTTGGCCGGTCTCGGGATCGCGAAATTCCGTCATGTGGTCAAACGGAAACTCCAACTCCCGGCGGTCAAAAATGCGCACGAGCGTCACGTCCTGCGTTCGCTGGCGCAGAATCCGCAGGGCCGACGACAGCTCCTCGCTGTCGTCCAACGCGTCGGTCAGGATAAACATCATCCCGCGCGTACCCGCGCGGGCGCCGGCCTCCAGCAATCGACGACCGAATGTCCCGCCGCCCCCGCCCGGGGGCGACGACAGGCGCCCGAAGATCTGGGCCAGATGCAACGCGCCCTGCCGCGGCGGCAGATGCGCGTCGATCCGGTCGCCGATCATGAAGAGCCCCACGGAGTCCTGCTGTCCGGAGATGATCGTCGCGAGCGCCCCCGCGATGACACAGGCCAGATCGAGTTTTCCCGGCAACCCCGAGGGCGGCGGCACGCGCATCGAAGCGGAGGTGTCGACCACGATCTGCACGCGCATGTCGGCTTCCATCTCGTGGACCTTCACGTAGAACCGGTCGCTGCGACCGAAAACCCGCCAATCGATCGTTCGGATTTCATCACCCCACCGGTATTCCCGGTGCTCGATGAATTCGGTGCTGCTGCCGAAATCCGACGTGCGATGGCGGCTGCTGAACAGCCCCCGCACCAGGAAACGGGAACGGATCTCGATGCCGCTCAACCGTTGCAACATCGCCGGATCGATCATCAGGGGTTTGGACGCTGTGGGGGGCATGGGGGAATGGCGTTCCGGGGTTCACGCAGGCGAGGCGCGCGTCACCCCTTTTTTCCGTCGGCCGGCACCGATTCCAGGAGACGGTTGACCACCTTGATGGTGTCGTACCCTTCGGCGCGCCCGTTATAATTGAGTGCGATGCGATGGCGCAACACGCTGAGCGCAACGGCGCGCACATCCTCGATCGACGCGTGCGGCTGCCCGTTGAGCGCGGCGCGCGCCTTGGCGCCCAGCGCGAGATATTGACCCGCCCGCGGGCCGCACCCCCAGCTCACGTAATCCTTAATGAACGCGGGCGCCGATGGATGCGCCGGCCGCGTAGCCACCGCCAGGCGGACAATGTAATCCACCACCGGGCGTGCGATCGGAATATCCCGGATGATCCGCTGCACCGCGATGATCTGCTGTGCGTCGGTGATCGTATCCACCTCGGCCACGGCGTTACCGGTCGTCTTCTCCACAATCTCCACCATCTCGGCATCGGTCGGATAATCGACGAAGGTGTTGAACATGAAGCGGTCGAGCTGCGCTTCGGGCAGCGGGTAGGTGCCTTCCTGCTCCAGCGGGTTTTGCGTGGCCATCACCAGGAAGGGGCGCTCGAGCTTCATCGTCTTGCGGCCCACCGACACCTCGCGTTCCTGCATGGCCTGCAACAGCGCCGACTGGGTCTTGGGTGGCGTGCGGTTGATTTCGTCGGCCAGCAGCAGATGGGTGAACACCGGACCGCTCACAAAGCGGAACTCGCGACGCCCGGTGGCCCGATCCTCGTCGATCACTTCCGTGCCGGTGATGTCGCCGGGCAGCAGGTCGGGGGTAAACTGCACGCGCTTGAAATCGAGTTTCAGAATGCGGGCCAGCGTCGAGATCATGAGCGTCTTCGCCAGACCCGGCACGCCAACCAGAAGAATGTGTGCATCGCAGAACAGGGCCATCAGGATGTCGTCGATCACCACCGTCTGACCGACAATCACCCGGCTCATCTGCTCGTGGATCTTCTTGCAGGCGTCGCAGCACCGCTCGATTTGATCGAGCTCGTTTGCATGTGTTGCCATTCGACCAAGCCCCCCTTACGCATCCGGCCAGCCGGCAGTTTCAAACGGTTTCGCGGTGCGCCTCCCGGCCGTACCGGGCACACCGCGACCTGTGTCGCGATTCACTGTAACAACAACTCGGCCGTATGTCCATCCGTTAGGGAGCCCCACAGGGCAAACGCATCTAAATTCTTATGTTTTTCAGATTCTGGCTCAGGGCTTTCT
>CAZOJL010000044.1:6040-22357 GCA_964580075.1 uncultured Akkermansia sp. | reverse complement strand
TGCTCAAGGTCGTGCGCGGCCTGAACGCGAAGACCGTGGATGCGCTCGTCGCGGCCCGGGACTACGAGGAGCTGGACCGCCTGATTGTCAATGCGCTGATGGGAAAATAGAGAAAGAAACCCCCAAAAATACGTTGCATGGAACACGCACGTTATGGTATTCTGGGAGGTCAACAACCCACCGGACGGCGTGCCGCACGAAGCAGCGCGCGACGATCCCAGGTTGTCGAGGGGGTGAATTCGGATGGTTCAGATCAAACTGAAGAAGGGTGAGGCTGTCGAGCGCGCGCTGAAGCGGCTGAAAAAGGTCATGGACAAGGAGGGGCTGATGAAGCAACTCCGCGCCAACCGCTATTTCGAAAAGCCTTGCGAGAAGAAACGCCGCAAGTCGGCGCGAGCGCGTTCGCGCTTGTTCTCCCGCCGTAACACGCCCACTCTGGTGTGAAGCCGCCGCTGATCGGATTGCAACCAAACGCCACGGTGAAGCCACCGTGGCGTTTGTCTTTTCAGGGGAGCCGCTTGCAAAACCCCGTTTTGCAAGCGGAGTGTTCAGGTGTCAGGTTTCGGGTGTCTGGAAGAAACGCCTGCAACCACACGATGTTGCGTCTTCCTGAAACCTGAACACTGAAACCCGAACCGGGCGCTTGCAGGGGTTCTGCAAGCGCCTCAGGGGTCAATCATCTTCTCGAGTTCGGACGTCAGGGGCGCGGTGATCTCGATCCTCTCGCCCGTCAACGGATGACGGAAACAGATCGCCTCCGCATGCAGAAAATGACGGTTAAACCCGGCCTCTGCAGGAGCGCCGTAGCGGGTATCGCCAACAATCGGATGCCCCGCCAGGGCCAGTTGGCATCGAATCTGGTGAGTCACGCCGGTGCGGATCATCACCTCCAACAGCGTTCGCCCCCCAATCCGCCGGATAGCCCGGTAATCGGTTACGGCCCGCATCACCCGGTCGGGGCGGGCAACCGCGCCGGCTTCGACCATGCGTCCGCGAAAAGAGGGTTGGTGGGCGAGATCGTGCTCCAGCCGCCCCGGTTCCGTCACCACGCCCGCGACCAGCGCCAGATAGCGTTTGCTGATCTCGCGGTCACGAAACTGCCGGCGCATCGCTTCGAAAACATCCTGTGTCCGCGCCGCCAGCATCACCCCGGATGTTCCGCCGTCGAGCCTGTGGAGCACGCCCGCCGTGAGCGGTGCATCGCCGACAGCCGCAAGTTCGGGATACCGGGCGACCAAGCCGTTGGCGACCGTTCCCATCTCGTCGGGATCGAGCGGTTGGCAGGCCATCGCCGCAGGCTTGTTGACCGCAATCAGGGCCGCATCCTCATAGACCACGTTCAGAACGACAGCCGGATCGGGGCGGACGCGCACCTCCCCCGTTTCGGGCAGCTCACAGACACGCACCGCGTCACCGGCGCACAGCTTGGCGCCCTTGTCCGCAACCCGGCCGTTGACCGTCACCCCGCCCGCCTGAATCGCCCGCCTGACGAAGGCCTTCCGGCTCGCCGGACACCGCGCCAACACAGCCGCATCCAGGCGGATTCCGGTCTCTTGCGAAGAAATCACAAACTGACAGGTATACATGCTCGCGCTCGCCTTCTTCCTCGCGGGTAAGTGTAGCAATGTCCGGGATGACGTGTCGATGGCTTTCCACCGATCCTCGTAATGGGCCCGTTACAATCCTGTTTCCCATCCGGCCGCAGGCCGGCGGCTTCCCCAAACCCAGAACCCCGAACCCCGAACCCTGAAACCCTGAAACCTGAAACCTCCGCTTGCACAAACCGTAGGTTTTGCAAGCGCCTTCTAAAAAAAGATCAACACACGTGCGTCGAAAGACGTATTATGTATACGAAACACTCACTGAGGAGCACTTATGAAGACACGTCTGTTCCGCGCATTCCTTCCGCTCGCATCTCTGATCATCCTCGCCGCGTCAGCCACCTCTGCCGCACACTGGAGCAGCTTCTCCCTCGAAGGCTCCGTCTCGGGCGACAATGTCGCATTCGAGATGCGGCTCGACCTCCAGGATCTCGCCCGCGGTGAAACGATCGAGCTCATTCGCGGGGCGGTCGCGATTCGCAGCGCGGAACTGCCGGCCGATGTCGTCCTGGTCCGGCAGGGAGCCCTCTGCCTCTCACTCGCCCCCGGCAAACGACGCACACGCAGCGGACGCGTCATCATTCGCTTTGCAGCCCAAACCACCGTCAGCAACGACTGGCGTCTCGCCAGTTTCGGCCTTCCCGTTCTCCCCATCCGCCAGGCCACGATCACCGCCGATCAGCCGAACCTGCAAATCGCCATCCCGTACGCCGCCAACAGCGAGACCCGGCGCGATCCCGAGGGGCGGCCGACCACCGTCGCCAATCTCGCGCTGACCCCCGATTTCACCGTCATGTGGAAACCCGAAATCCGCCAGGCCGACTCCGAACTCGTCGCCACCTGCGACATCCACACCGTCGCCTCGGCCAGCCCCGGGACGCTGCGCATCGACACGATCTGCTCCTATCGCGTCGCCCAGGGGCAGCTCGCCGAACTCGTGTTTGACATTCCCGACGTGAATGTCGTCAGCGTGGTCGGCGCCGACATTCAGGACTGGCGCATCGACCGAACCGATCCGGCGCGGCCGCGACTGCGGGTGCAGCTCGCCCGTCCCCGGCGGGACGACTACCGCCTAGGCGTGGTCTGCGAACGCCCCCTCGCCGCGTTTCCCTGCCAGGCCGACGTCCCCGTCCTCGTTCCGGTCAACGTCATCCGCGCCGGCGGCAGTCTCATCCTCGGCACGGACAGCGCCGTCAAGCTCCAGGTCGCCAACTCGACCGGTCTCACCCAGATCGACCCCTCCGCCTTTCCCCGCGCCAACGCGGTGGAATCGACCGTCCCGCGCCATGTCCCGAGCCGCGGCCTCTTCGCGTGGCAATATGCCGCCGTTCCCTACGAGCTCAAACTCGCGGCCGACAACATCGCCTCCGCCATTCATGCCGACATCAACCTGCTCCTGAATGTCGCCGATGGGGTCGTGGTCGCCGAAGCCTCCATCCAGCTTGACATCCGTGACGCCCCGGCCCGCGAGATCCGCATTGCCATCCCCACCGACCCCCGCTGGTCCGTAGTCTCCGTTGCCGGACGGCAGTTCTCCGAAAGCGATGTGGACACGCGCGCCGTCGATACCGGTCGCGAAATCGTCATCCCCTTCCGCGCGCCTGTCGAAGGCCAGACGCTCGTAGTCGTCCGTCTCGAAGCCAGTCTCGCCGCGCTGGGTGACCGTTTCACCGTGCCCACCTTTGCCGTGGCCGACGCCCGTGGGCTGCGTGGCACGCTCGTCGCCGCCGCCGAACAAGGCATTCGCCTCTCGCCGCGCGATCCCACCGATCTCAATGACATTCACACGGCATCCGCACCCTTCAAAGTCGAGGGGGCCCAACTCGCCTTCCGTTTTCGCGACGCCGCGTGGTCACTCGGCATCCAACTCGAATACGCGCAATCCGCGATCCATTCCGAAGTGTTCCATCTGGTCTCGATCGGCCCGGGCGTCGTCTATGTCTCCGCTGCGGTCAGCGGACACGTCAGCGGCGCACCCGTCCAGACCCTCCGTTTCCGCGTTCCCGCCTCGATTCCCGTGATTGACGTCACGGGTGTCGGCATCGACTCCTGGTCACGCAGCAACGACGTCTGCACCGTCCGCCTCGCTACCCGCGTCCTGGGCGATTTCACCATCCTGCTCAGTTACGATCACCCCGTCGCCTATGACGATGCCGACCTCACGGTGGGCGAGATCGAGACGCTTGACACCGCCAGCGAGCTGGGGTTCATCGCCATTGCCACCTCCGCGCCCCTCCGCGTCGAAGCGGGCAGTTCCCTTCCCGCCTCGCTCATCCGCATCCCGCGTGACGAGCTTCCCGCCGGTTACGCCGCCACGGTCACCGCACCGGTCGTCAGCGCGTGGAAATTCACCCGCAAGCCCCATGCCGCCACGCTGCGCCTGACCGCGCTCGACAGCAACCGTCCGATCGACCAGGTGGTGGACTACCTCGCCCTCTCGTCCACCATCGGCCGTGACGGTGAATCGGTTACCAAGGCGACCTGGCACGTGAAAAACACCTCGCGCCAATACCTGGACATCCAGTTGCCTTCGGGCGCCTCCGCCTGGACCGTCCGTCAGGCCGCCACGGCCGACACCCCGGCCCGCGACCTCCCCGCACAGCAGACGGGCGACCGCCTCCTCATCCCGGTCGAACGGCCACGCGACCCCAATCAGGCCATCCCCGTCGAAGTCGTGTATGCCCAGCCTTCGGCCCGTCTTCGCCGCTTCGGCACCGTCACCCTCGCGGCTCCGCGTCTCCCGGGCGCGCCCATCACCTTTGCCACATGGGAGGTCTCAACCTCGGATCGCGCCGCGCTGGGCCGTGCCACGGGGGGCACCATGATTGCTGAACGGCCGCGCGACACCTTCTTTCCCTTCGCCATCCCCAGGCGCAGCCACCAGACGCGGCACTTCTACCGTACGGCCACCCTCACCGGTGAATCATCCCTCGCGGTGACTGTCACCGTGGTGCCGCGCCTCCTCGGCGGCACGTCGCTGCCCCTGGTCGCCACCGTCGCCGGCATCGCACTCGCCGGGTTGTTGATTGCGCTCCGCCGCCGCCGCATCGGTGTGGCGCTGGCGCTGGCCGGCCTCTGGCTCGTGGCCTTCCAGCTCCCCGGGTTTTCCGAACCCGCCGCGCTCGCCGGGGTGCTCGCCATCGGCCTCGCCTGTGCGCTGGCGGTGTTGCGTCTGATCCTCCGCGCCAGCCGCCGTCACACCCCTCCCCCGCCGTTGCATGACGCGGTCGAGCAGCCGTCCGCGCCTCCATTCCTTCCGCCATCCACGCCTCCTCTCGCGCCGACAGAAGATCCGCGGGGCGGTGGTGCCGCGCCGCGCCTGCTCGCCGTGTTGGCGCTAGTGGGCGCAGTCTTGTGTGGGGCGACCTTGCGTCTCGCCGCCGAACCGACCGAAGCCGCGCCTGAACAGCCGCCCCCGCTGCCGATGCTGGACGCGCTGACCGTCGCCGTTCGCTCACCGCTCCCGACCCCGCACGACGAGCCGACGGCGATCGTCCGCTGGACCCTCCGTTTCAGAACCGAAACGCGTAACCGGTCCTTCCTGTTGCCGCACCAATCGGTGTTGATGGAGTCCGACGCCGACGGCTCCCGCTACACGTTGTCGCCGGTCGGCGACAAACTCACACTCCACGTCCGCGACTCCGGCGCGCACACCTTTTCATTCACCACGCGCGAGCTCCTGACGCTCCGCGAAGGGTCGACCGACCTGACGCTCCCGTGGTTCATGACGCTCGTCAACACGCTCACGCTCACCGTTCCGGCCACTGATCTCGACATCCGCTCCGAACAAGCCGCATGGCTCGCCGCGACCGCGGCAAACGGGGCGACAACCGCCGAAATCGCCTTTGTTCCCGCCTCGGCCGTCACGCTCACCTGGCGTCCCCGCGCCCGCGACACCCGTGCCGAGGAGACGGTCGTCTATGCCGACATTGCCACGACCGCGCGCGTTCGGCCGGGTGTCATTGAGGCCACGACCCGCGCGGTCTTCAACGTCGTTCAAGGGGAAACCCGCGTCTTCTCCCTGCGACTGCCCGGCACGGCCACGGCGACCGACGTCTCCGCACCGGGGCTCGCCACCTGGCGTTTCGACCCCGCCACCCGCCGCATCGAGGCGGTGATGGCCAAGCCCCAGACCGGATCCCTCACCCTGACGCTTACGCTGCAGACCCCCTGCGACACGCCGCCCGTTGAATTCAGCCTCGCCGCCCCGGTTGCCGAAGGGGTCGCCCGCCAGCGCGGCCGGTTCGCTGTCGCGGCGCCCGAGTCGCTCCTGCTCCGCTTTGGCGAGACAGCCGGTGTCACACCGATCGATACCGCCGACTTCGCCGCCCGCGACACGGTTTCCGCCGCCGATGCCGCCGCCGCCAACCGGCAGGCTGCCGCCGCGGATACGGATCCGCTGCGCCGCGCCTTCCGTTACGACGTCCCCGAGGCGGTCCGCATCGCCCTCCAGGTCGAAGAAGTGCTGCCCGAGTTGCGCGTCGTGGAATCGGCCGCGTTCAGTCTGGGAGATGAGCGCAGCGTCCTCAGTTCCGCACTGCAGATCACCATCACCCGCGCGGGCGTTTTCGGCGTGCAACTGACGATCCCCAACGGCTACGAGATCGAATCACTCTCCGGCCCGGCGGTCAGTCATTGGGACGACGGACGGCGCGACGGCCGCGGCATAGACATCTGGTTCAATCGTCGCATCCAGGAAACGACGCCCCTCGCCATCGTTCTCGCCACGCCCATGCGCGGCATTCCCGTCTCGCTCCCCGTCCCGCGCGTCACCGTGGTCCACGCCCGCCGTCACACCGGAACCCTGGCCATTTCGGCCGAGCGCGGCATTCGGCTGACCGTGGAACAGCAGGCCGGTGTGACCATTCGTCGCGACGAGGTACAGCGCCAGGCTGCGCTGATCTTCGATCTGCTGCGTCCCGATTGGGCGCTGACCCTCCACACCGAAGTGATGCCGCCGGTGCTCAAGCCTGACATGCTCCACCGTGTCGAACTCGCCGAAGGGATGCTCAGCCACCGTGTCCACCTGCATTACCGCATCGCCAACGCCGGGGTGCGCTTCTTCCGTGTCCGCGTGCCGGTGCGCGACGCCACGCTCACCGTCAGTGGGCGCCACATCGCCCGCGTCAGACCGCTTGACGACGCCGAAACGGGCGACAGCACCGTCGGCAGCCGCGTATGGGAGATCGAGTTGCACGGCAAAGTTGAAGGTACCTACGATCTGGTCTGCCACTATCAGGAGCCTTATGACCCGGCAGCCGGGAGTGTGGTGATCAAACCGTTCGTCCCGCTGGACACCGCGCGCCAGGCGGCCTGGCTCGTGGTCACCTGCCCCGGCCGTGTCGAAGTCGCGCCGCAGGGAGAGCCCAGTGGGCTGCGGCCCGAGGACGCGCGGTCGCTCCCCGACGTCTTCAACGCTGGCGATCTCTCGTCCGCGATCCTCTGCTTCCGCGCCACGCGTGACGATTACGCCCTCCCCCTCTCCGTGGTGCGCCACGCGGCGGCGCAGGTGCTTCCCGCCACGATCGAACAGGTGCGGCTGGTCGCGGTCGTCTCGGGCAGCGGCCGCCTCCTCGCGCAGGCCACCGTCACCCTCGACCCCGGGCACATGCGTTTCCTGCGCGTTTCCCTCCCCTCCCCGGAGGCGACGCTCTGGTCCGCCCTGGTCAACGGCGCGGAAGTGCCGGCCGCTCGCGCCGACGGCATCCTCAACATTCCGCTCGAGACGGCCGCCGTAGGTCAGCGGGCCACGGTCGCGCTCGTTTATTCCGACACCCTTCCCGGCGGCGCGCTTGCGGGGCGGCACGCTCTCCGCGCGCCCGCCTTCCTCGACCTGCCGCTGCGCGACATTGAGTGGCGTCTCTTTGTGCCGCCCGAATTCGCCCTGGCCTTTCCACGCGGCGCGTTCGAACGCGTCGAGACCGACGTCATGTTCCGCACCTTCGGCAAAGGTGACTACGAGGCGTTTAACAAAAAGACCAAATATTCAAGTCTCGCGACGGCACGCGGCAACCTCGCCCAGTTGGACGAATTGCTGAATTCAGGCCAGCAGATGGAGGCTCGCAAAGTCTTGCAGCAGGCGGTGACCCTCTCCCAGGCCGAGCAATCGCTCAACGAAGACGCCCGTGTGCAATTCCGCAATGTCGTGCAACAACAGGTCAAGATGGGAATCGTCAACCGGCGCGCGGCGCTGCGCGCGGATAACAACATCTTTGACGACAGCCAGCCCGATCAGGCCGGCGCGAAAACCGGATGGAACGACGGCAACTTCGACTCCCGGTACGCGCGCGAAGTGGAAGAGCAACTCGACGCGCGCGATCGGGCCGGGCTCGAACTCGTGGCGCAGAAACTGGTGGATGTCCAAGCGGGAGCCGCCGCGCCCGGCGCGGCGATTCAGATCGCGATGCCGGAACACGGTCGCGAGTACCGTTTCCGGCGCGCGTTGAAGAACGAACCGGGCGGCCATCTCATCCTGGCATTCCGCGCCAACCGCCCCCGCCCCTGGGGCGCGGTCCTGGCCCTCTGGCCGATCCTGCCCGGCTTTATCCTCCTCTGGGGACTCCTCCGCCTCTCCTGCGGCCCGGCACGCCGCTGAGCGCGAGAGGCTCAGCTCCTGCGAGTATGATTGTCCGGGTCACAACGGGGTGGGCGTGTCCGCCTGCAGGGACCGGTGGTGCATCCGATTCCACTCGAGACGTCTGCGCGCATCCTCGTCCTGACGCTGATAGGTGGTGATCAGGCCGAGGCCGACCTGATCCGCCACGGTCGACACGAGGATCTCCTCGTCGAGGGAGAAGGTCTGGATCCCCTCCTTTCGAACAACCAGGTAACCCAGAATGTGTTCGTCGTCGCGCAGGGGCGTCATCAGCATCGTGCCGTTTTCGAGAAGCTGGATCATCGCGGTCTCACCGTTGTTTTGCGCCGCGCCACGGACAACGCCCGCTTCGGCGACGGTCATCGCAATCCGGCACGTCTCGTCGAGGCTGCAGGTGTACGGATTGGCCAGCAGCACCATGCCGCCCACGGTGCTCGGAACGTCGTGCATGAGACGCAGGACGATGTTTCTGCAGATCTGTTCGAGGGGTGCGCGTGCACCCACCATCCGGCCGGTTTCAAAAACGGTCACCAGATGCTGCGACGTCGCGCGCAGGCGCCGCGACATCTCCTGAATGCTGCTGAAGAGAATACGCACACCCTCGTCCGGATAGCTCCGGAGCAAATCGCGGAAGCGACTAATGTTGATTTCCAGAAGCGCGCTCGCCGTGCGTGTGACGGCGTCGGCGCTGCGCGGTTCATCCTCGAAAAGCGCCATTTCACCAAACAAACTACCGGCTTCCAGAATCGCGAGGACGTTCCCGCCCTTGCGAATCTCAACCGTTCCGCTCTGGACGATATACAGGGACTCCCCGCAGTCCCCTTCTTTAAATACCCCCGTCTGCGCAGCCAGCACGATGCGACTCGTGAACGACGCCACGCGCTCGAGAAACGCGCCGGAACAGGGCTGCAGAAGGGGCACGGTTCTGAGTCGTTCGATCATTGCCGGTTCTCCTCCTGCATCAACCGCTTGACCCGATCAGGATTGGAGGAATATCCCAGCGCTGAATCCAGCGAGATGCACTTCCGGCGTATCAGATCGGCCAGATCGCGATCAAAACTCTTCATGCCGTCATGCACTCCGGTTTCGATGGCGTTGTATATCTGGTGGGCCTTTCCTTCCCGAATCAGCTTGGCGACACCGGCGTTGGAAATCATGATTTCGCGCGCGGCGATCCGTCCTGTGCCGTCGCTTTTCGGAATCAGTTGCTGGCAGATCACGGCGCGCAGGGAGACGGCAAGTTGCGCGCGCGCCTGCTGTTGCTGGAACGGGGGAAATACGTCGATCATCCGATCGACGGCCTGGGCGGCGTCGGTGGTGTGCAGCGTGGCAAACACCAGATGCCCGGATTCGGCCAGGGTGAGGGCCACACCGACGGTTTGATGATCGCGCATTTCACCGATCAGGATGATGTCTGGATCCTGCCGCAGGGCGTGCTTGAGCGCTTCATGAAAACTGTGTGAGTGGGCGCCGATCTCCCGCTGGGTGACCACGCATCCGAGTTTCGGGTACACGAACTCGATGGGGTCTTCAATCGTTAGAATGTGATCGCGACGCGCGGTATTGATCAGATTGACCAGACACGCGAGCGTGGTCGACTTGCCGCTGCCCGCGGGGCCGCTGACAATGATCAGGCCATGGGTCAGGTGGGTCAGTTGGATCACGGTCTGATCAAGGCCAAGCGTCTCGGGTGTCGGAATCTGCGGCGCAATGACACGCAACACAGCTCCCACGCCGTGTTTCTGCTCAAACACATTAAGCCGAAATCGACCGAGTTCCTCCGCGGAAATCGACGTGTCGAGTTCCTTCTCGACCTGAAATTTCTCAATCTGTTTGATTGATAACACGCTGTAAATGATCCGCTGCGTCTCGTCTGGCTGAAGCGCCTCGCCATGGCCATCGTGTATGACGCCATTGATCCTGAGACATGGCGGGTGCAGGGGCGCGATATGGAGATCGGATGCGCCACGCGCTACCGATTCGCGCAACAAGTCGATCATTTCCATAAGACAACTCCGTGATCCGGTGACGGCGCGATGTGCAAAAGAAACGGCACAGTCCCGTCACGCTGTGCCGGGGCTATGCCGTAATGCGCATCCTCACTCTCGTTACGGAATGACTACGCGAATCCGGTAGAATCCGGCAGGCAGACTCGGATCGAGCATGTCCCGGCTGATGTCATGGCCAAACGCGCCCACCTTCTGATCCGTGAGCCTCTCGGCCACCATCGTCCAATCCGGATTCGACAGCGAATCTGTCCGCTCCAGGACATACCTCACCGGTTTGGCGAGCGCGGTTGCCGAGAGCGCCACGGCGCCGTCGGATCCGGCATCCGCCGCCCACGTCCAGTTCAGCGTCCCGAGTTGGCTATCGGCGCCCAAACTCGTGATATACAACTGATCGGACGCCGTTGCGGACAACCCAAGCTGGTATTCCTGCCTGTCGTCAATGCCGTCACGATCATAGTCGGCATACAGCGGATCGCTCCACGTGCTCCCGCTGGTGAGACCCAGGACGCCCAGCCAGCCCGGGTTGACTTTCTCGTTGCCGGTCTCACCCACGGAGAGCGGCATAACGGGACTTCCAGCCAACCCACCGCTGACGGCGTACTCATACGCATCCGGGATCAGGTCTTGATCCGTATCGGTGTACATAATCGTCAGCGGAACGATGGGCGCCTGATTGAGCTTGCCCGCCTGGATCATCACCGGTTGGAACCACCACTCCGGGTTCACGGTGATCGAGCGGTAATACCCCCATGATTCCCAGATCGCACGCACATTGTCCGTGTTCTGATCGATGTAGGCCGCGATGAAGTAGGGCTTCTGATTCTGCAGGCCGTTCAACGTGACCGTTTGCGGCAAGGTGTTCACGCCGATCAACGTCCGCTGCACGACCGGCAGGTCGTTGAGCGACGCGGTCGTAAACGCCTGCACCCGGATGCGGGCATTGGGCGGCAGATAAGCCGCGCCAAGCTCAACCCTGATGCTTCCCAGCCCCGTGACCGTGTCGCTCAAGTTGACGCGGACGGTCTCATAGCCCGAATACGCGCTGATGGTGCTGACATAGTTAAAGGCCCCTGACGTGAAGCTGGTGACCAGCCGCGGTTGGTATGCGCGTACCTCCCAACGGAACGCGCCGTTGGTCAGCACGCCGCTCCCCCCGTTCAAGGCCGGCAGGAGGTCGCCCCAATGGATCGGCGGTGACCACACGCGCAAGCCTTCGGCATTGCGCGGTTCAGGAGCAGGCAATACGCCGGAGCTGTAGAGCACCGTGGTGCTGTTGGTCGGGACAATCCGCAGTTCAAAGGCCGATGCCACGGTTGTCATGGTCCAGCGGAACTCCGGACGCGGCGTCGTGACCACGGCGCCTCGCGGATAGTCGGCCACAGGCGTCGGCAGGATCGTGTTCCAATAGTAATTGGTGAAGACGCCGACGGGAACGTTGTCAACCCGAAGCTGGTAGGCCATCGCCGTGCCGATCGGAATGGTCGGCGTGCCCACGATCCGCCCATCCCAATCAAGGCCCGGATTGCCGCCGCCGACGGCGTCAGGATCAAGAATATCACCCTCGTGGAGCCAATTGCGCGGCTCGTGGATATTCTTGGAGAAGACGCTCGTGTAAACGGCGTTTGTCCCGGACCATGTGATCCGCCAGATGCTGACGCCGTACACCGACTTCCCCGCCACGGCCGGCCACGTCTGCCGGACAAACCCGTTGACCGGGGCATCGCTGAGGGTGAAGGTAACGGCGTTCTTATCCCAGCCCACATCATACGGGAAGCGCTCGGCCAAGCCGGCTGGCTCGCCCGGATCCCACACCCTGTTGCCGCTCAGATCAATGAAGGCGAAGAGCCAGTTGTTCCCCTGGCGCAGACGTCCGACCGCCGGGACGCTGTTGGTCGAGATCGTAACCGGGAAATAGTCCGGCGCGCCCATCTCGAACGTCGCGTCCGGTGCGCCATCCATCGCCCGACGGCTGTAGGCCAGAACCACCAACGATCCGTTCTTCAACAGTCCGGGATAATGGAAGGTGAATGCGACTTCGGGCAATGGCACGCTCGTCGCTTCGTGAGCCTGGTCAGGCCGTGTCGACAGGCCGGACTTCGCCGTATAGCGCGCCTCGGACCAGTTGTCCCATCCGTCATCATCGCGGTCCAGATGGGAATCGTACACGTCCGAATTCGCATAGTAGGGGTCGTAGAGATCCTCCCACCAATCCTCGGTGTAGTCACCATCGTTGTCGACTATTTCACCGTCGGGGTCTTCCTCATCATCCTCGTCCCCGCCGCCGTCCAGATCGAGAATCGGAATCTGGGGTGAAAAGGTGACGTCCGTCCCGCGGACACCGGCATAACGCCAGCCGTCAAACGGATCGAGGCCGATGCGGTGGGTGCGGTCTTCAACCCAGACGCCGCCGTCATTTCCGAGGAAGAGGCCGGTCAAGGCCACGCCCTGTACGGAAAGCAGCGGATCATACCGGATGTCAGGACCGTCACTCAATCCCGCAACACGGGTTGCATTCGGAATATAGATGCCGTACTCGCTCTCCGAATCGCGCACTGTCGCGCGTTCATCAGCCGTCTTGCCGATCTGGAAGTCGAAGTTGAAGTAACTGATCAGCCCGCGCTCGTTGCCACCCAGATTGCGGCTGCCAACGTCGGCCAGGTCTACGGCCGACAAACTCCGATTCCAGATGCGTATCTCATCCATGTCCCCGGCCAGGTCTTCACCGAAGACGCAGGGCCCGCCTGTCGCTTTGACACGCCAGTAGTTGTCGGGAGACGGGATAATGAAATTAATGGGTTCCGGAATCAGCCGCTCCTGCTTGGTGTCGAGCAACCCGTCAACATAGAGATAGCAGAAATCGGCGTCGCGCACATAGGCCACGTGGTGCCATTCGCCGTCGTTCACGGGTATTTCGCCCGTGATGTTGTTGATATCCGGGTCTTCGCCCATCTGGAAGTACGGGTTCAGCGCATTCGGAGGCATGACCCAGGCGCCGTATTCCTCCATGAACCGGCCAATCAACGTCCCGTTGCCCGCAACCCCGAGGAAGTAGTTGAAGTCGTCATCGGTTCGCGCGGACGAGTTTCGCCTCAGGATGAGACGTCCTGATGCCGTTGTTCTCACCCAGCACTCCAGCGTCCAATCCTGGCGCAACATGTCAATGCTGTCGCCATTCGGCAGCGTGATCGTGGCGGTCTCCTTTAGATGGCCACCACCCGGAAGCGTCAGATAGCCGGCCATGTTGGCGACGCTGCCGGCGAGGAGGTCGGTGCCCATGGTTCCGGAAATCTGATCATCCGGCCGTGCGATCTTCCAGATGCGGATGTTGGACAACTGGCCGATGAAGCCCGGAGAGCCAAAGATCAGATCGCCGGGGCCCGTGGCGGAGAGCCATCCGGTGCGGACAGACGCCGTCCTGATGCCGTCGACAAAGATGGCCAGGGTATGTTGACCGGTCGTCAGATCGGGCAGGAAACGCGCCGCAATGTGCGTCCACGTGTTGGTGGTGAGCGAATTTGTGGATCCGCTCAACAGCACCACCGGTCCGAATTCGATTCCGTCGAATGCCGCATACGGAATTCCATTGGTGAGGCCGATCTCGTAGTTACGCCGGCCCGTCGCATAGGTCTTGCGGCTGACGAGCGGGAACACACTGCCGGCCGGCACCGGCTCGGTGACGTTCACCCACACCTCGATCGTCCATTCCATGGAGCTGTGACGTTCCGTGAAGTCCGTGCCCACCTTGTCCGACACCAACACCGTGTTGGCAACCGGATCGGCGCTGCCGCCAAAGGTCAGTGCCGTCATCTGGTAGACGCTCGCGGAATCCGTGGGACGCCTGCGGGCTGTCAGTTCGTCACCATCCTCGGCATCGTCGTCATCGGTGTCGGCCCAGCCGGGATGCGTCCGATAGAAATTCTGCTCGTGGATGTTGGCGATGTCGTCGTTGTCGCTGTCCTCGAACGCGTCACTCACACCGTCGTTATCCGTGTCGTAGACGCGCGGATTGAGCCCCCGTTCGCCGCGGGCCAGATGCGCCAGCGAAGCCAGGTATTCATAGAAGTTGGTGAGTCCATCGCCGTCTGGATCGCCTTCCCCGCCGTCGTCGCCGCTGCCCAGACGCGGATCGAGACCGAACGCCTCCTCCCACCAGTCGGGGATGCCATCCGCATCGCTGTCACCGGCCGGCAGGAACCCGTAACGGGCGGTCACGCCGATCAACGCATTCGTCACGACTGCCCCGCCTTCGACACGCCCGGCGAAACGCCAATCGTCACGCCAGCCCGCCGCGAGGGTGAAGTCCTCGACCGTCGCGCCGCCGTCGTCAAATTTGAACCAGCCCGCGAGCGTGCGCACGATCACCTGGCCGCCACCACCGCTGCCGTCATCAAGGTTGGGCAGGATGTTGCCGATGTTCAGACGACCGCCGCTGACGCACCTGCCGTCCAACGCCGGGATCGGGTCGGCGTTGCCGAGCAGCGCAGCCTTGACCGCCATGAAGTTCAGGCGCCCATCGACCGAGAGGATCAGCGTCGCCGCGCCCGCCACGTGCGGGCATGCCATCGACGTGCCGCTCATGAGCTGGTAGGCGTCGCCCGGGGCGGTGCTGAGGATGTCCACCCCCGGCGCGCCCAGGTCAACCGCCGTCGCCCCATAGCAACTGAACCCGGCCATCGCGTCACGGCGGTCGGTCGCCGCCACGGCGACGATGTTGTCGAGGTCGAACGAAGCGGGATAGAAGGGCAACGCGTCGTTGTCGGTGCCGTTGTTGCCGGCGGCGGCGACGAACAGGTGGTCGTTCTCCCCGGCCACCCGGATGGCATCGTACTCGGTCTGTGAGAATCCGAGCCCGCCGTAGCTGTTATTGCTGACGCGGGCGCCCATCTTCCACGCATATTCGATGGCTGCCACGATGCTGGCGTCGGACGCGCCTGTGCCGGCATCGTCAAACACCTTGAGCGCCATGATCCGGGCTGTCCAGTTCACGCCCGCCACACCCACGGCGTTGTTGCCGACCGCGCCGATGATGCCGGAGCAATGTGTCCCATGCCCGTCACTGTCCATCGGGTCGCTGTCACCCACCCCGAAGTCGTACCCGTAAACGTCATCCACATAGCCGTTGCCATCGTCATCAATGCCGTTGGCGGGAATCTCGCCAGGGTTGATCCACATGTTGGCCGCCAGATCGGCATGGGTATAGTCGACACCCGTATCAATCACCGCCACGATGACGTCGCGATTGCCGGTGGCGACGTCCCACCCCTCGGGTCCGTCAATATCGGCGTCCGCGACGCCGCCGTCCTGCCCGGTGTTGTTCAGGCCCCAGAGCGAACCGAAATCGGGATCACCCGGGAAGGTTTGCGTCAGGTGACGGATATAATTTGGCTCGACGTATGTAACCGATCCCAGCGCTTTGATCTCCTGCATCAGGACATCGGTGTCTTGACCGTCCGCCAGCGCGACATGCATCGCCGGAACAATCTTGAAGCTGCGCTTCACGATCAGCCCCTTGGCTTCGAGCGCGGCCTTGGCCGTGATCATCGCACCCTTCGACGCCACGCCCACGAGGAATTCCCGCGGCACGGACTGCGGCTGCACCTCCGCAGCCTGGCCGACCGCACGCGGAACGGCATTGGTGGCGTCCTCATTCCCGAGGGTGACGATCTGCCCACCCATCATCTGCCGGATGTCGGCTGCCGATGACACCAGGGCCGAGAGCCTCACGTCGTCAATCGCGCCGATAAAGCCGTCTATCACCTCTCCGTTCGCGTCCACGGCGCCGCCACCGATGGACAGCTCGCCGGCAAGCGCCCGGCCTTCGCCGGAACCCATGACGGGCAACGCCATCGCGTCGGTCCGGGTCGCCACCAGCGTGCCGTCAATGTAGAGCGACAAGAGCGCATTGGATGCCGAGTACGTGGCAGCCAGATGCGTCCAAACATCGGGGGCGACCCAGACAAAGTCACCGAACGGATCATTGACAAGGGTTGTGCCGGGGGCATCCCACGCCAACCGATGCTCGGCCACCACACCCGCCGTGCGGCTGTTGTAGCGAACGTACGGACGCAGGGTGTCGCCGACTTTTGCCACGCCCATCTCGTAGTTGACCGTG
>CAZOJL010000044.1:4661-5940 GCA_964580075.1 uncultured Akkermansia sp. | reverse complement strand
GCCCATCTCGTAGTTGACCGTGTCATCGCTGAACGTACGCGCCACGACCACGCCACCGTCGCTGTCCGCATCCGGACGAATCCAGGCGGCCAGCGTCCATTCCTTCATGGAGTGCCGGCCCTGCGGAGGCACGACCATCCGGCCGGTACCGTCCAGCACAAGCCCGCGCGGAATCAACGGGTCGGTCGAGCGCAGGGGGTCAGACTGCCCAACCTGCACGCCGCCCGTCGTCACGCCCGCGATCTCCGAGTAATCGTCCTGCCCATCGTCATCGGTATCCCACAGGTCGGGCCGGGTGCCGTACTCCTGCTCGAACAGATTGCTCAGGCCGTCGTCGTCAAAGTCGCGCTCGCCGTCAAAGATGCCGTCCGCAAACGTGGAGGCATAACGCGGATCGAGTCGCGCATAGTATTCGTACAGCGAGGAGAGGCCGTCGTCATCGTCGTCGCCGTCGGCGTTGCTGGAGAAGATGTCTCCAAACAGGGCGATCTCCCAGAAATCGGGCAGGCTGTCGACATCCTCATCGACAAAGACCGTGGCCGGGATCGGGGTGTCGGCCGACACGACCATCTCTGCGCCGTTCATGAGCTGACCGGCATGGGCCCAGTCATTCAACCAGCCGCGCGGCGGCATGGCAAAATCTTCCACGGTCTCGCCGAAATCGTCGAACCGGTAGTAGGCCACCGGCATCGCGCTGGCGTGTTCGAAGGTCCGGTAGGCGTTGGCCCCCAGTTCGGACGCGGTGAAGGCGGCGCCCCAGATGCGCAGCTCATCAATCTGCCCGACGAATCCTTCGCCCACCCGATTGATCCCCGAACCGGAGATTCCGAAGGCTCCGGGCTCGGCCGTGACAGTTTCCCATGCCACAACCACGCCGTCGACATGGAGGCGCAGTTCGCCTGCGTCGACGTCGTACACGCCCGCCAGATGGTACCAGCGGTTCGTCCGGTCGAGCGCGACGGGCGCGATGACCGTGCGTTCCACGGCATTGGTCGCGTACACGCCAACAAACCGGGCGTAGGGCTTGGAGTCAACAAAGCCCAGTTCGTAGTTCACGGCATTGCCGCTGCGGCGTGAGACGATGAGACCGTCACCATTAAACGCCCCATCCATCCGCACCCACGCCTCGACGGTCCAGGATCCGGTCAACCGGAAGCGCGCTTCATTGGGCATCTCGACGTACTGGTCATCAGCGGTCAGCGCCAGGACTCCCGAATCGGCCGGTGAGAGCGAGGCGGTCGGCAAGGTGAACCCATCGGCATCATCAGCCACTTCGACG
>CAZOJL010000044.1:0-4561 GCA_964580075.1 uncultured Akkermansia sp. | reverse complement strand
TGAGAGCGAGGCGGTCGGCAAGGTGAACCCATCGGCATCATCAGCCACTTCGACGTCATCGTCAAGGCCGTCATCGTCGGTGTCTTTTCTCAGGGGATGGGTGCCGTAAAGCTGTTCCTCCAGGGTGGTCAACCCGTCGCCATCGGCGTCGAGGTCGCGATCAAAGACACCCGGCGTGGTCTGCGGGTTGTTGGGATCGGTATCCGCGAGATACTCGTAGAAGTTCGAGAGCCCGTCCAGGTCGTCATCGTCCTGGCCGTCCGGGATGCCATCGCCGTCGGTGTCGGGAACCATCGGATTCAGGCCGTGTTCGATCTCCCACGCATCGGGGAGGCCATCCCCGTCCATGTCGTCAAAGGGGTCGACCTCTTCCCAATCGTCCGGACTGAGCCGGACGAGGGAGGCTCCGCCTTCAAGCGTGCCGGCGTCGAGCCACTGGACGAGCCAATTGGAGGTGTCGGCCGCGAAGTCCTGGACTTGCCCCTCGTTCCAGGAAGAGACGCCGCTGGTTCCGCCAACAGCCGTGTCGTCGTCGAACCGGTAGTCCAGCACGGTTTCGGGCGAGCCGCTGATCAGCACCGTATCCAGATACCCTTCGGTCCCGCGCCCGATCAACGTGGAGACGGGTCCGAGACCGTTCTGGGCGGGTTTCCGGGCGGTATTCACGAAGGCCACGGGTTCGCCATTCAGAATGATCTGCAGCGTGCCGGCTTCCGCATTGAACTGGCCGCGGACATGCGTCCAGGCGTTGAGCGGCAACGCGCGCAGGTGGGGCGCTCTCACCGTCACGTTGGTCGTCAGGTCGGCGGCGGTGAAGGTCACGAACGGCCTGAGCTGGTCGTCGAGTCCCAGGCGGTAGTTGTACACGCCTGTCTGCACTTCGCGCACGATGATGTCGGCCACGTCATTGCTTGCCGGGACGGCGGTCGGATAGACCCAGGCGCCGAGATCAAACCCGTCCAGACTGAAGCGCACGCGCTGCGGCGCCCGCACGAAGCTGCCGGCGCTGCCGTCGAGTTTCAGGGCGCGGGTCTTGGCCGGCGAAAGCGCATCGGCCGGATCGGAACCGTAGGCCGCTTCCCACGCATCGTCAAGCCCGTCGTCATCCGTGTCCCTCAGGCGGGGATCCGTGCCCGCGAGCTGTTCCTGCGCGTTGCTGAGGCCGTCGCCGTCAAAATCCTCGGCGCCGTCGGGAATGCCATCGCCGTCGGTATCGACGTCCAGCGGACTGGTTCCGCACCAGAACTCGTAGAGGTTGTTCAGACCGTCGTTATCTTCATCGCCATTCGCCAGGGCGTCGTTGAAGGAGCCTGAGAAGACCAGTTCGAACCAGTCGGGCAGGCCGTCTTCATCCCGGTCGCGCAGACCGAGCACCCGGGCCGCATCCCCGGCGGTGACGTAGTCGTTGTGGCCGTTGGCGTCGGCATCGAGCAGGACGGCGCTCGCGTTCAAACGCAGGTCATACGTCCGGTCCAGGGCAAAGACGGCGTCCTCGATCCCCCGGCCGCCATCGTCGAAGGGATAGGCGGCAATCAGCGACTGAGCCAGATAGGTCTTCTGGTGCATCTGCGCCGAGATCAGGCCGCCGTTGCGGGCCCGGCTCCAGAAGCGCAATTCGTCGGCGCGCGCATTGGTGAAGCGGACGCCATCCAGATCGGCGTCGATCAGGAGGTGCCCGCCGCTCTTCAGCCGTGACTCCGGCACGAACAGCGCGACCGCCAGGACGCCGTCGACATGGATCCTGAGGCTCTTCTGCGATTCGCTGTAGACCGCCGCGAGATGCGTCCAACGGTTGGTCGGAATCGGCCAGGCCATCACCGTCTTTTGCTCCATGGACGTACCGTTGATCGTCATCCGCACGATCGGGCAATTGTTGGAGAGCCCGACCACGAAGATATCGTTCACCCCGTTGATGTGACGGTAGGCCGCCAGCGCGCCGGTTTGGCTCGCATCGCCCGGCTTGACCCATCCCTCGACCGTCCAGCCCACATCCGCGCCGATGCCGGTTCCGGGATCCTCGGGATTCTCCTCTCCGCCGATCGGCGTTCCGGGCGGCATCATCGTGCCGTCCGGCATCGATATCCGGGTGACATCCCACCAGGCGGCCGGATTGCCCATCCCCGGCGTCGGCATCGCCTGCGGACCAAACTCGACATACTGCTCTCCGGGCCGACCCTCGTTGACCAGAATCCGGACGGTGGATCGCGGGTTCCCGGAGTGGCTGTAGTTGTTCATCCAGGCCTGGTAGATGCCGGCAATCGCATTGGGCTCCTCGAGCGTGATGTTCTCGGGGCCCACTCCCGGAATGTCGTCGATGTCCAGGAATGCGCCGGGGATCGGCGCTCCGGGCTGCCCGGGCGGCCCGATGACCAGGTTGGCGCCCGGCGCAAAGCCCATGTTGCGGCCAAGCGGATCGATCAGCCAGGTGTCGAGATCGCCCGGGCGGTCCCACATCTGCGTGACGCGGATATCGGCGCGCGCGAAGGTGCCGGTGACGGAGACCGTGGCGCGGCCGACGCCGCCTTCCTGATCCACCGCGACCACCATAATCTCGTTGACGCCGGACCGGATGATGCTGGTGTAGTTGAACTGATTGAGCGCGTCCAGGGTCAGGCTGACCACGAAATCGCCGTTCACGTAGAGGCGGGTGGATGAGATCGGAATCGCGCTCATGACCGAGCCGGTGATATCGGTGAAGCGGACCGCGATCAGAGCGCCGTCGGCCGGCGCGGTGATGGTCACATCAGGTCCAGAAGTGACTTCCGCGTCCGTCAGGAACCTGAAGCGGTCGCCGTCAGGCGCCTCGAAGGCGTTGCCGCCCAGAATCAGGCTGCGCGGCACCATCGGGCTGTGCGAATCGATCGGTCCGGTGATTCCGGCCGACACGCCGAACGCATCGGTCGCCTCAGGCTTGGCGATGTCCAACTCGGCGCCGTCGGGGTAGCCATCGTCGTCCGTATCGGAATTGCGCGGATTGGTGCCGAATCTCCACAACTCGTCGGCATTGGTCAACCCATCGCCGTCAAAATCCTCATCTCCGTCCGTGACGCCGTTGCCGTCGCTGTCGGACATGAGCGGATTCCCGCCCACAAGGTACTCCTCGTAGTTGCTTAGTCCGTCGTCATCCAGATCCATGTCGGTATCCAACGCATAATCGCGGTCGAACCAGAGTCGTCCCATGAAGTCGGGCGGCGGCTCGGCCAAACTGGCCGGATGGGAGTATTCAAACCAGCGCGCCAGCGCGCTGCTGGGGATGCCGGGATCGTCGCCGCGCTGGATCACGTAGTGCGACCCATTGACCATCAACTCCGCGTTGAAGTATTCGAAACCATCGTCTCGGTTGGTCATCTGGATGCTGATCCGGTTGCGCCCGCCCACCAGGAGCGGCCGCAGCACATTGTCCGGGACATAGTAGGTCTGAACAGCCACAGGCGTCCAGACGCCACCCTCGATATTGCCGGGCAGCGTGAACGTGTTCCACGCCGGCTCGATACCGGGAGCATTGAGATCCAGCAGGGCGCCATTGATATAGACCACGCTGGCCGCCCCGGGTTCGAGCGCCATCCGCAATTCGACATCGTCGGTGTCGTCCAGCGACTCCGTCAGGTAGAAGTCCTTGAACAGCCACGCCGCATCCGGCGGCTCTGTCCAGCGCCTCCCGGGAGCGGTCTCGATGGGGGTGAAGTTGACCGTCCATCCGAGGTAAGTCGCGGCGAAGGAAGCCGAATCCCCGCCCCGCAGCCAGGTGCGGTTCTCGACGGCACGGCCGCCTGATTCGGTGTAGAAGATGCACTCCTTCACAAAGCGCAGGCTTTCCCACCAGTCGGGCAGCATATCGGCGTCCGCGTCGTCATATTCGTTCGCGGCTTCGCCCCATGCGTTTTCGTAATCGAACGTGATGCCGCGCAATGCGTACAGCCAGGCTGTCTCGAGCGAGGCGGGGGACATCGGGTGCGCGAAGTCCTCGGCGCCCTGCCCGTCGTCGTCACCCAAACCATCCGGCACCTCAGTCACATTGTCCAGACTGCGGCGGCCGTCGTCGAACCGGAAGTTGCAGACGAGGTTGTAGGCGTTCACCTGCACCAGTTTGCGCATCCCCTCCCGGATCTGATCGGGTGTGCGGGCGACGCTCCAGACCCTGAATTCATCGAGATTGCCCAGGAGCCCCGGACCGCCGATCCAGGCCCGTCCGGGCCAGAGGGCAGCGGTTTCGGTTCCGCACATGGGCTCTTCAAAGATCTGGAGATAGCCCACATGGATGCCATCCTGAATCAATCCCAATGCGTCTTGACTCGCATCGAACAGGCCGGCCACATGGACCCACCGATTCAGCGGCAGCGGCTGGCCATAACACCGGTGGATCCGACCCTCGCCGGTCTGTGTCGCCACATAGGGGACGCCGCCTTCAAAACCGATCTCGTAGTATAGGATCGGAATGGCCGTCGTGTTCGAATAGGCAACGCCCGCGTACTGGAAGAGCGTGGCGGTGGCCATCGCGTTCGTGACGCGCACCCACCCTTCGACCGTCCAGATCTCGCTGTTGAAACGACGCTCCTCGTTC
>CAZOJL010000043.1:0-22514 GCA_964580075.1 uncultured Akkermansia sp. | reverse complement strand
TAGATTCTAGGTCTGACCCTGATAACCCTTGACCCTGATAACCCTGATCAGTCATCCGTCATCCGTGGGCTTCGCACCAAATGGTGATGCCCTTGATTATGCACATGTCATTGGCATCCAACTGACACCTGATCACCGATCACTGATAACTGCTCTATTTGGGATCATTGAGACCGGACACGCCGATCATCCGTAGAGGCCGGTGGCAGCCAAACGAAACGGCCGGATGCGGAGGCATCCGGCCGTCGTTTTGAGTCTGCTGTCGTTCGCCTACGCCTGGGCGGCGGCGGGGGCTTCCACGGCCGTAGTGGCGGGGAGGGTGACCCACTCGATCAATGCCATTTCGGCGTTATCGCCGCGACGCTGGCCGAGCTTGACGATGCGCGTATAGCCTCCGGGGCGGTCGGCCATGACCGGGGCGACGGCGTCGAAGAGCTTCTGCACGGCCTCGGGGCTGTTCAGGCGCGAGGCGGCGAGGCGGCGCGCAGACAGCGTGCCCTTGCGCGCCAGCGTGACGATCTTTTCGGCGTCGCGCCGGGTCTGTTTGGCCTTGGGCAGCGTCGTCTCGATGCGATCCCGGAGGATCAGGTTTACGACAAGCGAGCGCAGGAGCTGCTCGCGGTGGGCCATACTTCGGCCGAACTTCTTGGCTACTTTGCGGTGGCGCATGATGATTCCACTCCGTCGGCGGCGTTCGAAGCCACCCGATCAAACGTTGTGTTGCGGTTACTCTTCTGAAACGACCGGATCGCTCGCGGGTTGCTCTTCCGGTTTTGATTCCGGGCGAGGCTCCAGCAGGCCGGGGTCGAACTTGAAACCCAGGCACAGTCCAAGATCGACCAGTTTGTCTTTGATCTCATTCAACGACTTCTTGCCGAAATTGCGGTACTTCAGCATGTCCGCCTCGGTCTTGCTAGCCAATTCGCCCACGGAGGTGATGTTGGCGTTGTTCAGGCAGTTGGCGGCCCGGACGCTCAGCTCGATCTCGTTGACGCTCATGTTGAGGACTTTGCGCAGACGTTCGCGCTCCTCATCGACCTTCCGTTCGGCCTCCTCGAACTCGACGATCTCTTCGCTGTAGTCCACGAACACATCGAGATGGTGGCGCAGGATCGCCGCAGCGGTCTTGAGGGCCTCTTCCGGGGCGACGCGGCCATCGGTCCAGATGTCGAGGATGAGCTTCTCGTAGTCGATCCGCTGACCCACGCGGGTATTTTCAACCGCGAAGTTGACACGCGTCACGGGGGAGAAGATGCTGTCGATCGGAATCCGGCCGATCTCCTGCTGGTCTTCCTTATTCCACTCGGCGGGGAAGAATCCGCGCCCGGTACGAATTTCGACCTCCATATCGATCTCGCCGTCGGCGTCGAGCGTCGCGATGGGCTGGGTCGGGTTGAGCACCTCGATGCTGTTGTCGGCCTCGAAATCACAGGCGGTGATGACGCATGGCCCCTTCTTGTGCAGGGCGATCCAGCGTGGCGCGCGGGTGTAACTCTTGAGCAGCACGTGCTTGAGGTTGAGGATGATGTCGGTGACATCCTCGCTCACCCCGGGCAGCGCGCAGAACTCATGGTTGGCCCCACGGATACGCACGGAGGTGATCGCCACGCCCTCGATTGAGGAGAGGAGCACGCGGCGCAGTGAATTGCCGACCGTGCGGGCATAGCCCACCTCAAACGGTTCGGCCATAAAGCGCGTGTACTGGGAGTTCGATCCCTTTTCTTCTTTCACCACCCGCTTGGGTATTTCAAAACGACTCAAACGAATCGGCATGTCTTACGTCCTTTCCGGCGCGTCCCGCTCGTTCAGGCGGATGCGCCGCAACAGGGTGTGCGCTTAACGCGAATAAAGTTCGACAATCGCCTGTTCATCCACAACAGGCGCGATTTGCTCACGGGTCGGGATGGCCAGCACCTCGCCACGGAAAGCCTTGGGATCCACGGAGAGCCACGTCGGCGTCTGCTGGGATGTCGCGGCATCGAGACATTTGGTCGCAAAATCGCGCGAATTGGGGCGGTCCCGCACTTCGACGACGTTTCCGACTTTGACTTGCATCGACGGAACCGTAGCCTTGCGGCCGTTGACGGTGATATGGCCATGCAGCACGAATTGGCGGGCTGCGCGGCGCGAGGAGGCAAACCCCAGACGATAGACGATGTTGTCCAAGCGCGTCTCAACCAGTTGCAGCATGATTTCGCCGGTGACGCCATTCCGCCGCAGCGCCTCTTCGAAGACGCGGTGGAACTGCCCTTCCTGCATGCCGTACTGGCGGCGCAGACGCTGTTTCTCGCGAAGCTGCTGACCGTATTCGGACGCCTTTCGCGCGCGGCGCATGCCATGCATGCCCGGTGGCGGATGCCCCTGATCGATGGGGCACTTCGCCATGTAACAGCGCGCACCCTTGAGGAACAGCTTCATCCCCTCGCGCCTGCACTGCCGGCAGACGGGACCCACATACCTACCCATTAGACTCTCCTCCTTTTGCGCGCCCGGCACCCGTTGTGCGGAATCGGCGTGCAATCCTTGATGACCGTCACATGCATGCCGGCCGACTGGATCGCGCGCACGGCGGACTCGCGCCCGGCGCCCGCGCCCTGGACCCGGATTTCCACTTCGTGCATTCCCTTCGACACCGCCTGGCGCGCCGCGTCCTGGGCGACCATCGTTGCGGCAAAGGCGGTGCATTTGCGCGATCCCTTGAATCCCGCGCGACCGGCGGAGCTCCACGAAACAACCCCGCCGCGCGCATCGGCGATCGACACGATCGTGTTGTTGAAAGTGGCGCGGATAAAGGCGATGCCGGCCGGAATGCTCCGTGCCCGCGCCTTTTTCACTTTGCCATCAGCGACGACCTTGGGCGCGTCGCCCTCGGACATCACAGCCGCCGCCTCGCTGGAGGCGCTGGGTTGCTCAACGGCAACCGATCCGTTTTCTTGTTTAATCGCTTCTTCGCTCATCATCAGCCCCGACTCTGGCCGCGACCCCCTCATCCGTACCGGCACCGGCTTCCGCCGCCTGCGCAACCGGGGATGGGTAATCGAGCCCGTTAAGCTCTGGTTACTTCTTTATCGCCTGACGGGCGGCCTTGTCACGGACCGCTCCCACCGTCTTCTTGCTTCCCTTACGCGTGCGCGCATTGGTCCGCGTGCGTTGGCCACGACACGGCAAGCCGCGTTTGTGCCGCGACCCGCGATACGTGCCGATGCTGATCAGGCGGCGAACGTTCTGCGACACCTCGCGGCGCAGATCACCCTCCACGCGGTAATGCTCCTGAATGAATCCGGTAATGGAACGGATCTCATCCGGCGTGAGGTCATCGGCCTTTTTCGCCGGATCCACCTTGCACTGTTCCAGAATATCACAGGCCCGTTTCGGGC
This sequence comes from uncultured Akkermansia sp., assembly GCA_964580075.1. Classification (GTDB taxonomy): domain Bacteria; phylum Verrucomicrobiota; class Kiritimatiellia; order RFP12; family JAAYNR01; genus VGWG01. Next base: position 19,137 of record CAZOJL010000043.1, on the reverse strand, counting down.
CGATCCCATGGATATATCGGAGCGCGTACTCGACGCGCTTTCTGCCCGGCACATCCACACCCATCATTCTCGGCATGGTCTCTCTCCTCGCTAGCCTTGGCGCTGTTTGTGGCGCGGATTAGTACAAATCACACGCACGACCCCTTTGCGCCGCACGATTCGGCAGCGTTCACAAATGCGTCGCACTGAACTGCGAACTTTCATGGTTTCTTTCCCCGTTCAAAAAAGGGATTCAGTTTACCCTGCCCGACCGCTTCTTGTCCATCACAAAATGAAAAAACATTAAACAGCCGTCACTATCTCCGCGCCGTTCTCGCATACGGCGATCGTATGCTCGAAATGCGCGGATGGTCGTCCGTCCTTCGCGACGACCGTCCAACCGTCCCGCAGCACCGACACATCGGGCCGGCCAAGGTTGACCATCGGTTCGATGCACAGGGTCATACCGACCTTGAGCACCGGCCCGCGCCCTGGGCTTCCGTAATTCGGTATCTGCGGATCCTCATGCAACTGTTGACCGATCCCGTGGCCCACGAACTCCCGGACCACGGAGCAGCCAGCCTGTTGCACCACCTGTTCGATCGCGTGCGACACATCTCCCAGTCTCACGCCCGGGCGCACGGACGCGATCCCGGCGTCACGGGCCCGTCGGGTGGCGTCGACCAACCGGATGATATCCGGATCGGAGACGCCGACCAGCACCGTGGTGGCGGTGTCGCCATGAAAGCCCTGATACAAGACGCCCACGTCGAGACTCACCACATCGCCCGGCAGGATGCGCCGGTCACCCGGGATGCCATGGATCACCTCGTCGTTCACCGACACGCACAAGGCGGCCGGAAACCCGCGGTACCCCAGAAAGGAGGGGGTGGCCCCCCTTTCGCCTATCAATTTCCTCGCCAACGCATCGAGTTCCCGGGTCAACACCCCGGGAACTACCGCCGCCGCCACCCCCTGGAGAACCTCGCCCGCCAGACGGCCGCTGACGCGCATGGCGTCAAGTTCGCGCCCTCGTTTGCACGTAATCATTCAAACGCCCGGATCATTCGCGCGGTGAAGACATCAACACCGCCACTCCCATCCACACGCTTCAGCACGCCGCGCGCGGCGTAGGCATCGATCAACCCTGCGGTCTGCCGGTGGTAGCCCTCCAACCGTTGAGAAATGGTCTCGGGGCGATCATCCTCGCGTTGCACGAGGGCGGCGCCGCAGGCGTCGCAGATGTCCGCCTGTTTCGGGGCGAGCGTCACAACATGGTAAACGGCCTTGCACGCGGGGCACACCCGCCGGCCGACGAGGCGTTCTATGAGCATCGCTTCATTCACCTCGATCAACACAACCGCTCGCAACACGCCGCCGCAATCGGCGAGGATGTCGTCCAAGATACTCATCTGCCCGTCCGTCCGGGGAAACCCGTCCAGCAAATAGCGCGCGCTGTCGGGACCGGCCTCGATCAGATCGCTGATCATCCGGCCGATCATAATGTCGGGAACCAGTGCGCCACGAATCATGTAGGTCGCCGCGTCGATACCGGTCGCGGTCTTGTGGGCGACGATGTCGCGCAGCATATCGCCGCTGGACATCTGGATAAAGCCCAGCTTCTGCACCAGGCAGGCCGCAGCGGTGCCTTTCCCGCATCCCGGGGGCCCCAACAAGACGACGACATCCATACCGTTTATCTCCGGGACCGCAGGCGGCCGTGTTTCAAAAACCCGTCATAGTTGCGCATCAGCAGGTGCGATTCCATTTGGCGCAACGTGTCCAGTGCCACGCCGACCACGATGAGCAGGCTGGTGCCGCCGAAGAACGAGGCCATGCTCCAGTCGAGGCTCATCCAGCCGTTGAGGATCTGGGGGAGGATGGCGACGATGAGCAACCCGATGCCGCCGATGAGCGTCACGCGGGTCATCACCGCGTCGAGATACTCGGCGGTGGCGCGGCCGGGGCGGATGCCCGGGACATACGAACCGTCGCGCTTGAGGTTGTCGGCGATCTGCATCGCGTTGAACTGGGTGGCGACCCAGAAGAAGCAGAAAAACAGGATGAGCGCCGAGTAGACGGTCAGATGCAGGGCCGAGGTTGAGTTGGCGAGGCTCTGGCCCAGATCCCGCAGCCAGGCGAGCCAGGGGAAGCGGTCGCCGTCGATGCGGGCCAGCGCCGCGGACGGGAAGGTGATCAGCGGACCGGCGAAGATGATCGGCATGACACCGGTATAATTCACCCGCAGCGGCATATAGGTGTTCTGGCCGCCGTAGGTGCGGTTCCCGACGACGCGGCGGGTCGAATGGATCGGCACACGCCGGACGCCCTGGGTGAGCATCACGGTCCCCATCGTAACGGCAAAGCCGAGGAGCAGAAGGAGCACCAGCTCGAAGACGTTGGCGGTGGGCTTGAGGTCACCGACGCCGATGTAGCGTTCCCAGGCGATCAGCACGGCGCGGGGGAGACGGCTGCAGATATTGATCATGATGATCAGCGACACGCCGTTACCGATGCCTCGGGCGGTAATCTGGTCGCCCAGCCACATGACAAACATCGAGGCCGATGTCATGGCAATGATGGTCATCATGACAAAACCAAAGCCCGGGGTCGCCACCAGATTGACCGGTCCGAAGCCGAGGCGCTCGGGGTTCTGGAACCCCTGAGCGAGGAAGAACGACTGAAACACGCAGATGCAGATGGTCAGGTAACGGGTGTATTGGTTGAGGCGCTGCCGGCCGGTCTCGCCCTCGCGCACCATCCGCTCCAAACCGGGGATGACCGCGGTGAGCAACTGCAGAATGATCGACGCGCTGATATACGGCCAGATGCTCAGGAAGCCGACCGAACACCGGCTCATGGCGCCGCCCGTGAACACGTCGAACATGCTCATCAGGCCGCCGCCGGCGCCGCTGGCCGACTCGCGGATCCGATCCATGACCTCTCCCAGCACGCGCAGGTTGACACCCGGTGTGGGAATCATCGAGATGAGGCGGCTGATAAACACCAACCCGGCCGTGAAGAGAATGCGTTTCCGCAGTTCCGGTATTTTAAACGTGTTCGCAAAGGTGGCCAGCATGGTTGCGCTCCTAGTAGGGGACCGGGGATCGAGGGCGGGGATCGGGGGCAGGCACGACCGGCGCCCCTCTCGATGCCCAATGACCGTCCCCTGTCATTACGTGTCGCTACTCCGGGTGTCTCCGGCGACGACCGCGATTCCACCCGCCGCCTCGATCTTCGCCTTGGCCGACGCGCTGAAGGCGCCGGCGGTGACCGTCAGCTTCTTGTCCAGGTCGCCGAATCCGAGAATCTTGACGCCTCCCCGATTGGCGCGGATGAGGCCGACCTGGAGCAGCTCGAGAGCGGTCACCTGACTTCCGTCCTCAAACCGGTTCAAGGACTTGATATTGACCGTTTGCCACGGGATTCGGTTCGGGTTCTTGAAGCCGCGTTTCGGCAGACGCCGTACGAGCGGCATCTGGCCGCCTTCGAATCCGAGCTTGTGCTTGTGTCCCTTGCGGGCCTTCTGGCCCTTGTGGCCCTTACCGGACGTCTTGCCGTGCCCCGAGGCGGGGCCGCGGCCGACGCGCTTCCGGCTTTTGCGGGCGCCCGGCGTATTGGTCAGCGTAGAGAGATCCATGGTTCAAACTCCTCGTGTCAGCGCTTCGGCGGCCGCCCGTGCCGAGGCCGGCCGTCTGTGGAATGGGTTAGCCGCGGATGGCCGCGATCTCCTCGGCGGTGCGCAACTGTTCAAGCGCGTTGATCGTGGCCTTCACCACATTCAGGCGGTTTTTACTGCCGAGCGACTTGCCGATCACGTCGCGGACGCCAGCCGCTTCGAGCACCGGGCGCATGCCGCCGCCCGCGATGATGCCCGAGCCGCCCGGAGCGGGCTTCAGCAGCACACGGCCACCGTCGCACACGCCGATCACGTCGTGGGGGATGGTCTTCCCATCCATTTTCACGCGCATCATCTCTTTCTTCGCGGAGTCGCCGCCTTTGCGGATCGCCTCGCTCACATCGTTCGCCTTGCCGAAGCCGAAGCCGACGCGACCCAAACGGTCGCCGACGACGACGACCGCGCTGAAGCTGAAGCGGCGTCCGCCCTTGACCACTTTCGAACACCGGTTCACGAACACGACGCGCTCGTCCAGTTCGCTCCCCCCGCTTTCGCGTTTGACTCTTACTTCGTTCACGTCGCCTCCTCAGCCGCGGGAGCGGCGTCCGAAATCCGCAGGCCCGCTGCCACGGCGGACTCCACGATCTGCTTGATGCGGCCGTGGTAGCGGAATCCGCCGCGGTCTACGACCACGACGGCGATTCCCTTCTCGGCTGCGGTTTTGGCGGCCTGCTCCCCCACCTCTTTCGCGGCGTTCAGGTTGCAGCCAACGGTCTCCTCCACGGCGAGCGTGGACGTGGCGGCCAGCGTATGCGAGGCCGTATCATCGATGAACTGCACATACATGTGCTTGTTCGAGATGTAAATCGCCATCCGCGGGCGCTCCGCCGTGCCTTGCACACGCTGGCGGAGGCGCATATGACGGCGCCTGCGTTGATCCTTGCGGTTCTTCACTATCATCAGCAACTCCCGTTCAGGCGTTAGGCAACCGTCTTGCCCTGCTTGCGGCGAATCTTCTCGCCAACGTACTTGATGCCCTTGCCCTTGTAAGGCTCGGCGGGGTAATATCCGCGGATGCGGGCCGCCGCTTCGCCGACAAGCTGTTTATCGATCCCCGTGACCGTCAACTGGACTCCCTGCTTCTCGGTGACCGTGATGCCGACGGGTATCAGATACTCTTTGGGGGACGCGAAGCCGAGCGACAGCATCAGCTTTTGCCCCTGGACCTGTGCTTTAAAGCCGGTTCCCTCGATGGAGAGTTCCTTCTTATAGCCGTTGAGCACACCCTCGATCATGTTCTTGACCAGGGAGCGACTCAGCCCGTGAAAACTTCTTTGTTTGCGCGAATCATCCGTACGCGCTACGCGCACCTCGCTGTCGGCGACGACGGCGCTGATGCCGGCGGGGAGCGTACAGGAGAGTTTTCCGAGCGCCCCCTTCACGTCCACTAGACCACCGCGCGCGGTGACGGTGACGCCTGCAGGGATTTTCACCGGTTGTTTACCGATTCTCGACATGACACGTCACCTCTTACCAGATGGTACAAATCACTTCGCCGCCCAGCTTGCGCTGGCGCGCCTCTTTTCCGGTCATCACCCCGTGGGAGGTGCTGACGACTGAGATGCCCAACCCGTTGAGCACCTGCGGAATATCCTGATAACCGGCAAACCGGCGCAAGCCGGGTTTGCTGATCCGGCTGAGCCCGCAAATCACGGGTTCGCCGTCAACCGTATACTTCAGCGTCAGCAACAGGACCCGCTTGGGGTCGCCCGCCAGCGTATAGCCGGCGATGAAGCCTTCCTGCTTGAAGATGCGGGCAATTTCGCCCTTGAGACGGGAACCGGGCATCTCCACTTCCTGAAGCCCGGCTTTCTGCGCATTACGCACCCGCAACAGCATGTCTGCGATGGGATCCGATACACTCATGGAAACTCCCTCACCAACTCGCCTTGGTCACACCCGGGATCTGTCCCGACACAGCCAGCTCGCGGAAACAAATGCGGCAGAGCTGGAACTTACGGATATAGGCGCGTGCGCGCCCGCACCGGGTACACCGGCAGTACTTGCGCACGGCGAACTTCGGCGTGCGTTTCGCCTTTTCCATCAAACACAGTTTGGCCATAGCACAACTCCTTATTTGCCGGCGAACGGCATGCCGAGCGCCGCGAGCAGTTCGCGGGCCTCATTGTCGGTACGGGCAGACGTCACAAACGTGATGTCCATCCCCTTTTCCACGTTCGCTCCAGCGGTGTCGATCTCCGGGAAGATCGTCTGCTCCTTGATCCCGAGCGTGTAGCCCCCGCGGCCGTCAAAGCCGCGGAGCGAAACCCCGCGGAAGTCACGGATACGCGGCAGGGCGTGATTCACCAGGCGATCGACGAACTCGTACATTCGGTCGCCCCGCAGGGTGACCTTGGCGCCGATGGTCATCCCCTCGCGCAACTTGAAATTCGAGATACTCTTACGCGCCTTGCAGGTCATCGGATGCTGCCCGGTGATCTTCGTCAGATCCCCCAGCAGGGCCTTCTGCTCGTCCTTCTCGACGATCCCGAAGCCCATGTTCACGACGACTTTTTGCAGGTGGGGTACCAGCATGGGGTTTTTCAGCCCCAGCGTCTCACGCAACTTGGGCGTGATCTGTTTGTTATAAAAATCTTTGAGTCTGGGCATGTCCGTCTCCTATCCGTGCAAGACCTTGTTTGTCGCCTTGGATACCCGTTCGAGGGTGTCCCCCGTGCGGACGCGCCGAATGCGGACGCCCTTTTTGGCCTCCGGATCGTAGGGCATCACCTTGCAAATCCGGATCGGCGCCTCGATCTCGATAAACCCGCCGTCGGGCTTGATCTGCGACCGGCGCACGGCCTTCTTCACCAGGTTCAGGCCCTCGACAAAGACGACACCCTTGCGGAGGTCGACCCGCTTGACCTTGCCCGTCTGACCGGCATATTCGCCCGAGATGGCAATCACCGTGTCATGCTTCTTAATGCGTGCAATGCTCATGCTTCTTTTCCCGTAACTCGCAACCCGCAACCCGCAGTTCGCCAGCCTTGCCCCGCCGGATTCGATCCGTACAGGCCAACGCTTACGCCATTGCGCGCGTGTTACTATGCTGCTGGCGTCAGACCACTTCCGGCGCCAGCGAGATGATCTTCATATAATTCCGGTCGCGCAACTCGCGCGCCACCGGACCGAAAATACGCGTGCCGATCGGATTCAGCTTGACATCCACGATCACGCAGGCGTTCTGGTCAAAACGGACATGCGAACCGTCGGAGCGGCTGATGGGGTGGCCGGTGCGCACGACCACCGCCGTGCAGACCTGCCCCTTCTTCACGGCGCCGGTGGGCTGCGCCTCCTTGATGGCCACGCGGATGACGTCGCCGATATGCGCGAACGACTTGCGCTGGCCGAGGATGCGGAAACACATGGCCAGCTTGGCGCCCGAGTTGTCCGCCACAATCAGTTCGGTTTGTTCCTGGATCATGACTTCGGCGCTCCTTCTGCGGACACCACTTCGACCACGCGCCAGCGCTTCATCTTGCTCAACGGGCGGCATTCGGTGATGACCACCGCATCGCCCACCCGCGCGGCGTTCTGCTCGTCGTGCGCGTGATACTTCTTGTGCTGGCGGATCACCTTGCCATACATGGGGTGACGCAGCCGACGCTCGGTTTGCACCACGATCGACTTGTTCCCGCTGCGGCTGATCACCACACCCTTGCGGATCTTTCGCGATCCGCGATTCTCTGTCGTCTCGGCCATTACTGTCCAGCCTCCCGCCCACGTTGAACTGTGAGCATGCGTGCGATTTCACGGCGGAGCGTGCGAATCCGAAGCGGCTTCTCCACGCTGGCACCGGAGTGATGCTTCAGGCGGAAGCTTTGCAGTTCCTGCGACTGCTCGCGAATCCGCTGAGCCAACTCCTCCGCCCCAAGTTCCCTTAATTCCCTAGCCTTCATTGTTATTCCGTTCTCCGCTTGGATTACTTACGGGTAACCAGCCGCGTGCGGATGCCCAGTTTGGTGTCCGCCAGGCGGAGGCATTCACGAGCGATCACGTCCGGGACGCCGGCGACCTCGAACAATACCTTGCCCGGAAGGATCACGGCGACCCAGAGTTCCGGATTGCCCTTGCCCTTGCCCATGCGCACTTCAATGGGCTTCTTGGTAACCGGCTTGTCCGGAAAGATCCGGATCCACAGCTTGCCCTTGCGTTTCATATGGCGGTTCACCGCCACACGGCACGCCTCGATCTGGGTGTTGGTAATCCAGCCGCGGCCGAGCGCCTTCAGGCCGTATTCGCCGTAGGCGAGCTCGGCACCCGAGGTGGCGCGCCCCGCCCGGTTTCCCTTGGATTGCTTGCGGTGCTTGACGCGTTTAGGCATTAGGGGCATGGCTTCTCCTCCTCGTCGCGGAACGCGCCGGCTGGAAATCATCCTTTGTGCAGATCCACACCTTGATGCCGATCAGACCTGCGGTCGTGTGCGCCTCAGCGAAACCGTAGTCGATGTTCGCACGGAGGGTGTGCAGCGGAACCTTGCCCTGCTTGCTCCACTCGACGCGCGAGATCTCGGCGCCATTGATGCGGCCGCTGCAGCGGATCTTGATTCCCTCGCAGCCGATGTCCATGGCGACCTTCTCGGCCCGCTTAATGGCGCGCTTGATCGCCACGCGGCGCTCGACCTGCTGTGCTACGCCTTCGGCGACCAGTTGCGCGTTGGCATCGGGATCGCGCACCTCGTGGATGTCGAGGTAGATCTCCTTGCCCGTCTTCTTCGCCAGGTCAGTGCGAATTCGGTCGACATCCTGCCCCTTGCGGCCGATGACCACGCCCGGCCGGGCTGAGAAGATGTTGACCCGCACGCGATTGGCGTAACGCTCGATCATGATCTTGGCGATCGCGGCGCCTTCCAAACGTCTCTTAACTTCCTCGCGGATCATCTGATCTTCCGCGAGCAACGTGCCAAAATCACGCTTTCCGGCAAACCAGCGCGACTGCCACGCATGGTTGACCGCGACTCGGAATCCAATAGGATTGACTTTTTGTCCCAACGTCCTGCTCCTTCCTGAAAAAAGACTCCGGCCTCACCGACCGTCGGTCAGGACCACTTTCACATGGCACAACCGCCGGGCAATCGGACTCGCGCTGCCACGGGCGCGAGGCCAGAACCGCCGCAAACGCGGTCCTTCGTCAAACACCGCCAGTTGGATGCGTAACGCGTCCGCATCCAGGCTGGCGTTATTCTTCGCGTTAGCCATCGCCGACTGGATCGTCTGACCCAACACGACGGCGGCCTTCCGCGGGCTAAATTGCGTCACCTTCAGCGCCTCGCCGACCGTCATCCCCTGCACCTTGCGGGACAGCGGGCGACCTTTCTGCGCCGAAAGCCGGACGTTACGGGTAATAGCCGTCACTTCCATAACTGATTTCCTCATTACTTCGCCGCCGCCTTGTTCGTGTGGAGGCCGTGCTGGCGGAATGTACGCGTGGGGGCGAACTCGCCCAACCGGTGCCCAACCATATTCTCTGTGATGAAAATAGGGATGTGCTGTTTGCCATTGTGAATTGCAAAAGTATGGCCGACAAACTCAGGCATGATCATCGAACGGCGCGACCATGTTTTGATCGGGGCCTTTCGACCGCTCAGGTTCATCCGATCCACTTTTTTCAGCAGGTGGGCCTCGACATACGGACCCTTCTTAATAGACCGCGACATGGGTTACTTTCTCCGCTTGACGATGAATGTACTCGACGTCTTCCGCCGGTTGCGGGTTTTGCCGCCCTTCGCCAGTTTTCCCCAGGGCGAGACCGGATGACCGCCGCCGGACGTGCGGCCTTCGCCGCCGCCCATCGGATGGTCAACCGGATTCATTGCCACACCGCGAACGGTCGGGCGGATGCCCATCCACCGCTTGCGGCCGGCCTTGCCGAGCTTGACTCCGCTCCAGTCGGCGTTGCCCACCTGGCCGATGGTCGCCAGACCTTTGGCGTTCACCCGCCGGATCTCGCCCGAGGGCAGTCGCAGGGAGGCGTACCCGCCTTCGCGCGACATGACCAGGCAACTGTTGCCCGCGGAACGAGCGAGTTGGCCGCCCTTCCCGGGAACAAGCTCGACGTTGTGCACGGTGAGCCCCAGCGGGATCTTCTCCAGCGGTAGGGCATTGCCCACGGTCGGCTCGGCCTCGATCCCGGACAGGAGCAGGTCCCCGACCTTCAGCCCCGTCGGCGCCAGGATGTAGCGCTTCTCGCCATCCACATAATTGAGCAACGCCAGATTGGCCGACCGGTTGGGGTCGTAGGCAATCTCGGCCACGCGTGCGGGAATGCCCGCCTTGTCGCGCCGGAAATCTACGATCCGGTAGCGCCGCTTAACACCGCCACCGCGGTGGCGCACGTTGATGCGTCCCGAATTGCCGCGACCGGCCTTGGAATGCAAGGCCTCGGTCAGCCGGCGCACCGGCTTCTTCTCGGTGATCTCCTCAAAGGTCTGCGCCACACGGTGGCGGAGACCCGGACTTCTCGGTTTAAAGGTTTTCAGACCCATGGATCCATTCCTCCGGCGGCGTTAGACGGCCTCAATGCGCTCGCCCGCCCGTACGGTGACGATCGCGCGCTTCCAATCGGGACGGCTCGTCCGATGGCGCGTGCGCGTCATGCAGGGCTTGCCCGCATAGTTTTGTGTACGAACGGCCAGCACATGGACGCCAAACTGCGCTTCGACCGCTTCGCGGATCTCCAGCTTGTTCGCCTCGGGGGCGACCTCGAGGAGAAACGCATTCTGCGCGGCCATTGCCGTCCCTTTTTCCGTTACTTGAATTTTTCGGATGATACCGGCGTGTTTCATGCCGTCACCTCCGCCTTCCCTGTCAACCGCGTTGTGAGCGCCTCAAAACCCGCACGCGTGGCAATCACGGTACGAAAGCGAAGCAGGGAGTATACATCAACATCACAGGCGCAGGCAACCTCAACCTTCGGGATGTTTCGCGCGGCGCGCACCAGCGCGTCGTTTGCCACATCGGTCACAAAGAGACCCGAGGTCCGCACATCGAGTTTCTTGAGCAACGCCGCCACGAGTTTGGTCTTGGCTTCGGGCAGGTTGAGTGCGTCAACCACGACCACCTGGCCGTCGGCAATCTTCGCGCTGAGCGCGCGTCGGAACGCGAGCTGCGCCACCTTGCGATTGACTTTTTGCGCGAAGGATCGCGATCGCGGACCGAGGGCGACGCCCCCTCCGCGCCAGATCGGGGACCGACGGCTGCCCGCACGGGCGTTGCCGGTTCCCTTCTGGCGGTAGGGCTTTTTGCCGCTTCCCGCAACCTCGCCTTTGGTCTGTGTTGAGCCCGTGCCCGCGCGCCGCGCGTTCAGGGTCGCCACGACCGTATCCTTGACAGCCTGGTCGCCTTTGTCCAGCACCAGCCGCTCATCCGCGAAGGCCAGCTCGCCGGCGGGTTCTCCCATCGCGTTGAAAATTTTGATCGTACTCATTGCTCGTTATCCCTTCTTCAGGGCTTTTTTCACAAAAACAACCGCGCCAGCCGGGCCCGGGACGGCTCCCCCGACCAACAAGAGATTATCCTCTTTGCGCACCTGCACCACCGTCAGGTTTTGCGTCGTGCGCGACACGGATCCCATGTGGCCCGGCATCCGCTTGCCTTTCTCGATCCAGCCCGGCAGATCGCGCGCGCCAATCGAACCGACACGGTTCTTGGAGTGGCCGCCGTGCGTCTTCGGCCCACCCGCCATGCGGTAACGCCGCACGACACCCGCAAACCCGCGCCCTTTGGTCACCCCCTGGACGTCGACAAACTTCACGTCGTCGAACATCCCGACGTCAACCGCTTGGCCCGCTTCGAGCGCATCGCCTGCATCCAGCTTGAACTCGTGCAGCACCCGGCACGGCGTCACGCCGGCCTTGGCGTAGCGCACGAGCGCCGACTTCGTCAGCCGATGCGCCTTCTGCGTCCCGAATCCAACCTGCGCGGCCACGTAGCCGTCCTTCTTCACCGTCTTCACTTGGATGACGGGGCAGGGACCGACTTCAAGTACCGTAACCGCAACCCGACGCCCGTCCTTGTCCCAGACCTGCGTCATGCCAACTTTCTTGCCAATTAAGCCTTCCATGGTGCCTCACCGTCCTTAAACTCGAATGGAGATATCCACGCCGGCCGGCAGGTTTAATTTCTTCAGCTCGTCGACCGTTTTGGCCGTCGGGCTGACGATATCGAGCAACCGCTTGTGCGTCCGCATTTCGAATTGATCCATGGACTTCTTGTCCACGTGCGGACTGCGGTTGACCGTGAAGCGCTCGATCCGCGTCGGAAGCGGAATCGGCCCCACCACCTGCGCGCCTGTCCCGCGGGCCGTTTCGATGATATCACCGACGGCCTGGTCCAGTACCCTGTGGTCGTATGCCTGCAAACGGATGCGTATGCGCTGACTTTGCATGCTTTCGTCACCTGTTCAATACGTGTTCTCTCACTGTCCGCGGCACCACGGCGAATGCATCGGGCTCCATCGTGTAGCTTGCGCGGCCACGCGATAACGACCGAATCACCGTTGAATACCCGAACAACTCCGCCAATGGCACCCGCGCACGCACGAGTTGCATGTTTCCACGCACCCTCATGTCGCACACGTGTCCGCGGCGCCCGTTGATATCCCCCATGATCTCGCCGACATGGTCCGGCGGAGTCACAATGTCAAGGGACATGATCGGCTCCAGCAACTCTGGAGCCGCCGCTTGTGCCGCCTCGCGAAAAGCCAGCACGGCGGCCGTCCGGAATGCCACTTCCGTGGCCGATTCCTCGTCCGCAATGCCCACCTCCGTGACGCGCGCCACGACATCCGTCAACGGGTAGCGCGCGAGCACCCCCGTCATGATGCCGTCGAGCAAGCCTTGCTCGATGCACGCTACCAGCGCCTCGTCGGGCAGGGCCTTGCGGCTGCACGCGATTTCCACCGCATGCCCGCTGCCCCGCTCACGCGGCGCCGCTTCCACCACGACACGGGCGTAGTGGCGCTTGCCACCAAAGTCGCGGTCAAAGACATAGTCGGCCCGCCCCGTCGCCGTCACGGTCTCGTAATACGAGACCATCGGGCGGCCGGTGTTGGCCTCCACCTTGAATTCCCGAAGGAGTCGATCCACCAGGATTTCCAAGTGCAGCTCGCCCATTCCGCTCAGAATCAACTGCCCGGTTTCGGAATCGGTCCGAACCACGCAGGTGGGGTCTTCTGCGGAGAGCTGCTCTAACGCGTCGTTCAATTTGTCGCGGTTGGCCTGCGTCTTCGGCTCGATGGCCATGAACATGACCGGCTCGGGGGCCTCGATCCGTTCGAGCGCGATCGGCTGATGCTCGGCACAGAGGGTATCTCCGGTCGTCGCGGCCTTGAGGCCGACGACCGCGCCGATGTCCCCGGCGAAGAGTTCCTCGACCTCTTCCTGGGCGTCGGCGAAGAGTCGCACCAGCTTCATCACCCGCTCGCGCCCCTTGATCCGCGGGTTGTAGACATTCTGCCCCTTGCGCAACCGGCCGGCGTAAAGCCGGACAAAAAAGAGCTTTCCCACGTAGGGATCCGTGGCGATCTTGAAGACCAGCGCCGTCAGGGGCGCGGCATCCTCGGGATTCCGCGTCACCGCGGCGCCCGTCTTGACGTCGGTCGCCCGCACCGCGCCGACATCCTCGGGTGACGGCAGGTAGGCGACCACGGCGTCGAGCAGCAATTGCACGCCGGTGTTGTGCAGGGCCGTGCCGCACAACACCGGCACCATCGCACGGGAGATGACCGCGCGGCGAATCGCGGGGCGCAACACATCGGCCGGGACGTCGGGGGTTACCAGATACGCCGTGAGCACCGCTTCGTCGACCTCGCCCAAATGCTCGACGAGCTGCGTGCGCGCCGCGGCAGCCTTCGCCTGAAGGTCGCCGGGAATCGGATGCTCTTGTATCGTTCGGCCTTCGTCAGCCCCATCAAATGTCAGCATCCGCATCTCAAGCAGATCGATCACGCCGGCAAAGGTCTCCGCCTGACCCCACGGCAGCATCAGCGGCACCGCCGGCGCCCCGAGCTTGCTTCGGATCTCGGCCACCACGGCGTCAAAATCGGCACCCATGCGATCCATCTTGTTGATGAACGCGATTCGGGGGACATGGTACGTGTCGGCCTGGCGCCAGACCGTCTCGGATTGCGGCTGCACCCCGCCGACGGCACAAAAAACGCCCACCGCGCCGTCTAAGACGCGCAGTGAGCGTTCTACTTCAATGGTGAAATCCACATGGCCCGGGGTGTCGATAATGTTGATCTGGCATCCCTGCCACGCACAGGTGATGGCGGCGCTGGTGATCGTGATGCCGCGCTCGCGCTCCTGGATCATCCAATCGGTCGTGGTGTTGCCGTCGTCTACATTACCCAGTCGGTGGGTGCGTCCGGCGTAGAAAAGGATTCGCTCGGTCGTCGTCGTTTTTCCCGCGTCGATATGCGCCACAATCCCGATGTTGCGCACGTCGGCCAAAGCAACGGCACGCGCGCCGGGCGTAGTGCCCGCCGCTTTGCCTTTCGACTCTTTAGCCTTCACGTCCATGACGCGTCGTACCCATCTTCCCGGTTTGTCAAAGAACAGGTGGCCGCCTGCCGGCGGCCGGTCGCGTGACTTACCACGCGTAATGCGCAAACGCCTTGTTGGCCTGCGCCATCTTGTGCGTATCGTCCCGTTTCTTGATTACATTTCCCTGATTGCCGTAAGCTTCCAATAGTTCTTGCGCGACCGCCTTGGGCATCCCCGCGCCGCGGCGGGCACTCGCGTACTGCACCATCCAGCGGAGGGCCATGGCCAACTGCCGCGGCGGACGGATCTCCACCGGCACCTGGTAGGTCGTGCCGCCCACCCGACGCGACTTGACCTCGACCTTCGGCCGCATGTTGCTGATCGCCATGCCCAGCACTTCCAACGGATCCTTGCCCGTTTTATCCGCGATCTCCGTCAGCGCGCCGTAGACGATCCGCTCGGCCGTCGTCTTCTTGCCGCTGATCATCAACGCATTGATGACGCGCGCAACGAGTTCGCTGTTGTACTGGGGGTCTGGGGTCAACACCCGCTTTTCAGATCTACGCCTTCTTGCCATATCCGTCTTGCCTCGCCACGCGTTAATTAGTTCGCTTCGACCTTCGGAATCTTGACGCCGTACTTCGACCGGCTGCGGTTACGTCCGGCCACACCCAGACTGTCCAGCGTGCCGCGGACAATATGGTAGCGGACGCCCGGTAAATCCTTGACGCGCCCACCGCGCACCAGCACCACGCTGTGCTCCTGCAGATTGTGCCCTTCGCCCGGAATGTACGCGCTGACCTCGTAACCGGTCGTCAGCCGCACACGCGCCACCTTGCGCAACGCAGAGTTCGGTTTCTTCGGCGTCTGGGTCTTCACCACGAGGCAGACGCCGCGGCGCTGCGGACACGCCTTGAGCGCGGGTGATTTGCTTTTGTTGCGCAATGGACTTCTCCCGATGCGCACCAGTTGATTGATCGTCGGCATATGTCCCTTTCAATGTCCCACAAAAAGGAGAGCGAGATTAGCAAAGCGGCGTGCACGATGCAAGCGTAAAAATGCTAACCCAATAAATCCTCGAGTTTTCGCTCCTGATCCGCATGATGTACGATGCCCAGATCCTCGTCCGACAACGGGTCGGCCAACGCCACCAACTTGATGTACCGATGCAGCGGGAAGCCCGTGCCGCCGGGAATCAGATGGCCGAGAATGACGTTCTCCTTGAAGCCGTTCAGTCCGTCCACGCGCCCGATCGTCGCCGCGTCGGTCAGGACGCGGGTCGTATCCTGAAACGACGCAGCCGAGATGAAGCTGTCGGTTTCCAGCGACGCCTTGGTGATCCCCAGCAGCGCGGGTTGCGCCTCGGCCGCGCGCTTGCCCTCATGTGTGACCCGCTCGTTGACCTCGATGAACTCCTGGCGGGAGACCTGCTCGCCCCAGAGGAAGTCGGTGTCGCCGGGGTTGGTGATGCGCACCTTGCGCAACATCTGCCGCACAATGATCTCGATGTGTTTGTCGTTGATTTCCACGCCCTGCATCCGGTAGACCTGCTGTACCTCGTTGACGAGGTATTTCTGCAGTTCCTGCGGGCCGCACACGTCGAGAATCTCCTGCGGCACCACGGGGCCTTCCGTGAGCTGCTGTCCTTTGCGCACATGGTCGCCCTTGTAGACGACGATGTGCTTGCCCATCGGAATCAGGTGCTCCTCGGCGGAACCGGTCACTTCGTCGCGGATGATCAGGCAGCGCTTGCCGCGCTGGTTCGCGCCAAAATCGACGTGCCCCTCGATCTTGGCGATCTCGGCCGCATCTTTCGGGTGTCGCGCTTCGAACAACTCCGCCACGCGCGGCAGACCGCCCGTAATATCGCGGGTCATCGCCTCTTTCCGCGGCGTCTTGGCGATCAACATGCCGGGGGTGACCAGATCTCCCTGTTTGACCATGACGTGGGCACCGGCCGGAATATGGTAGGATCCCAGCATCGCCTTGGTTCCCGGCGCAGTGACCACGACCTGCGGATGGAGGTCTTCCTTGGTGTCCAGCACGACCAGCGCGCGCTTACCGGTCTCTTCGTCACGGTCGCTCCGGACCGACACATCGTCCACGAAGTCGTAAAACGAGACCACGCCCTCCGCCTCGGCCAGAATCGGCACCGAGTGCGGATCCCAGGCCGCAATCATCTCGCCCTGCTGAACCATCGCGCCTTCCTCGACATACAGCACCGCGCCCATCTGCAGGGTGTAGCTGTCGACCTCACGGGTGGCCTCGTCCACCAGCACCACCAAGCCGTTCTTGTTGAGCACCACGAGCTGGCCATCACGATTACGCACCGTGCGCAGATCCCGATACTCGACACGACCCGGTGCCTTGGCGATTTGTTCCGGCGTGCGGGCGACCATCGATGCGGTGCCGCCGATATGGAACGTGCGCATGGTGAGCTGGGTTCCGGGTTCGCCGATCGACTGCGCGGCGATAATACCCACCGCCGCGCCAATCTCCACCGGCCGCCCGGTGGCCAGGTCCCGCCCGTAGCACTTGGCGCACATCCCCTGTGTGGCGTCGCAGGTGAGGCCGCTCCGGATCCAAACCCGCTCCACCCCCGCATCCTCGACGCGCCGGGCCAGCGTCTCGTCAAGCTCTTCGTTGGTCCGCACGAGGATCTCACCGGTCGTGGGATGGACAATGTCATAAAGCGCCGTCCGCCCCAGCATGCGCGTCCGGAGGTGGAGGACTTCCTCGTCACCTTCGATCACGGCCTCAATCTCGATGCCATTGACCGTGTTGCAATCCTGGATCGTGATGATCACGTCTTGCGAGACGTCCACCAGCTTGCGGGTCAGATACCCCGCGTCGGCGGTCTTCAAGGCGGTGTCGGCCAGACCCTTACGGGCACCGTGCGACGAGACAAAGTATTCCAGCACCGAAAGCCCCTCGCGGAAGGACGCGATGATCGGGCGCTCAATGACTTCGCCTGAGGGTTTGGCCATGAGGCCGCGCATACCGGCGAGCTGCCGGATCTGGGCCTTGGAGCCGCGCGCCTTGGAATCGACCATCATGAACACGGGGTTGGTCTCGGCGGGTGCCGGATTCAACGGGGACACGTTCAGGTCGATCGCCTTGTACAGCTCGTCGGCGACCCGCTCGGTGGTGCTGTTCCAAATGTCGCAGATCTTGTTGTGCCGCTCGCCGTCGGTGATCACGCCCAGATGGTGCTGCTTCTCGACCTTCTCGACTTCGGCGTTCGCGATCGCCAGCAGCTCGTCCTTCTCGGGCGGCCGGATCATGTCCTTGAGACCCATCGAAATGCCGGCCAGGCAGGCGTATGTGAAACCGATCTCCTTCAGTTGGTCCAACACGCGCACGGTGCGCTCATGCCCGGAAACCTGGTAGCAATGGAGGATGAGATCGCCGAGCTTGCTCTTGTCAATTTTATCGTTGACGAAACCGAGTTCGGCGGGCCAGATCTCGTTGAATACGATCCGGCCGACGGTGGTTTCAATCACGTTCGCCTCGCTGCTGCCGTAGCGCCGCACAGGCTTGCCGGAATCGGGATTGCGGAACCGGACACGGGTGTGCAGGGTAACGGCCCCCTCGGCTAGGGCCAGGTGCGCTTCGTCGGCGGTGCCGATGAGGGGCAGGTGCTCGCCGGTCGCGGGCTTGCTCTTGCCGGCAATCCGCCCCGCGAGCTTGTCCTGCTGGCTGGGGATCGTCAAATAGTAGATCCCGAGCGCCACGTCCTGCGTGGGCGTCATCGTCGACTTGCCGGACGCCGGCGAGAAGATCGAATGGGTGGACATCATCAGCAGGCGGCTCTCGAGCTGCGCCTCGACCGACAACGGCACGTGAACCGCCATCTGGTCACCGTCAAAGTCCGCGTTGAAGGCCGTACACACCATGGGGTGAATGCGGATGGCTTCTCCCTCGACCAGGATCGGTTCAAAACTCTGAATCGACAACCGGTGGAGCGTCGGTGCCCGGTTGAGCATCACGGTCTTGCCCTTGGTGACCTCTTCCAGAATGTCCCACACCTGCTCGTCATGGCGCTCGATCATCTTGCGTGCCGTGCGGACCGTGTGACAGATCCCTTTTTCCTTGAGCCGACGGATGATGAACGGCTCGAAGAGCGTGAGTGCCATCTTCTTCGGAAGCCCGCACTGGTTGAGCGTGAGCTCGGGACCGACGACGATCACCGAACGGCCGGAGTAGTCCACGCGCTTGCCCAGAAGGTTCTGGCGGAAACGGCCCGTCTTCCCCTTGAGCATGTCGGAGAGCGATTTCAAGGGGCGGTTGCCCGCGCCCGCGACGGCTCGCCCGTGGCGGCCGTTGTCAAACACCGCGTCAACCGCCTCCTGCAGCATCCGCTTTTCATTGCGGATGATCACATCGGGCGTCTTGAGCTGCAACAGGTTGCGCAGGCGGTTGTTGCGATTGATCACCCGGCGGTACAGGTCGTTCAGGTCTGACGTCGCAAACCGGCCTCCCTCCAACGGCACCAGCGGCCGCAACTCGGGCGGAATCACCGGCAGCACGTCGAGGATCATCCAGTCGGGATGGGCATCGCTGCGCATGAACCCGTCGCACACCTTCATGCGCTTGGTAATCTTCTTGCGTGTCTGCTTGCTGCGGGTGTTTTCGATCTGCTCTTCCAGGTCGTGCATGAGCTGTTCGAGGTTGGTCGACACCAGGCACTTGCGGATCGCCTCGGCGCCCATCATCGCCTCGAAGGTCTCGCCGTATTTTTCAACCGCCTCGTGGTAGTCGATCTCGGACAGCAACTGCTGGCGCTTCAACGGCGTGTCGCCCGGATCGGTGACGAGGTAGTCTTCGTAATAGAGCACGCGCTCGAGCACGCTGGTGGAGAGATCCAGAATGAGGCCGATCCGGCTCGGATTGCACTTGAAAAACCAGATGTGCGACACCGGCACGGCCAATTCAATGTGCCCCATCCGCTGCCGGCGCACGCGGGAGACCGTCACCTCCACGCCGCACCGGTCGC